>JAYTSV010000131.1:0-129552 GCA_043745465.1 Fimbriiglobus sp.
CCCGTCCTGCACGACCTCTTCGGCCTGTACGCCGTGCCGAGTTCGTTCGCCGAACACTACGGGCTGGTTTCCGAAGCCATGAACGTCTGGGCGCGGATCGCCACCGGCGTGCTGAGTACGCTGGCCATGCTCGGGGCGGCGGTCCGCGGGGCGGGGACGGTGTCCGGGGAGCGCGACCGGGACACCTGGATCAGCCTGATTTCGACGCCCCTCACGACCGCCGAAATGCTCCGCGGCAAGTTCCTCGGCGTCGTTTTGGGGATGCGCCGCATTTACACCGCGTTGCTCCTGGTGTGGGCCACGGCGCTCGCCTTCGGGGCGGTCGAACCGGCCCTCGTGGCCGCGAGTATTCTGTTCCTGGCGGTGTACGTCTCGGCGTTCGCCTGGCTGGGCATCTTCTGCTCGATCACGGCCCGCACGACGATGATCGCCACCGTCCGCGCGATCCTCGCCGCCGGCTTCTTCGCCGGCGGTTACCTGATCGTCGGCCAACTCTGCTGCTGCCTGCCGGTTGTCCTGGTCCTCGACGCGCGGACCGTCTCCCCGAACGACTTCGAGTCACTCGCGCTCGTGAGCGCAGGGTGCGTGCCGTCGTTGGTCATGGGCTGGCTGCCGATGCACGACTTCGACGGCAAGCGGGACGACCTGCTGATGTTTCAAAGTTCGACCGCGACGATCGGCGTGTTCGCGCCGGCCGTCGGGCTGGTCGTCTGGGCCGCCTTCGGCACGCTCCTGGCGGCCGCGTCGCACGCCCGCTTTGCCGGCCTGAGTAACCGCGGGGCCGACCGGCCGCCGCGCTTCGAGAATCGCCCATGACGCCGACCCGCCGCATCCCCCTCGACCCGCTCACCGACGAAGTGCTGCAACTCGCCGCCGACGCCCTGCGCGCCGGCGAGTTGATCGCCTTCCCGACCGAGACCGTCTACGGCCTGGGCGCGAACGCCCTCGACCCGGCCGCGGTCGCCAAGATTTTCGCGGCGAAGGGCCGGCCGGCGACGAACCCGCTGATCGTCCACGTCGCCGACGAATCGCAGGTCGGTCGGGTCGTGGCGGCGTGGCCGGACGAAGCGAAGAAACTCGCGGCGAAATTCTGGCCCGGCCCGCTGACCATCGTCGTGCCGAAGGGGTTGAACGTACCGGACGCCGTGACCGCCGGCGGGCTGTCCGTCGCCGTCCGCTGCCCGGCGCTGGCGTCGGCCCGCGCCATCATCGCCGCCGCCGGCGTCCCGGTCGCGGCCCCGAGCGCCAACCGCTCTGGCGAACTCAGCCCGACGACGGCCGACCACGTCGTCAAAAGCCTCGCCGGCCGCGTTCACCTGGTCTTCGACGGCGGCCCGTGCGTCGGCGGCCTCGAATCGACCGTCGTCGCGCTGACGAGTTTCCAGCCCCGCCTTTTGCGCCCCGGCCCGATCACAGTCGCACAACTCGAAGCGGTTCTCGGCCCGATCGACGCGACCCCGCCGAAGTTGACCGCCGACGCGCCGATGCCCGGTCCGGGGATGCTGCCCAAGCACTACGCCCCGCGGACGCCGCTCGAATGCGCCGAGAGCGAACCCGAGTGGCTGTTCCTGATCGACCTGTACGAGACGGCGGGGCTAAAGGTCGGCCGCGCCCGCTTCGACGGCGACCCGGCCCGCGTCATGGCGACGCTGTACGCCGAGTTGCACGCCCTCGACGACGCCGGCCACGACCGCCTGATCGCGCTGTTGCCGATGGCCAATGACGAAACGCGGGCCATCCGAGATCGGCTGGCGCGGGCGGCGCTGGATTAGCCCAAAGGCGACCTCACCCCCCGGCCCCCTCTCCGAAACGGAGAGGAGGAACAAGAGAGTTTCGGTCAACGACTCGGACCCACTTGCTCCCCTCTCCGCGTCGGAGAGGGTTCGCGGGGTCGAGGTTTCTTCGCATCGCCGTCGGCCCCAAAGGCGACCTCACCCCCCAGCCCCCTCTCCGAAACGGAGAGGAGGAGCAAGAGAGTTTCGGTCAACGACTCGGACCCACTTGCTCCCCTCTCCGCGTCGGAGAGGGGCCGGGGGTGAGGTCTCTTGACTTGCTCCCCTCTCCGCGTCGGAGAGGGGCCGGGGGTGAGGTTTCTTCCGGCCGGTGTCGGGTCACTTCGATTCACACTTCTTCCAGGTACGTGTACCCGTCGAGGCCGTGCTCGTAGAAGCCCAGGAACTCGCGGCTCTCCTGGATCGACAGGGTGCCGCTCCGCACGGCCCGCTCCACGTCCTTGCGGATGCGGTTCATCAGGATTTCGCTGCTGTACTGCACGTAGTGCAGCACCTCCGACACGGTGTCGCCCTTGATGACCGTATCGACGTTCGGCGTGCCGTCCGGCTCCATGTGGACGTGGACGGCGTTCGTGTCGCCGAACAGGTTGTGCAGGTCGCCGAGGATTTCCTGGTACGCGCCGAGCAAGAAGGTGCCGAGGTAGTACGGCTCGCCGGGGTTGACGGGGTGCAGTTCGAGCGTCGATTGCACGTCGCGCAGGTCGATGAACTGGTCGATCTTGCCGTCCGAGTCGCACGTGATGTCGCCGAGTACGGCCCGCCGCGTCGGCTCTTCCTTGAGCCGGTGGATCGGCATCACGGGGAAGAGTTGCTTGATCGCCCACGAGTCGGGCATGCTCTGGAACACGCTGAAATTGCAAAAGTACGTGTCGGACAGCAGGGTGTCGAGGTTCTGGAAGTCCTCGGGGACATAGTCGAGTTCCTTGACGATCCGCTGTAGCTTGCGGCCGATGGCCCAGAACATCCGCTCCGCGCTCGCCCGCTGCTCGATTTCGAGGTAGCCGAGGCTGAACAGGTTGAGCGCCTCTTCCATCGCCTGCGTGGCGTCGTGGTAGCTCTCCGTGTAGTTCTTCTTGTTCAAGTCCCGGTGGACGGCGAACAGGTCCTTGATCGGCTGCGGGGCGTCGTCCGGGACGCTCGGGGGCGCGTCGCACCGGTCGAAGTTCGAGGTGCCGAGCACGTCGAAGACGAGCACCGAGTGGTACGCCACGACCGCCCGGCCGCTCTCGGAAATGATCGTCGGGTGCGGCACGCCGGCCTCGTCGCACACGCTCTTGATGCGGAACACCACGTCGTTGGCGTACTCTTGCAGCGTGTAGTTCGTGCTCGACTCGAAGTCGGTCTGCGAGCCGTCGTAATCGACGCCCAGGCCGCCGCCCACGTCGATGATTTTCAGCCCCGCGCCGAGGCGGTGCAGTTCGACGTAGATGCGGGCCGCCTCGTTCAACGCGTCCTTCACCTTGCGGATGTTCGAGACCTGGCTGCCCATGTGGAAGTGGGTCATCTGCAGGCAGTCGGCCATCCCCTTCGACTTCAAGTAGTCGAGGGCTTCGATGACCTCGGTCAGGGTCAGGCCGAACTTCGACCGGTACCCGGCGGAGCTGCGCCAGCGGCCGGCCCCGCGGCTGGCCAGCTTGACGCGGATGCCGATCGGCTGGCGGACGCCGAGCGCCTCGGAGTGCCGCACGATGGCTTCGAGTTCGGAGAACTTCTCGACGACGGGGATGATGTTCTTGCCCAGCTTGCGGGCCAGCACGACCATCTTGATGAACTCGTCGTCCTTGAACCCGTTGCAGATGATCGGCGTCGCGTCGGCCCCGTTCGTGACGGCCAGGACCGCCAGCAACTCGGGCTTGCTGCCGGCCTCCAGGCCGAACCCGTGGGGCTTGCCGAAGTTCAGCACCTCCTCGACGACGTGCCGCTGCTGGTTGACCTTGATGGGGTAGACGCACGAGTAGTTGCCGGCGTACCCGTACTCCTCGATCGACTTCTTGAAGGCGTCGGCGATCTCGCCGATGCGGTGCTTGAGGATGTCCGTGAAGCGGAGGAGGATGGGCAGTTGGATACCGCGATTTTGCAGGGAGTCGATGAGCAGCTTGAGGTCGATCCCCTTGGCGGGGTCCTTGTCGGCGTGGACGACGACGTGGCCTTCGTTGTTGATGCCGAAGTACCCTTTGCCCCAGTTGCGGATGCCGTAGGTCTCGTGCGCCTCGGAGAGGCTCCAGCCCTGGCCGACGTCGCTGGTCTCGGCGGCGGGTCGCCGCTCCACAAGTTTGCCCATCAGAACTGGCCTCGTCCCGGCGCGGCCGGTGTCGGAAAGGGTCGGTGAAGGAAATCGCAGTCCTATCATAAGCAGCGCTGCCGAGCCAGCAACGGCGACTTCCGATCTTCACCCGCCGGACGCCCCCCCTCCGATGACGCCGGCCCTCGACGCCCTGTACCTCTTCGCCCTCGCCGTCCTCTCGCCGTGGCTCCTCTGGCGGGGCCTGCGCACCGGCCGGTACCGCCGCGACCTGCGGGCCAAACTCCTCGGCGACGTGCCGACCCTCGCGCCCGGCGAGCCGGTCGTCTGGTTCCACGGCGTGAGCGTCGGCGAGGTCCACCTGCTCACCACGCTCGTGGCCGCCTACCGCCGCCGGCACCCGTCGCGCCGCGTCGTGGTCAGCGCGACGACCGACACCGGCCTGGCCGAGGCCCGCGCCCGCTTCGCCGACTGCACCGTCGTACCGTTCCCGTTCGACTTCTCGTTCGCCGTGGGTCGCGCGATCGCGCGGTTGAAGCCGAACCTGATCGTGCTGGCGGAAAGCGAACTGTGGCCGAACTTCCTGGCCGTCGCCGCGCGGCGGGGCGTGCCGGTGGCGGTCGTCAACGGTCGCCTGAGTCCGCGCAGTTACGCCCGCCTGTCGCGCGTCGCCGGCCCGGCCCGGTGGCTAATGTACCGGCACGTCAAGTTGCTGGCGGTGCAGTCCGACGACTACGCCGCGCGGTTGAAACGCCTCGGCGTGCCGGCGGGCAAGATCGTCGTGACGGGGTCGGTCAAGTACGACGGTGCGGCCGCCGACCGCGACACCCCGAAGGCCCGCGAACTCCGCCGGCTGCTCGCCGTACCGGACGGCGTGCCGGTCCTGGTCGTCGGCAGCACGCACGCGCCGGAGGAGGCGATTCTCCTCGACGTGTTCCGCCGGTTGCGCGAACGGACGCCGACGCTCCGCATGATCCTCGTGCCGCGCCACCCCGACCGCTTCGAAGAAGTCGCGGCCCTCGTCGCCGCGAGCGGCTTCGACTGGCACCGCCGCAGCCGGATCGTGACGCCCGTGGAAACGATGCCGGCGGTCGTGTTGCTCGACACGATCGGCGAACTCGGCGCGGCCTGGAGCCTCGCAACGGTCGGCTTTACCGGCGGCAGCCTGGACGGCCGGCGCGGCGGCCAGAGCATGATCGAGCCGGCCGGGTACGGCGTGCCGACGGCCTTCGGCCCGCACGTCTGGAACTTCCGCGACGCCGCCCGAAGTCTCGTTGAAGTCGGCGGCGCGGTCGTGGTGCGGGACGCTTCCGAACTCGTCGGCGTCATCGACCGTTGGCTGCACGACGAGGCGGCGCGCTCGACGGCCGGGGCGGCCGCGCGGGCGTTCGTCGTCGCGCAACAAGGCGCGACCGAACGGACGCTAGACGCACTGGACGCTCTACTTCCCGGCGAGCGGCGGGTGTCAGCCCGCTGTTCCAACCTGGAATGCGAGTGACTGCCGTGGGCAAGCGCCGGAAACTCCCTGCAGGTTGCGACTCGCATTCCGGGCTGGAACAGCGGGCTTACGCACCGCCGCTCGCCGGGACTGCTTCGGCGGGCTTCTTGGCCGCGCGGATGACGAGCACGCGCTGGCGGACGCGGTCGTTGGCCGCGCTCAGGAAGAAGCCGCCGCCGAGGGTCTCGGCCGGGTCGGCCGTCGGGCCGATGACCAGCGTGTCCTTCGGCCCGAGGGTCACGTCGAAGGCCAGCGCCGGGTAGCCCTTGAGCGCCTTGCGGTCGTCGCGGGCGAACGCGGTGCCGTCGGCCGTCGGCTTGAGGAACAGTTGCTTGTCGCCGTGCTGGAGTTGCGGCTCGAAGGTCAGCTTGACCGCGTTCCCCGCGGCCGGGGCGAGGGTCACGCTGAACCCGCACTCGACCGCCGCGAAGTCCCACGGCGTCGGCTCGGCGGCCAGGTCGGTCCGGTCGCGGTAGGTCAGGCGGTCGAGCGGGCCGTTGACCGGCACGACCTTCGGCTTGCCCGGCGTGAAGCTCCGGTCCATCGCGTCGAGGGTGGCGTGCGGGGTCCGCGTGAGTC
Organism: Fimbriiglobus sp.; assembly: GCA_043745465.1. Taxonomy (GTDB): domain Bacteria; phylum Planctomycetota; class Planctomycetia; order Gemmatales; family Gemmataceae; genus Fimbriiglobus. The sequence continues at coordinate 6,113 of JAYTSV010000131.1, forward strand.
GCTCGAAGTCGCCGGGCAGCACCCCGGTGAACGTGCCCGCGCGGAGGCCGTTTTGGGCCAGGAGCGTCGAGAGTTCGTGCCGCAACGGCCGGCCGGCGGTCGCCCACACGTCGCGGTTCAGCGAGTCGTCCCCGGCGGGGGCTTCGACGAGCATGGTGCGGACGATGAAGGCGTCCGGGTTGGCCCCGCGCAGGCGGTCCCAGACGGCGTCCGGCCGCAGTTGCTCCGCCTTGGGGAAGCACCCGACGCACGCCGCGAGGAGCACCACGCCGATGAGCAGGCCGGGGCGAACCATTCCAACACCTTGCCGGGGATCGACGAAGTCTCGGCAATACCCCGACGCCCCCGGCGTGTCAAACCCGCTTCCCGGGCGGTTCCATTCGACGCCCGCCAATTTCAATCGCCCGCAGCCGTGCCGCCATCCGTGAAGCGGCGGCCTCGACCGAGAAGATCGCCGCCACGCGTTCGGCCGCCCGTTCGCCCATGCGTCGGGCCGCTTCCGGGTTCGCGTGGACGGCGGCCAGCAACTCCGCCGCGTGCCCTTCGTCCGGCTCCGCCCACTCGGCGTCCGCGGCGTATGGCGGTAAGCCCGGCCCGACTTCGACGAGCTTGAAGCGGACCAGGTGACTCGTCTCGGGGGTCATGAAGTCGAGGTTGCCCGAGTACCCGGTGGCGACGGTCGGCTTGCCCAGCAGCATCGCCTCGGCTAGCGAGTAGCCCAGGCCCTCGGCGCGGTGCAGCGAGGCGTAGCAGTCGCAGCAGGCGAGCAAGCCCATCGCCTCGGCGCGGGGCATCACCCGGTTGACGAGTACGACCCGGGCGTCGGCCGCGGCGGCGACTTGCAGCGCGGCCCACAACGCCGGGTTCGCTTCGGCCCGGGAGACCTTCAAGACTAGCGTCACCGCCTCGTCGCCGGGGAACGCCAGGCGGAACGCGCGGACCAACCCGAGCGGGTTCTTACGCTCCCCGCAACTGCCCATGTCGAACGCGAACAGCACCACGAAGCGGCCGGCGTCGAGGCCGAAGTGCGTGCGCGCGTACGCCGTCGCGGCCGGGACCGCGACCGCCGGCAACATCGCCGTCACCGGCTTACCGGGCGACGCCGCGCGGATGGCGACCGCCGAGAACTCCGTGAGTGTCCAGACTTCGTCGGCCAGCCCGGCGTCTGCGAGCGGTTCGGGGGGGAACGTCGCCAACTCCCACGCCCAGCAGGCGACCCGGTACACCCCCGGCCGCGGGGACACCCCGGCCTGCCGGTAAGCGGCGGCGAACGGCTCCCCGGCCCCGACGACGACCAGCGACACCGGGTACTCTTCCAGGTCATCGAAGCGGTCGGCCGCGGGCGGCGTGGGGTGGTCGCGGGCGGCGTAAATCCGCGGGATGTCCCGTCGGGCGACGGCGTACCCGGCGACCTCCGCCGCGCGGCCGTACTGGACGGCGACCTCCTGCAGCCCGCACGGGTAGCGGAAGTAGCCGAGGACGTTGACGCCCCGCGCCGCGGCGACCGGGAACGCCGGCGGCGGGACGCGGTGAATCCACGGCCCGCACGGCCCGCACGTGCGATGAACCCACGCGAGCAATTTCGGCCAGCCGGCGGGCGTCAGCGCGTCCGGCACCGCCGCCTGCCACGACGGCTGCCAGCGGTAGGCGTCGGCGAATCCGTTGCTGCGTTCCACGGCCTGCCCGGTGACGAACGACATGACTTCCGCCGCTGTCAGCCCGTACTCCGGTCGCCCGTGTTCGAGCAGCCACGTCAGGAAGCCGCCGCGGCCCAGCGGCGTGAGGGCTAGCGGAAAGGCGTCGCGCAGATCGACGCGACCCTCGTAGATGCGGCGAATCCGGTCGGTCGGGAAGTCCTCGCCGGGGGTGTCCGGGTTGGACCTGGTCGCGTCGAAGCGGTCGGTCATCGGTCGCAACTGCGCCGGGTCGAAGATGTCGAAATACCCGACGCGCGGGGCCGGCCGCCAGAGTCGTTTCAGGAAGTCGAGTCCCATGCACTTTGGATGCTGACCCGGCCGCCCATCGTCAACCCGGCCCGCGGCCCTTGACCGACCGGGCGCGGCGGCTAAGCCAGCGGCGTGGCGGGTTCGACGGCGGTGGAGGGGCTGGCATGGCGGTGCGGTACTGGCTGACGCGGCCGCAACAACTCGTCGCCCGCGTCCGCTACTGGCGGTGGGAGCGGCGCAACCCCGGTGCGCCGTGGCTGTGCCCGGGGACGGTCGCCTTCTGCCTGGCCCACCTGACCCCCGCCATGCACGCCCTGGAGTTCGGCAGCGGCCGGAGTACCCGCTGGTTCGCGGACCGCGTCGGGCACCTCACCAGCGTCGAGCACGAGGCCCACTGGCACGGCCACGTCGGCCGGCAACTCGACGCCGCCGGGGTGACCAACGTGACGTACCGGCTCGTCCCGCTGAACCACCCGGAGGCCGCGCCGGAGCGGGAAGAGTACGACCCGACGCCCGACTACGTCGCCGTGGCCGACCGCGTCGCCGACGCCGGCCTCGACTTCGCAATCGTGGACGGCCACTACCGGACGACGTGCGTGAAACACCTCGTGCCGAAGATCGCGGCCGGCGGGTACCTGCTCGTGGACGACATCAACCTGTGGCCGTCGCTCGCCGCGCTGCCCGTCCCGGCCGCGTGGCGAATCGCGGACGACAGCACCAACGGGCTGAAGCGCTGCGTCGTCTGGCAAGCGGCGTGACGGCCCACGGCCCTCGACCGGCCGGCCCTTTTCGGGGTCAACTCAGGACCGGCCGGATGACGCGGCCGTGGACGTCGGTCAGGCGGCGGGACAGGCCGTTGTGGTACCACGTCAGCCTCTCGTGGTCGTACCCGAGCAGGTGCAGGACGGTCGCGTAAAAGTCCCAGACCGTCGTCGGGTTCTCGACCGCCCGCCGGCCGAACTCGTCGGTGGCCCCGTGGCTCGTCCCCCCTTTGACGCCCGCGCCCATCATCCAGCAGGTGAACCCGTCCGGGTTGTGGTCGCGGCCCGTCGTGCCGGCCTGGTGCGTCGGCATCCGGCCGAACTCCGTCGTCCACAGCACCAGCGTGTCGGCCAGTAGCCCGGACTGTTTCAGATCGGTCAGCAGCGCCGCCGTCGGCTGGTCGAAGATCGGCGCGTGCCGGTCGTAGTCGGCCTTCAGCGTCTTGTGGGCGTCCCAGTTGAGCAGCCCGTCCACCCCGCTGGCGCGGCTGGCGCAGTACAGGTTGACGTACCGCACGCCGCGTTCGAGCAGCCGGCGGGCGAGCAGGCAGTTGCGGGCGTAGGCGGCCTTCAACGGGTTCGGGTCGTCGGTGCCGTACCGGGCGTGGGTCGCCTTCGTCTCGCGGCCGAGGTCGGCGACCTCCGGGGCGGACAGTTGCATCTTGGCCGCCAACTGGTACGAGGCGACGCGGGCCGCCAGGTCGGTCTCGCCGGGCCGGGCCTCGGCGTGCCGGGCGTTGAGTCGGCCGAGCAACTCCAGCGTCGCGGCGTCTTCGGCCGGGCCGACCGCCTTGGGCGGCGTCAGGTTGCGGATCGGCTGGTCGGCCCCGAGGATGACCCCCTGGTGCTTGGCCGGCAGGAAGCCGTTCGACCAGTTCGCCTTGCCGTTCGGCGGCTCGCCGCGGAAGTCGGGCAGCACGACGTAAGCCGGCAGCGAGTCGTTGGCGCTGCCCAGCGCGTGGCTGGCCCACGACCCGGCGGCGGGGAAGCCCTCCAGGGCGTGCCCGGTGTTCATCAGCACGCACCCCGGGCCGTGCGTGTTCGTCTTCGAGGTCATGCCGTGCAGGAAGGCGATGTCGTCCGCGAAGGCGGCGATCTTGGGCAACAGCGTCGAGAGCCGCTTGCCGCAACTGCCCGACGGGGCGAAGGCCCACGGGCTGCGCATCAGGTTGCCGTTCTTGCCCTGGAAGCTGACGAGGTTTTCCTCGCCCGGCATCGGCTTGCCGTCGCGCTTCTCCAACTCCGGCTTGTGGTCCCACAGGTCGATGTGCGACGCCGCGCCGGGGCAGAAGAGTTGCAGCACCCGCTTCGCCTTCGCCGGGTGGTGCGTCGCCCCGACCCCCGGCTTCCAGTCGCCGGCGGCCTTCTGAGCCGCGCGACTTTCGTCGGCCAGCAGGGTCAGTAGGCCGACCCCGGCCAGGCTACCGGGCAGGTGCGCGAGCAGGTCGCGGCGGGTCATGGGGGAGTCCTCGGCGGCCGGGGGGGGGGGTCAATCGACGTAGAGGAATTCGTTCGAGTTGAGCAGCGCCCGGGCGACCGAGCGCAGGCCGTGGGCGGCGACGACCACGTCGGCCGCGGCACGCTCCGCGGCGGTCGGGGCGCGGCCGTACACGAGGTGGTAGGCCCGCGTCAATTGGTCGCCCGGGTCCGCGCCGGCGTCCGATTTCGCGCGGACGGCCAGGGCGTCGGCCACGTCGAGGGTGAACTGGTGGTTGAACAGGGTCAAGGACTGTAGTGGCGTCGTCGTGCTGGCCCGCCGCGGGGTCGCGCCGGCGGGGTCGGGGCAGTCGAAGTCGGTCAGCACGTCCACGCGGGCGGCGCGGGCGTTCTGGTGGTAAACCGCGCGGCGGTACGTCTCGGGGCCGGGGGCGTCGAGCGGGTGGTACGTGGCCACGTTGTCCTGGGCGTAGCGGTACAAGCGGAAACCGGGGCCGCCGGCGCGGCGGTCGAGCTTGCCGGCGGCGGCGAGCATGGCGTCCCGGACTTCCTCGCCCGACAGCCGTCGCGGCGGGAAGCGCCAGAGCAACCGGGCGTCGCCGTCCACCCCGGCCGCCGCCGCGCGAAATTCAGACGACTGCCGGTACGCCCGCGACGACACGATGAGCCGGTGCAGCGGCTTGAGTCGCCAGCCGCCGGCGCGGAGTTGGGCCGCGAGCCAGTCGAGCAGTTCGGGGTGGCTCGGCTTCGTGCCCATCGCGCCGAAGTCGCTCGGCGTGTCCACCAGGCCGGTGCCGAAGTGCCACGCCCAGACGCGGTTGGCCAGCACCCGCGGCGTCAACGGGTTGTCCGGGGCGACGATCCACTCGGCCAGCGCCAGCCGCCGGTCGGCCTCGGGGGCACCGTCGGCCAGGCGGTAGCCCTTCTGCGCCCCGGCGGTGAAGTCGGGGCTAGCCAGGCTCACCGGGTCGCCCTTCTTCTGCGGGTCGCCGCCGACGAACAAGTGGAACGGCCCCGGCGCGGGCGACGTGCGGCCGACCCACCACTTCGCCGGCGGCAAGCGGTCGAGCGCCCGGTCGATCTCGTGCAACTCCGCCAGGACGGCTGCCAGTCGGGGGTCGGCGTCTGGGGCCGGCCGCTGCCGCAGGGCGGCCCGCTCGGCGACGAGCGGTTGCTTGCGGGCCTGCAGTGCCTTCTGCTGCTCGGCCGCGGCCTTCTGCGCCGCCGGCGATTCGATCGCGCGTTCGCCGTGGGTGACGCCGGCGAACGTCGCCTGCAGCCGGTGGTAGTCCTGCTGCGCGATCGGGTCGAACTTGTGGTCGTGGCACCGGGCGCAGCCGACCGTCACGCCGAGGAAGGCTTCGGACGTGGCGCGGACCATGTCGTCGAGTGCGTTCGCGCGGATGATCGCGGCCTGCGCGGCGTCCTGGTTGCCCACGTCGTCGTAAGGCCCGACGACCAGGAAGGCGACGCCGACTTCGACGGCCGGGTCGCCGGGGCCGACTTTGTCCCCGGCGAGGTGTTCGCGGACCAGCCGGTCGAACGGCTTGTCGTCGTGGAAACTCTTGATGACGTAGTCGCGGAACGGCCAGGCGTTGTCCAGGATGACGTTCCGCTCGTAGCCGATGCTCTCGCCGAACCGCACCACGTCGAGCCAGTGCCGGCCCCAGTGCTCCCCGTAGGCCGGCGACGCCAGCAACTTCTCGACGAGCCGCGCGTACGCTTCGTCCGAGGGGTCGGCCACGAACGCCGCGACCGCCTCGGGCGTCGGCGGCAGGCCGGTCAGGTCGAGCGTCACCCGGCGGACGAGCGCCCGCGGGGCGGCGGGGCCGTTCGGCGTCAGCCCCTTGTCGCGCAACTTGGCGAACAGGAAGCGGTCGATGGGGTTGGCGGCCCACGCCGGCGGCAGGCCCGGCGGGTCGGGCGGCGTCACGGTCGCCAGCGGTTGCAGCGACCACCAGGCCCGGTCGCCCTTCGCCCGCTCCCGGACGATGACGCCCTCCGGCCACTTGGCCCCGCCCTCGACCCAGCGCCGCAACGTGGCGACCTCGGCGGCGCTCAGCGGCTTGCCCTCCTTCGGCATCCGCGGCGGTTCGCCGTCCTCCGACGGCGTGACCAGGTCGAACAGCCCGCTCTCGCCCGGCTTGCCCGGCACGACATAGTCGCCGGCCAGGAGGTGCGCCGGGCGGTCGAGCGACACTTTGCCCTTGGCGTTCCCGGGCTGGTGGCAGCGGACGCAGTGCCGCTCCAGGATCGGCGCGACCTCTTTGGCGAAATCGACGGCCGGCACCACCGGGTCGGCGGCGAGCAGTCTGACGAGGGCGACGAGTCCGACGACGTGTGCGGAGACCATGCGGGGCGAACTCGACCGGGAGGGGCGTGTCGAAGGCAGGTCCGTTACCGTAACCGACCCGGCGCGGCAGTGCAACCACCAATCTCACCGGCGGCGCGTTACCGGGACGGGCTGGCGAGTTGGACCTGGAAGGCGAGTTGTTCGAGTTGGATCGCCAGGTCCACGGCGACGACGCGGACCGTCGGCGGCGTGCGGAGCAGGACCGGGGCGAAGTTGAGGAGGCCCTTCACGCCGGCGGCGATCAGCGCGTCGGCGATGGCCTGCGCCGGCTCCGACGGGACCGTCAGGACGCCCAACTCGATGCGCAGTTCGGGGACGCGGGCGGCCAGGGCGGCGAGCGGTTCGACGACCACCCCCTCGACGAGGCGGCCGATCTTGGCCGGGTCGGTGTCGAACAGGGCGACGATTTGGAACCCCTGGTCCTGGAAGCCCCGGTAACGCAGCAGCGCCCGGGCCAGATTGCCGACGCCGACCAGGCAGGCCCGCCACTCGCGGTGGATGCCGAGGGTCTTGCGGATGGCGTCGGCCAGGCCCGCCGCGTCATACCCGACGCCGCGCTGGCCGAGGTGCCCGAGGGCCGCCAGGTCGCGGCGGACCTGCGCCGCACTGCCGCCGACGGCGTGGGCCAGTTCGACGCTCGACACCGTGCCGCCGTGGCGGGCACTGGACCCGAGCGACCGCAGGTAGTGGCTCAGCCGCTGGGCGGTGGCCCGGGACAACTTCGCGTCGGGGGCGTGGGGGTCGTCGCTCACGACGGGCCGCCGGCGAACCGGGCCAGCACTTCGACGGCCGCGTGCAACTGATCGACGGCCAGGAACTCGTCGCGGGTGTGCGCCTGGGCGATGTCCCCGGGGCCGAAGACGACGACGGGAATTCCGGCCTCGGCGATCGTCGAAGCGTCGGTGCCGTAGGGCATCGCATCGACGCGGTGCGTGCCGACGACGGCGTCGATGGCCGCGCCGAGCTTGGCGACGAGGGCGGTCGAGCGGTCGGCACTGAGGGGCGGGCAGGCGAAGGCCGGCGGCAGCGACGCGAACGGGACGCCGGCCCGGTGCCGCACGAACGCTTCGACATCGGCCACCGCGGCGGCCGGCGACTCGCCGGGCAAAAGTCGCCGGTCGAGTTCGACCCGGCAGCGGTCCGGCACCGTGTTCGGGCTGACCCCGCCGGTCACCATGCCGACGCTCAAACTGCCCGCGCCGAGGAGCGGGTCGCGCGGCCCGCGGCTCAACTCGCCGGCGTACTCTTCGAGCGCGACGATGACCCGGGCCATGCGGTAAATCGCGTTCACGCCGACCTCCGGGCGCGAACTGTGTGCGGCCACCCCGGCCGTCTCCAGCGCCCACCGGACCACGCCCTTGTGCGCGCTGACGATGTTCAACGAAGTCGGCTCGGCGACGACGGCGAAGTCGGGCAGCGGGCCGGCGGTCGCCAGGTGCGCGACGAGGTGTTGCACCCCGAGGAAGGTGTGCTCCTCGTCGATGGTGAAGGCCAGGATCACCGCCGCGGACCCGGGCGGGCGGGTCGTCACGAGGCGGGCGAACGCCGTCAACATCGCGGCCGCGCCGCCTTTGACATCGCACGCCCCGCGGCCGTACACCCGGCCGTCGCGCAGCTCGCCGGCGAACGGCTCGACGGTCATGCCGTCGGTCGGCACGGTGTCCTGGTGGGCTTCCCAAAGGACGGTGAACGGCGGGTTCGGCGGGGTGTACCGGGCGACGAGGTTGCACCGGCCGGGGGCCACTTCGCACCGCTCGACGGGCACGCCGAGGTCGCGGAGCTGTCGTTCGAGGTAGTCGGTCACGCGGGACTCGAACGCCAGGTCGGGCGGTACGTCGGTGCGGCCCATCGGGTTGACCGACGGCCGGCGGACGAGTTCGCGCAACAGTTCGACGGGCGACGGCAACGCCATGACGACTCGGACCCCCGAAGGCACGGCGAGACTCCGTCATTTTACCCGGCGAACCCCGCCGCGCCAGTCGGAAAGTGCGGCCGGGCGGTCCTAAAACTTGTCGCCGGTTGGGGGCGGGGGCACATCGACTTGCGGGATGACGAGGGGCGGCAGGTCGCCGACCGTCGGCGTGGGCACGGCCTTGACGCGGGACACCGGCAACGCTTCAAGGGGCCGCGTCGTCGGCATCGGCTGCGGGGCACCCTTGGGCAGGTCTTGCGGCGCGAGCGTCGGGACCGGGGCGACGGTCGGGGCCGGCGGCACGGCGGGGAACTTCGGCTTCGGCGGGGCCAGCGGCGGCTCGGCCGTCAGCAGCGTCGGTAGGGCCTTGCCCACGCTGTTCTTGATCGGCTGGAACCCGAGCGTCGGCTTGGTGGCCGGCCGCTTCGACCCGGGCGTGTCGGTCTCCGTGGCGAAGGGGCTGCCGCTCTCGGGCGTGCGGTAGCCGTTCAAGTGGTACTGGAACAGCGACTTGCGGATCGCTTCGACGACCTTCGCGTCGGGGTCGGTGGCCTTGGCCGCTTCCATCGCCAGGCCGGCCGGCTCGGACACCGGCTTCAAGTCGCCGAGGGCTTTGACCGCCTCAATGCGCACGGCCGGGGACGGGTCTTTCTGCAGGCTGGCCATCAGCCCGGGGATGATTTCCGGGTTGTTCCGCGGGTCCAGCCCCTTCAATTCGGTCGCGGCGGCGATCCGCTTGTCCTCGTCCGGGTCGGTGCGGAGGATTTCGACGAGTTGCTTGGCCCGCGACTGCGGGGCGTCGGCCTTCGCCGGCCGGCGTTTGAACAGGCCGAGGCCGAAATCGACCGCCGCCGCCGGCCGTTCGCCGACCAAAAGTCCGGCCACGGCCGCCACCAGAACGATTCGCCGAAGACGATTCATTGCGAAGCCCTCCTCACACCCGCGCCCACCGACCGGGGACGCAGCACGACCCATCCAGGATACACACTGGATCGTCCGTGAGGGGGAAGACTTGCCGGCGATTTCACGCCGGGGCGAAATGTCGGGCTGGACCGAGTGAGGCACAACCGGCGCAGGCGAACCAACCGCACCGCGGGCCTTACCGGCCGCCCATGCCACCGCTACCGCCGCCGCCCATGCCGGGTCCGCTGCCGCCGACGCCGGGCTTGAACTCTTTCTTGGGCACGGGCTTGGTGTACCCCTGTTCGGGCGGCGAATTGTAAGCAGGGTCGTTCGGGGCGGTGCGGTACTCTTCGACGATCGGCACGCTCACGTCGTGCTTGGTCGTGTGGCAGCCGGCCGCCAGTGCGGTCCCCAGGATCAGAAAGGCCGCGCCGCGCATCCGCTCTCCTCCGCTCACGCCCCGTCAAAGCCCCGTTGCGACCCCGGGAATACCCGCCGGCCCGCCGGCCCGCAACGCCAACCTCGCCGAACCGCGCGGCCAGCCTATGACAACTCCGCTCTGCTCCCCCGTCGCCCCGAGTCGCCCGCGGATGGACTTCTTCGCCCTGTTCGTCGTCGTCCTGCGGCCGGTCCTCTGGCTCGCCGTGCGCCTCGCGTACCGCTTCCGCGTTCACCACCGCGACCGCGTCCCCAGTACAGGGCCGGCGCTGATCGTGTGCAACCACGTGACGCGCTTCGACTGGGTGCTGCTCGTCGCCGCCTCGCCGCGGCGGCTGCACTTCGCGGCGTCGGTCGAAGCGGCGGCGAAGGCTCTGGACGCCGGGCACGTCGTCGTCGTCTTCCCAGAAGGGACGACGACCCGCAACGGCCAGTTCCTGCCGTTCGGGTCGGAGGTCGGCGAAGTCTTGCGGGCCACAAAGGCGGACGTGCCAGTCGTCCCGGCGCACCTCGACAACCTGTGGGGCAGTCTGTGGAGTTGGAGCGGCGGCCGCGTCTTCTGGAAGCGGATGGAACGGCCGTTTCGGCGGGACGTGGCGGTCATGTTCGGCGTGCCGCTGTCGAAGTCGGCGACCGTGGCCGAGATTCGCGCCGCCGTCGTCGAGACCGGGGCGCACAACGCCGTGGCGCAAAGCGCTTACCTGCTGCCGCCGGTGCGGAAGTTCGTCCGCACCGCCTGCCGCTTCGGCTACCTGTTCCGCACCGCCTGCACCGACCTGGCGACCGGCACCGAGCGCCGGTTGACGTGGGCCAAACTGCTCGTCGGCGCGTGGAGTCTGGCGGGTTGGTTGAAGCCGCGCCTGGGGCCGGAAGCGAACGTCGGGGTCTGGCTGCCGACCGGCCTCGGCTCGACGCTCGCCAACGCGTCGCTGGCACTCCTCGGCAAGACGACGGTGAACCTCAACTACACGGCCGGGGCGGGGCCGGTCCAGTCGGCGATCCACCAGGCCGGGGTGACGACGGTCGTCACGGCCAAGCGGTTCCTGCACAAAATTCCGTTCGTCGCGCCGCCGGGCGTGACCGTCGTTCTGCTCGAAGACGCCCTCGCCGGCATCTCGCCGCGGTCGCGCCTCGTGAAGTACCTCGCCGTCGTGTTGCTGCCCGGGTGGTTCGTCGATCGCGTGCTGCTGGGCCTGGGAAAAATCGGCCTCGACGACGTGCTGACGGTGCTGTTTTCGAGCGGCAGTACGGGCGAGCCGAAGGGGGTGATGCTGTCGCACCGCAACGTCGCGGCCAACGTCGAGAGCTTCCGCCGCGGCATCCCGTTTTACGAGACCGACCGGTTCCTCGTGACCCTGCCGTTCTTCCACTCCTTCGGGTACACCGTCTGCCTCTGGACGACGCTCGAAGTCGGCATGGAGACGGTCTACTTCCCCGACCCGCGGGCCGCCAAGGAGTTGGGGGAGGTGTGCAAGAAGTACGCCTGCACGATCCTCGTCGGCACCGCGACCTTCCTGCGCTTTTACCTGCGTCGCACCGGGTCGGACGACTTGAAGTCCCTGCGGCTGATCGTCTGCGGGGCGGAGAAGTTGCCGGTCAAGCTGAGCGAGGAGTTCGCGGCCCGCTTCGGCGTCTACCCCTACGAGGGGTACGGCGTCACCGAGTTGGCCCCCATCGTCGGCTTCAACCTGCCGCCGACGACCGCGGGCGGGATCACGCAAAGCGCGCACGTGCCCGGCACGGTCGGCCAGCCGATCCCCGGCGTGTGCGTCAAGACCTTCGACCCCGAGACGCTCTTGCCGCTGCCGCACGGCGGGGAAGGGTTGCTCGGCTGCCTGGGGGCGAACGTCATGCTCGGGTACTTGAACTGCCCCGAGAAGACGGCGGCGGCGATGCGCGACGGGTGGTACATCACCGGGGACGTGGGCCGGGTCGAGGACACGGGGTTCGTGCGGATCACCGGCCGGGTCAGCCGGTTCGCCAAGATCGCCGGGGAGATGGTGCCGCTCGAACGGCTCGACGAGGAGATGCACGAACTCCTGTTCGCCGCCGGGGAGCGCCGCCTGGCGGTGGCCGTCGCCCCGGACGAGAAGCGGGGCGAGCGGATCGTGGTGCTGCACCTGTCGTGCGTAACGGCCCACCTGCCCGACCTGTTCGCCATGCTCCGCAAGAAGGGGCTGCCGAACCTGTGGATCCCCGACGGCCGGGACTGCCACGTCGTCGAATCGTTCCCCGAATTGAGCACCGGCAAGCTCGACCTGAAGCGGATCGGCGAGTGGGCGCGGGCCGTCGCCGCCGGCGGGGCGATCCCGTCGTGACGGACACCCGCTTGACGCGCTGCCGGGTCGTCCTGGTGCGGCCGCACTTCGCCGGCAACCTCGGGTCGGTCGCCCGCGCGATGTCGAACTTCGGCCTGACCGACCTGACCCTCGTCGCCCCGATCGCCGACCGCGCCAGCCCCGACGCACAGATGATGGCGACCCGCGGCAAGGAGATTCTCACCGGTGCCCGCGTCGTCGCCACCCTGGCCGAAGCGGTCGAGGATTGTGCCTGGGTGGTCGCCACGTCGGGCGAAGTCCGCGGCACGTTGCGGCAAGGTTTCTGGGGCACCCCGGACGCGCAACTGCCGGGCCTGCTCGACGCCCTGGGCACGAGTCCCGCGGCGACGGCGGCCGTCGTCTTCGGCCCCGAGCCGAGCGGCTTGACGGTCGCCGAAGTGACCGCCTGCCAGGCGATGATCTTCATCCCGACCGCCGACGAATCGACCTCGCTGAACCTCGCGCAGGCGGTCGCCGTCTGCCTGTACGAACTGCGCAAACTGTGGGGCCAGACGCAACCGCCGGTTCTGGTGGCCGAGCCGCCGGCGAGCTACGGCGACGTGGAGCGGATGCTGGCCAAGCTGCGCGAAAGCCTCGTCGCGGTGCGCTACCTGTGGGACGACCGGGCCGACGGCATCTTCAACGTGCTCCGGCAAGTGATCGTCCGCGCCCGGCCGACCCGCCCGGACGTGCAAGTCCTGCACGGGGTGGCCCGGCAACTCGCCTACGTCGCCAAAATCTGGGGCGTGACGCACCCCGCCGACGGCCGCGTCCCCGAAGCCCCGCCCCCGCCCGCCCCGCCGAATTCCTGACCGCTTGGGCCGGCCACGCGGGGTGTGACGCAGTCGGCCGGCCGTCTCAGACGGCGAGGTTGAGCGATTCGTTTGCTTGTCGTCGAAAATGTGCGTAATTTGAGCGTGTCGAGATGAATGGGCGGTCTGGGGTGACTGCGTGTTTCCCGCAATCTCTCGCCGGTCGCGCAATTCGGCCCACCGCTTGCATCCTCTTGAGCGTGAGAGGTTGCGCCGCACGGAGTCGCGGGGCGGTGTCGGTCACGGAGGCGGGTCGGAGTCGCACAAGGAGTGCATCATGCGTCGGGTGGTTGTCACGGGCGTCGGGGTCATGGCGTCGAACGGCGTCGGCCGGGAGACCTTTTGGTCCGCGTGTACCGAAGGGGTCAGCGGCATCCGGCCGATCCGGGCGTTCGACGCCTCGTGCCACCCCGTGCGCGTCGCCGGCGAAGTCCCCGACCACGATCTGGCGAGCCTCGTGCCGGTCTCGTGCCGCAAGCACTTCAAGAACATGAGCCGGTCCGCGCGGCTGGGGCTGGGGGCCGCCGGGCTGGCCGTGACCGACTCGGGCCTGGACTTCGAGAGCGACGCCGTCGATCCCGAGCGCGTCGGCGTCATGATCGGTACTGGCGTCGTCCCCGTCGATCTGGCCGAGTTGTCGCCCATGCTCGCGCGGTCCATCGCCGAGACCGGGGAACTCGACTGCACGCGCATGGCGGTCCCGGGCGAGGGGTCGCCGGTCTACCCGATGTGGCTGCTCAAGCACCTGCCGAACATGGTCGCGTCGTACATCTCGATGGCGTTCAACGCCCAGGGGCCGAACAACACGATCGTCACCGCCTGCGTCGCCGGGACGCAGGCCATCGGCGAGGCGTTCCGGTCCATCGCCCGCGGCGAGGCCGACGTGATGCTGGCCGGCGGGTCGGACAGCCGCATCGACCCCCTGATGCTCCTGGGGTACGCCGCCATCGGCGCGCTCAGCCCGGCGACCGGCACGCCGCGCGAAGTGTCGCGGCCGTTCGACCGGTCGCGGGACGGCTTCGTCATCGCCGAGGGCGCGGCCGTGCTCGTGCTCGAAGAGTACGACCGGGCCAAGGCCCGCGGGGCGACAATCTACGCCGAGGTGCTGGGCTTCGGCAGTTCGTTCGACGCGTACAACATCACCAAGCCCGATCCGTCCGGCCGCGGCGGCGCGCGGGCCATCGCCAGTGCCCTGCACGAGGCCCGCATCGACCACCGGGACATCGGCTACATCAACGCCCACGGCACGAGCACGCGGCTCAACGACGCGATGGAGACGGCGGCCGTGAAGCGCGTCTTCGGCGAGCACGCCAAGACGGTCAAACTGTCCTCGATCAAGTCGATGATCGGCCACAGCATCGGCGCGGCCGGCGCGATCGAAGCCGCGGCCCTGGCCCTGACGTTGAAGACGAAAGTGCTGCCCCCGACGATCAACCTGCGCACCCCCGACCCGGCCTGCGACCTCGACTACATCCCCAACGAGGCCCGCGAAACCGCCGTGACCCACGGCCTCTCGACGAGCTTCGGCTTCGGCGGCCAAAACGGCGCACTCGTCATGCGCGCCGCGTAACTCGCGGCGGTCGCGCACGATCCGCGTTCCTTAGGTAACCACCCCCTGCGGCGCAAACCGGGCGAGATTGTCCCGGCCGGTGTCCATTGGTAAGTGCGCCCTATAGTGGTTGTACGCCTCGGTACTCTTCGGTCACGGTCCGCTCGACTATGAACTACAACCGCGTCTACCTGTCCGCGATCGGGTACGAGTTGCCCCCCGTGGTGGTCAGCACCCGGGACCTCGAACAGCGGCTCAAGCCAATGTACGAGTCGCAGAAGATGCGCGCGGGCATCCTCGAAGCCCTGACCGGCATCACCGAACGCCGCTGGTGGGAGCCGGGCTACCGCTTGTCCGCCGGGGCCACCGCCGCCGGCCGCAAGGCACTCGCCCAGGCCAACTTCGACCCGGCCGACGTGGACGTGCTGATCTACGCCGGCGTCTGCCGGGAGCAGTACGAGCCGGCCACCGCGTGCGCCGTCGCCGCCAACCTCGGCATCTCCCGCGACGCCACCATGTACGACCTCAGCAACGCCTGCCTCGGCGTGTTGAACGGCGTCATCGAAGTCGCCAACCGCATCGAGTTGGGCCAGGCCCGCGCCGGGCTGGTCGTGTCGTGCGAGTCGGCCCGCGAGATCAACGAAGCCGCCATCGACAACGTCAACACCTCGAAGTCCCACGACGTGTACCGCTCCGCGTTGGCGACCTTCACCGGTGGGTCCGGGGCCGTGGCGATCCTCGTCACGAGCGAAGACTACTCGCCCGACGGCCGGCGCAAACTCGTCGGCGGGGCGGCCAAGAACGCCCCGGAGCACCACGACCTGTGCCGCTGGGGCGTGCGGTCGATTTTGCCCACCGGCGTCGGCAACCTCATCGACCAGAAGATGCCGCTGATGTTCGAGCAGGTCCTCGGCACGCAGGCCGGGACGCTCGTCAAGTCGGGCGTCGAGTACGGCATGCGGCACGTCATGGTGCCGTTCATGGAGACCCAGGCCGGCGAAGTCTTGAAGTTCGGCGTCGATCTCGGCACCAAGACTTGGGCGGCGTTCCTGGCCAAACTCGGCTGGGCGAAGGAAGCGATCGACAAGGTCATCTGCCACCAGGTCGGCTCGAAGCACCGCGACGCCATCCTCAAGGGCTTCGGCATCGACCCGTCGAAGGACTACAACACCTTCGCGCACTTGGGCAACATCGGCACCGTGTCCCTGCCGATGACCGCCGCCATCGCCGAGGAGCGCGGGTTCTTCAGCCCCGGCGACCGCGTCGGCCTGCTCGGCATCGGCAGCGGCCTCAACTGCCTCATGCTCGGCGTCGAGTGGTGACCCCCCCAACCAATTGCGGATTTAGGATTTCGGAATGCGGATTGAAGACGCTACGCCCTCCGTGGCCGCTCCTCTTGGTATGCAATCCGCAATCCGCAATCCGCAATCCGCAATGGCCGACCTGTATCCTTTCACCCCGAAGAAGTTTCTCCAACCCCACGGAAGTCAGCAGTCGTACCTCGACGAGGGATCCGGCGACCCGGTCGTCATGGTCCACGGCAACCCGACCTGGAGCGCCTACTTCCGCAACGTCGTCCTGGCCCTGCGCGACCGCCACCGGTGCATCGCCCCCGACCACGTCGGCTGCGGCCGCTCCGACAAGCCGACGCTGGCTCAGTACGACTTCAGCCTGAAGAGCCGGGTCGATGACCTCGAACGGCTGCTCGACCACGCCGGCGTCACGTCGAACGTCACGCTGTTGGTTCAGGACTGGGGCGGTATGATCGGGCTGAGTTACGCCGCGCGGCACCCCGGCCGCATCAAGCGCATCGTCGCCACGAACACCGGCTGCGGCCCGCTGCCGGCGTCGAAGCCGTTCCCCTGGTCCCTCCGCCTGGGCCGCAACACCGCGTTGGGGGCGTGGCTGATCTTGAACCGCAACGCCTTCTGCCGACTGGCGGCGAAGTGGTGCGTCACGCGCAAGCCGCTGTCGCCCGAAGTGCGGGCGCTGTACCTCGACCCGCACGACACCCCGGCGCACCGGCTCAGCGTGTTGAAGTTCGTGCAGACGATTCCACTCTCGCCGCGCGACCCCGGTTGGGACATCGTCACCGGCACCGCGGCGTCGATGGTGAAGTTCGCACACACGCCGACGCTGCTGTTGTGGGGCCTGCGCGACTTCGTGTTCGACGAGCACTTCCTCGCCGACTTCCAGGCGCGGTTGCCGCACGCCGAGACGCACACCTGGGCCGATTGCGGGCACTACCTGCTCGACGACGCCCCCGACGAGGTACTCGCCAAGATCGAAGACTTCCTGAAGCGGACGTAACGTGACCCCGCCCGTGAACGTCGCCGCGCACCTCGCCCGCCGGGCGGCCACGTCGCCGATGCAAGTCGCCGTCCACGACGGCCGCCGGCACGTCACCTTCGCCGCGTTGAGCGCCACGACCGACGCCCTGACGCACGGCTTCGCCGCCGCCGGGGTCGCGCGCGGCGACCGGGTGGCGGTGATGGTGCCGCCGTCGGTCGAGTTCTTCGCCGTGACGTTCGCGCTGCTGCAACTCGGCGCGGTGCCGGTGATGATCGACCCCGGCATGGGGTTGCGAAACCTCGGCCGGTGCCTGGCGCACGCGGAGCCGATGGCCTTCGTCGGCGTCGCCAAAGCCCACGTCGCCCGGCGGCTCTTCGGCTGGGCGAAGGGGTCGCTGAAACTGACGGTCAACGTCGGCCGCTGGCGGCTCGGCTGCACCCACTCGACGCGAACATTGACTGACAACGGCCTGTCCCGCGGCCCGTGGGCGATGCCGGAGTTCGCCTCGACGGACGCCGCGGCGGTGCTGTTCACCAGCGGCAGCACTGGCGTGGCCAAGGGCGTGAACTACACCCACGGCGTCTTCGCGGCGCAGGTCGAGGCCTTGCGCGACCTGTACGGCATCGAGCCGGGCGAGGTCGATTTGTGTACCTTCCCGCTGTTCGCCCTCTTCGGCCCGGCGCTGGGCATGACCTGCGTCATCCCGCGCATGAACCCCAGCCGCCCGGCGACGATCGACCCGGCCAAGGCGTTCGCGCAGATGCGGCAGTATCGCGTGACGAACCTGTTCGGCTCCCCCGCGGTCGTCCGCCGGCTCGGCCAGCACCCCGGCGGCACCGACGCCCTCTCGACCCTCCGCCGCGTGATCTCGGCCGGTGCCCCGGCGCGGCTCGACGCGCTCGAAGCCTTGCAGGCGAAGCTACCACCGGGGGTAGAAATCTTCACCCCCTACGGCGCGACCGAGTGCCTGCCGGTGTCGAACATCGGCACCCGCGAGATTTTGGGCGAGACCGCTTTGATGACGCGGACCGGGCGGGGGGTCTGCGTTGGCCGCCGTCAATCCGTCAAAGTCGCGGTCATCGCCATTACCGACGACGCTGTAACGACTTGGAGCGATTTGCTTGCCCTGCCGGGCGGGGTCGTCGGCGAGTTCGTCGTCCGCGGGCCGGTCGTCACCCGCGAGTATTTCCGCAACCCCGCTGCGACGGCGCTGGCGAAGATTCACGACCCCGCGACCGGCGAAGTCCTGCACCGCATGGGCGACGTGGGCTATCTCGACGACTCCGGCCGCCTCTGGTTCTGCGGCCGCAAATCGCACCGCGTCGAGACCCCCACGGGGACGCTATTCACCGACCAAGTCGAGCCGGTGTTCAACGAATTGCCCGGCGTCTTGCGCACGGCCCTGGTGGGTGTCAAGCGTGGCGGGGTGACGCACCCGGTCTTGTGCGTCGAACTGGGGGGAAAAGGCTTCGAGGACCCCGGCGGGGTTGTCGCGGCGCTGCTGGCGACCCGCGCGGCGGCCTTTTCTCACACAGCGGCAATCGAGACGTTCGTCTTTCACCCCGGCTTCCCGGTGGACGTGCGGCACAACTCGAAAATCTTCCGCGAGAAGCTCGCCGCGTGGGCGGACTACTACCTCGGCCCCACCTGGAACGGCGGCCGGGCGTGAAAGTGCTCGTCACCGGCGGCGGCGGGTTCCTCGGCGGGGTCATCGTCCGCAAACTGGTCGGCCGTGGCGATGCCGTCGCCGCACTGAGCCGGACGGCGACAGACTGGCACGCCAGTATGGGCGTGTCGCACGTCGCCGCCGACCTGACCGACACGGCCGCCGTCGCGCGGGCCGCCGACGGCTGCGACGCCGTGATCCACGTCGCCGCGAAGGCCGGCGTCTGGGGGCCGCTCGCGGAGTTCCACCGCGTCAACGTGCTGGGCACGCAAAGCGTCATCGAGGCGTGCCGCCGCGCCGGGGTGCCGCGGCTCGTTTACACGAGTACGCCGAGCGTGGTCCACGGCGGGTCGTCGCTCGAAGGCGTGACCGAGACGGCCCCGTACCCGGCGCACTTCGACGCCCCGTATCCGGCGACGAAGGCACTCGCGGAGCAAGCCGTCCTCGCGGCCGACGGCCCGACGCTCTCAACGGTCGCCCTGCGGCCGCACCTGATCTGGGGGCCTGGCGACCCGCACCTCATCCCCCGCGTCCTGGCAAAGGCCCACGCCGGTAAGCTGCGGCGCTTCGGCAACCGCCCCGTGATCGTGGACGTGACCTACGTCGAGAACGCCGCCGACGCCCACCTGCTCGCCGCCGACCGGCTGTCCCCCGAGGCAGCCTGTGCAGGCCGGGCGTACTTCATCACCAACGGCGAACCGGTCGAACTCTGGGACTTCCTGAACCGCGTGCTGGCGATTCACGGCCTGCCGCCGGTCACGCGGACGGTCCCTGTTTGGGCCGCGAAACTCGCCGGAGCGGCCCTCGAAACGGCGTACCGTCTGGTGGGCCGCACGGCCGAACCGCCGCTGACGCGCTTCGTCGCGGGGCAACTCAGCACGTCGCACTGGTACGACATCGCCGCCGCCCGCCGCGACCTCGGGTACGACCCGACGGTGAGCGTCGAGGCGGGCCTGCGGCGACTCGCCGCGTCCGCCGCGGGTGACTCGGTCGCACGCACGACGACTTGATTAGGGAAATGTGGACCGGACGCCGCCAGGCGGGGGGAGCGCGGCCGGACGTTCGGGGGGATTTCCACGGGGCCGGCGGCGTTTTCTGCCGATCCGGTGATAGAATTGGTGTCGCCCCGCCGCCGCGTCGAGAGTACGGCATGAGATTGCTCGAGTTCGCGTTCCCCCGCCTGTCCCGGCTCGTGCCGTCCGGGCGGTACTTCGTCGGCTTCATCGCCGCCGCGCTCGTCGTCGCGCTCGAACTCGTCGGCCGGCTGACGCAGAACGACGTTCACGACGGCCTGGCCGCGTCGGCGCTCGTCTCGGCGATCGCCCTGGCCTTCGTCCGCAACAAGACCCGCCCGTGGCCGGGGTCCGGGTTCGTCCGCCGCCGGCTCGTCCGCCTGTTCGAGCACGTCCGTGGCAACTACGGCGTCGATTTGCGCGGCACCCCGCCGCTGCCCCCGCGGACCCCGTCGGGCGCGTGGCTGGTCCTCCTCGGCTTGCTCGCCTGGACCGCGCTGGCCGGGTCCGTCTGGTGGCTCTGCCCGCAGGGCTGGCGCGACCTCGGCGTCAACACGTCCTACGTCGTTTACCTGGTGCTGCTGTCGCTGCTCTGGACGGCGTTGTTGGTCGTCTTGATGGGCACGCTGTTCCTCACGGTCGCGCTGATCGACCGGCAGGTTCACCCCGGCGGCCGCAAGACGCAGGAGCGGCGGGCCGTCGAACTCGTGGTCTTCTTCGGGTACATCGCCGTCGTCATCGCGCTCGCCAACATCGTCCCCGTCGTCGCGGTCGTCGGCCTGTGCGGGGCGGTGGCGGTCGCGGCCCTCGGCGTCGCGGCCTTCAGCCCGGTGGACACGCAGGCGGTGCTGTGGCGGGCGCGGCCGGGCCGGCCGATCTACTCGGTCCCCCAGCAGCGCATCGTCGCCGGCCTGTGCGCCCTGGCGGCCCTACTCGTCGGCAACCTGTTGCTCAGCGCGTGCGGCGGGCGGCTGTTGACGATGCCGGACAAGGCCGACCCCATGCTCATGACCGACCTGATCGGGGCCAGCACGGCCTGGATGGTCCCCGGGTTCGTGGCCGTCGCCGCGTTCACGCTCGGGAAACTCCGCGCCGCCGACCCGGCCAACCGCACGCCGTTGACCCTGCACTGGACGACGGCCCTGCCCGTCGCCTCGCTCAAGGGCAGTCGCCTGCTGGCCGCTCAGGGCTGGCGAATCCGTGGCCGGGGGGACCGCCGGCGGCCCGGCGACGTGGCCGTCGTCGTGGTGCCGGCCGAGGAGTCCGAGGCGTTCGAGTTCCAGCCGACCTGGCCGCTCAAAGTCAGCCTGCGCGACCTCGACAACCCGGACGTGATCGACCGCCTCGCCCGCCGGGACGGGCTGCAACTCCGCCGCCGGGCCTACCGCGGGCTGCGGACGATGCTCCACCGGGCCTACGGCCAGAAGAAGCGCAAGGGCGGGTACTACCGGTTCGCCCCGCACTGGTGGCACTCCGGGGCGCTGACCTACGAGGAGCCGCCGCGCCGCGCCGACGGCCTGCCGTCCGCCCGCCGGGTCGGGCCGTGGTACGCCGCCGTCTTCCGGCCGCGCGTCCGCCAACAGTTCCACGCCATGCTCCGGGCCGTCGAAATCGACGAGGTGATCGTGGACGACGGCGTCCCGTCCCGGGCGGTCGAGCGGGTCGTCCGGGCGCTGTTCGAGATTTACGACCAGCACGACGGCCGGCGGCGGGCCGAGGACCACCTGTTCCGGCTCATCCCGCGGGTCCGCACCATCATCCACGAGTGCCAGCCGGACGTGCCGCGGACCACCCGCCGGCGGGAGACCGGGTTCGACGAGACCCAGTACGTCGAGTTGTCCCGGGCGCGCGTCCTGCACGTCTTCAAGGACGACGGCGAGAGCGACCTGGTGGCCGACGTGCCGTTCGACTCGTCCTGGGAGCCGGCCCCGTCTGCCGACTACCGGTAGCGTCCTGGGGGATCGGGTGTGGGGTATCGGGTGTCGGGTGTCGCAGAACGTGGCGGCCGCATCCTTCGAGAAGGGGATTGCGACACCGATCCCGTGCCCCGGTGGGAATCGTCGATCGCCAATCGCCAAAAGTCAGACGCCCCCTCCTGCTGACCATACCCGATACCCCACACCCGATACCCGATCCCGGAGTCCCGTCATGCCGAGCCACTTTTCGACGCTGGGGATGGCCGTGGACGGCGAGGACGAGTTGCTCCAACTCGCCGAGGCGATCGGCCCGCTCGCCCAGCCCGTGGGGTTCGACGGCGGCACGTACTTCCACTGGCACGACCCCAGCGGCGCGGAGCTTTGGCTCCAGGTCAACGCGGACAACGAGTTCACCGGCATCAGCCCGCACTTCGCCGGCCAGTCCCGGGTGATCGTCCGGCTGGCCCACCGCGTCCGGGCGGCGGACGCCGGGCCGTTCGACGGCGGCTTCTACGCCTGGGCCGACCCGGCCGGCGAGTCGGACGACGCGGACACGCCGGACGTGCAGGGCGTCTACCCGATGGTCGTCGATTCCCCGGAGTTCGCCCGCCTGGCCCCGCTCGACCTGCCGGCGACCGTGCCGATGCAGATCGCCGCGTTCGCCCACGAGGTCGAGGCCTACGACACCGAGGCCGATTTCGACGCGGCCCAGACCTCCGAGGGGGCGGACGGCCCGCGGATGGCGGCCGAGTCGTTCATCCCGAGCGGCCTGTTCCACCCGGACGGCGGGGAAACCAGCCTGCCCGAGGCCCGCGTGATCCTGAACGGCCGCGTCCTGAGTTCGGAGCGGCGGACCAACGTCTTCACCAAGCAGCCGTTCGTCACGGCCCTGGTCCAGACGGTCGGCGGCACCTACGACGCGGTCATCGACGTATCGCTCCTCGACCGCGCGCCCAAAGTCGGCGGCATCCTGTCCGGGTCGTTCTGGCTCAGCGGCCGCGTCGTCATCGATTAGCCTGCCACCGAGAACCAATCATGCCCCGGCGTCCGGCGCGGCGGGTGGGGGGTGGCCTTCGCGTGGACTTGAAGGGACGCGCGGGGCGAGTACGGAGACGCAGTCGGCACGGAACCTGGCGTACCCAACGCCGATGGTGACCGCGCAGTACGCCGCGATGAGGACGGGGGATGTGCCGACCGCGAGCATCTTGGGCGTGTCGAGGAGCCGGTCGCCGGTCGCCCACCCGAGCGCGAGGTAGGTGCCGTTGGCGATCAGGCAGAAGTTGGCGACGAAGTTCGACCAGTGCCGCCGGAGGGCCAGGGCGGCGGCGATGGGCACGGCGACGCCGAGCAGGGGGCCGGCCCACAGCGTGAGTCGCGGGTTCGGGTCGGGGTCGTGGACGCTGTACGGGAGTCGCCAGGGGGCGAGGTCGAAGTCCGTCAGCGTACCGCCACCGGCCCAGCCGCCGACCAGGTGGCCCACCTCGTGGGACATCGCCATGACGACCCACGACGCGACCAAAAGCAGTCCGAAGTTCACGAATCGGTTGCCCACGGTGACCGCCCCCTCCCGCGTCCTTTGCTACTCCGCCGCTACGCGGGCAGGGTAGCGAGCGCACCGCTAAGGACCAGACGCTCCGACGTTGTCGGGTGCAGCGCTTGGTTGGGCGTCGGGAGCTTCAGCCGACATTTGTCAGTAGCTGCTGGGTAGCTTCCAGTAGATGAAAGTTTCGCCCGGCGAGTTGGCCACGATTTTCGACAGCGGCTCGTCCAGGCGGTTGGTGGTGTGGTACGACAGCTTCAGGTCGTTACCGCCCGCCGTCACGATCATCGTGTGGTGGATTTGGCCGTTAGTGCTCATCTGCACGACATCGCCGGCGGTCAGTTGGCCCGGCCCTTGCACGAGTGCGGCCCGACCGCTCCACGTCAGGAACGCGTGGAAGTTGCTCGCCCCTGCCCAGGTATAGCTGGCCGGCGAGATCAACCCCGGGAACCACGCACCTTTGTCGTAATACCACGACGTGGACATCTTCTTGTCGCCTTGGATCATCGTCCAACCGCCGATGAAGAGGGCTTGCGACACGAAGTTGGTGCAGTCGTTCGGGAACGTGTGGTAGTCCGAGTTGGGCGACAGCGCGTATTTGCGGGCGTAAGTGACCGCCTTGTTCCGATCATAAACCGTCATAATTGCTCCTCGCTGTCGCGACTCTAGGTGTGACTCGAACCGTGCCGTAAGCCCAGCCCGTCGAATTCATATGCTAAACTGCAACAGAAGCTGAGATACAACCACCGACCGCGGAACCGACCCCGCCGTCGGCTACAGAGACTGGGTTGCCTCGTGTAGCGTGAGCATACTTGCGTATGCCGTGCAACGGCTGAGAGTCAGCCAAAAAGACAAGTCAATGTGCGACACCTCGCTTCGCACTTCCGTCTTTCCTGACCCTTGGGCCCGCGCCCAGAACTCCAACCCCGAAAAGTCGGGAAGATACCGCCAATTGCCGTGAGCGAACCCATTGCGAAACCTGCGAAGTGGGTCGGACAACAAGAATTGGCAGCAACAGGCGGTCGCCGTGCCGACGCTCATAACCCGACCGAGTTCCTCGAACCATGCTTCTCTCAGGTACACGAAACAGACGTAATTTTGGGTGATGACTTGGGCACGATTGACTGCCGGCCCGGAGATACTGTGTGCCATATCCATCCAAGCTTGGAACGCAATCAGTTCATCAAGCCGGCAAGACACCGGGATCGGCGAAATCCTTCCGAGCTGATCTTTTTCAATGCGGGATAATGCTGCGACCTCACTGCTGATAGTGGAAGCAAGCTCACTGTCGTGTGGAGTCGAGATCGCCAACTCATCGCGGAGCCGCGTTCCCCAAGGGAGCATCTGGCGGTCGATCTGTTGCCAATTGCGCACGCACACTACTTTTCTGCCGCAGAACTGGTTGTCAGGTTGCGTCGCTTGAGGGCTGCGGTCCCGGATGTTGTAGTAGTATCACGGACGCGGAAACGTGCGTCAAGCGTTTTCCTGACCGCCCGTCGGTGACACAATGCCACGCTTGGGTCGCTGATAAACAGGGGGCAAAATTCGGCCGTGGGAATTCTTCCGGGATTTCCTCCCGCGCGGTAAATCCCGGCCGCGGCCCGGCGAATGCTCGTTGTACGCCGCACGAATCGGCCCGCACGGTACGGGCGACACGCGGCGAAACACACGCAACGAGGGGTTCCCCCGATGAAGCTCAAGAAAATCTTGCTGGTGGCCGGTGCGGTCGGCCTCGGCGTCGTGATGTGGAAATCGTCCAACGGCGTCGTCAAGTCGCTCCGGCACGAAGCGCAAGCCGCCGTCACCTGGGTTGAGACGAAGGTGCCGATGGAGAAGCGGTTCGACCAACTCCGCCGGGAGGCCCAGTCGATCGACGGGGAAATGGAGAAGGTCAAGAACGACCTGGCCCGCGAGATCGTCGAGGTCCGCGACCTGACCAACCGCACGGCCGAACTCCGGGCCGCCGTCGAGAAGAACGCCGCCACCCTGACCGCCCGCGGCCAGGCCATCACGGACGCGACCGAGAAGGTCAAGTACGGTGCCCGGACCTTCTCGAAGGCCGACGCCCTGACCGAACTCCAGAAGGACGTGAACGGGTACGCCCGCAACAAGCAGCGGCTCGCCCTCATGGAGACGACCCTCGCCCACCGCGAGACCATCAAGGAGACGCTGGCCAAGACCCTCGACAGCATGAAGACCAAGAAGGCCGAAGTGCTCGCCGCGATCGACGAGGTCGAGGCCGACTACAAGCAAATGCAGCTCACCGCCGTCGAGAGCAAGTACCAGATGGACGACACGAAGCTCGCCCAGATCAAGGAGAGCCTGCGGGCCTTGAAGAAGTCGGTCGAGATCGAGAAGGAAAAGCAGAACCTGACGCCGCGCGTCCTGGAAGAAGCCCCCGCCTCGGCCCCGGCCAAGACGGTCAAGGAAATCCTCGCCCCGGTGACCGGGACGGCCCAACCGGCGACGATCGACGACGCGAACTAACCCCCGCGGAATCACGCAACCACCACGTCGCCGCGGGCCTTTGCCCGCGGCGATTTTCGTTCCCCGGTCTCACGCATTGTAGGTGCTGCTGCTGGTGGTGCCGCCGTGCCCGGTCCAGTTGGTGTGGAAGAACTGGCCGCGCGGCTTGTCGGTCCGCTCGTAGGTGTGCGCGCCGAAGAAGTCGCGCTGGGCTTGCAGCAGGTTGGCCGGCAGGCGGGCGGTGCGGTAGCCGTCGTAGTACGCCAGGGCCGAGGTCATCGCCGGCATCGGGATGCCGGCCGCGATCCCGGCCGCGAGTGCCCGCCGCCACGACGCCTGTGCCCGGCCGACTTCGGCGGCGAAGTACTGATCGACGAGCAGGTTCGCCAGGTCCGGCTTGCGGTCGAAGGCGTCCTTGATCTTGCCCAAAAACGCACTGCGGATGATGCACCCGCCGCGCCACATGAGGGCCACGGCCCCGTTGTTGATCGTCCACCCGGAGTCCTTGGCCATCGCCCGCATCAGCGCGAAGCCCTGGGCGTAGCTCATGATCTTCGACGCGTACAGCGCCATCTCCACGTCTTGAATCAACTGCTCGCGGTTGCCGGCGAACGCCGGCACCGGCCCGCCCAAAATCTTCGACGCGGCGACCCGCTCGTCCTTCTGGGCCGACAGGCAGCGGGAGAAGACCGCCTCGCTAATCAGCGTCAGCGGCACGCCGAGGTCGAGCGCGGACGTGACGGTCCACTTGCCGGTGCCCTTCTGGCCGGCCGTGTCGAGGATCAGATCGACCATCGGCTTGCCGGTCTCGGGGTCCACGAACGCCAGGATGTCGCGGGTGATCTCGATCAGGTAGCTGTCGAGCGCGCCGGTGTTCCACTTGGCGAACACTTTCGACAGTTCCGCCGCGCCCAGGCCGAGCAGCCCGGAGAGCAGGTGGTACGCCTCGTTGATGAGCTGGATGTCGCCGTACTCGATGCCGTTGTGGACCATCTTGACGAAGTGCCCGGCCCCCTCCGGGCCGACCCAGTCGCAGCACGGCACCTCGACGCCGTTGTCCGTGACCTTGGCGGCAATCGCCTGGAAGATCGGCTTGACGGCCGGCCACGCCGCGGGGTCGCCGCCGGGCATGATCGACGGGCCTTTCAGCGCGCCCTCTTCGCCGCCGCTGACGCCGGTGCCGACGAACCGGAGCTTCTTCTCGGCGAGCATTTTGGTCCGGCGGGTCGTGTCCGGGAAGTTCGAGTTGCCGCCGTCGATGACGATGTCTTCGGGGTCGAGGAGCGGCACGAGCTGGTCGATGACGGCGTCCACCGGCTTGCCGGCCTGGACCATGAGCATGACCTTGCGCGGCTTCTTCAAGCTGGCGACGAAGCCCGGCAGGTCGTGGGCACCGACGAGCTTCTTGCCCTTGCCCCGGCCGGCCAGGAACTCGTCCACCTTGGCCGTCGTGCGGTTGAACACGGCGACGGTGAACCCGCGGGACTCCATGTTGAGGATGAGGTTCTCGCCCATGACGGCGAGGCCGATCAGGCCGATGTCGGCCGTCGCGGCCGGGGTGGGGGTCGTGGTCGCCGGTGCCGTACTCATCGCGTCGCCCTGAATGCCTTCGAGTCGTATCCGGCAGATTGTACGGGCACCCCGCGCGGGTGCCCACTGCTTCGGCTCCGCCGCAGGCGAACTCCCGGCGAGCGGCCCACGTGAGTGGGCTGTTCCAACCCGGAATGGGGAGCGGCCGCCCGGGCGAAGTTTCCGGCGCACGACCCGGGCGAAGTTTCCGGCGCACGACCCGGGCCGTTACTCGCCCGTGCAGGTTGGAACAGCCCACTCACGTGGGCCGCTCGCCTTCGCCTGCGGCGGGTTACACGCCCAGGGCTTGCCGCTTGGCCGCGAGGAACGGCAGGTGGGTGGCGATGTGCTTGCCGGCGAGCGTCAGGATTTGTTCGAGGGTCAGCAGGCCGCGGTCGGTGTGGATGCACTCCCGGGTCAGGGCCGTCGCGTCCAGGGTTTGCAGGACGCGGCCGAGGCTCTTGCGCGTCAGTTCGATCAGTTGCAATTCTTCTTCCAGGTCGCGGTCGTGGTAGGCGAGCTTCGCCGCCATCGGGTCCGGGTCCGCGCCGAACAGGATCGGCTTCGTGAACGCGATCATCCGCTTGACGCGGTCGGCGATGATCGGCTCGAAGTCGGCGAGGTGGGCGACGACTTCCAGCGTGCTCCACTTGCCGGCGACGGGCCGGGCCAGGATTTGCTCGCGGGTCATGCCGGCGACGGCGGCGCGGAGGACCGCCGGGCCGGCCAGGTAGGTGTCGATCAACTCGGGCAGCGTGGCCATCGGGAACTCCAGCGTGCGGGAAAGCCAAAGGCCGCCGGCGTTCACGCCGGCGGCCTTTGAGATTGTAGCCGCGGCGGCGGGCGTTAGTGGTTCAGCATGAACTCGTTCGTGTTCATCAGCGCCCAGAGCAGGTCCTGGTAGAAGGTCACGTCGTTCGGCGAGGTCGGGAGGACGACGCCGGTCGCCACGAGCGGGGTCTTCGCATTCCCCTTGCCCGGGGTGCCCTTCGGGACGGCGACGGGGGCGGGCTTCGCGGCCGGGGTCTTCGGCGTCGGGGGGGCGGTCGCCGGGGCTTCGCCCTTGACGATCGCGCCCTTCGTTTGCAGGGTCTTGATGCGGACCTTCTCCTCGCCGGTCGGGTGGCGGTTGAGCGTCATCAGGAACAGTTCGTCGATGACGGCGTCCGCGTTGGCGACGCCGGACTTGGCGTACTTCTCGACGAGCTTCTGGACCGCGTTCGCCCCGCCGGTGCCGACCTGCGAATTGATCTCGCGGCCGTTCATCATCAGGAGCGCCTGGACGATGGTGCCGTTGAAGACGAGTTCGTTCCCCTCGTCGTCGCCGAACTGATCGACGAGCTTGTCGAGCCAGGCGTCGCGGGCCTTCTGGCGGGCCTGGGGGTCGCCGCCTTTAGCGCTGTCGGCTTTGGTCGCGGTCGCCATGCTCTTGTACAGAGTCTCGGGCGACATCGGCTTGAGCGGCATGCGGGCGAAGTACACGTCGAACTTCGGGTCGGCGTACTCCTTCGTGGCGACGTGGCTCAACTGGTAGGCGTCCGAGTTGCAGATCCATTCGAGCAGCAGCTTCGGGTTGTAATTGTACTTGGCGAACTCCTCGCCGAGCTTGGCGAGCAGTTCGGGGTGGACGACCTCGTTGTGGCTGCCGAAGTCGTCGATCGACGCCTCCTTGTTCAGGCCGCGGCCGAACAGGTGGCCCCAGATGCGGTTGACGTAGGCCTTCGAGAAGTTGTCGTGGTTGACGACGTACTGCGCCAGCGCCTCCCGGCGGGACTTCGCGTCGGCCCCCGCACTCGGCAGGAATTTGTCGCTCTTCTCGCCCTTGTCGGCCTGGGCGATGTCCTTCAAGAAGGTCGGCTTGATCGACTTCAACTGGCCGTCGCGGCGCTCGTAGTAGACGCGGCCGTCGGCGTTCATACCGGTCGCGTCGTCGATGGACAACTGGACGAACGGGCCCATCATGCCGCGGGCGTTGCGGACTTTCGGCGTCGGGTCGCCGGTCCGGCCGATCTGCCGGAAGAAGGCGTTCACGCCCCAGAAGTCCGACTGCACCCACTCCTTATTGAACGGGTGGTCGTGGCACTGCGTACACTGCGTCTGCAGGCCGAGGAACAGCCTTGTGACCCGCGACGTGACCGGCACGGCGTCGAAGGTGCCGAGTTCGGTCCGCTTCTCGGGGGCGTTCTTCTCGCCCATCTGGAGCGCGATGAAGTTGACCGCGGCGTTGTCGTTCGACTTCCCGGTCGCCGTCAGCAGGGCGACGGTCATCTCCCTGTGGTTGACCTCGTTGAGCAGTTGCGTCTGGAGCCAGACGCGCATCTGATCGCGGTAGCGCGGATCGACCGACCGACTCATCAGCCAGACCGTCCACAGGTCGGCCCAGTGGTCGGCGAACTCGTCGGCGTAGTCGAACGCGAGCGCCGTCTTGCCGTCCGGCTTGACGACGGCCCCGTTGAGCTTCGGCTGGTACTCGGTGGCGGTGAGGAACCGCTTGACGAGCCTGGCCCGCTTGTTCGGCGACTTGTCCTGCTCGAAGTCGAGGACTTCTTCCGGCGTGGCGATGCGGCCGAGGAGATCGACGGACAGGCGGCGGAGGAACTCGAAGTCGGTCGAGCGGGCGGCCGGCTTCTTGATGTCGGCCTCCTTCCACTTCGCCGCGACCGCCTCGTTGATGGCCAGCGTCTGAGGCGGAACCCCCGGCTCCGCGGCCGGGGCGGTGCCCGCGCAGAGGGCCAGGAGGGCGGCGGCCAAAGCACCAAGGGGCGGGCGGGTCATCGGAGGTCCTCGGGTCGCGGCGGGGCCGTCGGGTGCGCGAGTCAGAGCGGCGGCGGCCGTGTGCGTATTGTAAACCGCCCGCACGACCGGGGGTATCGCGCAATGGCGGAAACCCGGGTGCGGCGTCTGCTGTTCAGATGCGACGCCGGGGCCGGAAGTTCCCCGTTCGCCCGGATCGCGCCCGGCCGCCGCGCGGGCGTTCGCCCCCGGCCTCCCTACACTGACCCTTCGCGACGGGGTCAACGAATTCTCGGGGAACGGGTCATGGCACACGCGGGCAAAGTGGTCAAGGTGGCGGTCACGGGCGCGGGCGGCAACGTCTCCTACGCGATGCTCGCCCGGCTGGCCTCCGGCGAGGTCTTCGGGGCGGACACCAAGGTCGTCCTGCACCTCCTCGAAATCCCCAAGCGGCCCGACTGGACGCCGCCCACCCCGTCGGCCCGCCAGGCACTCGAAGTCGCCGAGGGGAACGCGATGGAACTCCTCGACTGCGGCTTCTCGACCCTCAAAGACGTCGTCGTCACGGACGACCCGAACGCGGCCTTCGACGGCGTCAGTTGGGCCTTGCTCGTCGGGGCGGCCCCGCGCGGCCCGGGCATGGAGCGCAAGGACCTGCTCGGCATCAACGGCAAGATTTTCGTCGGCCAGGGCAAGGCGATCGCCGCCAAGGCCGCGGCCGACGTGCGCATTTTGATCGTCGGCAACCCGTGCAACACGAACTGCCTCGTCGCGTACCGCAACGGCCAAGCCGTGCCCGCCGACCGCTGGCACGCCATGACCCGGCTCGACCACAACCGCGCCGTTTCGGCCCTCGCCGTCAAGGCCGGCGTTCTGAACGAGGACGTGACCCGGGTGACCATCTGGGGCAACCACTCGAACACGCAGTTCCCCGACTTCACGAACGCCAAAATCCACGGCCGGCCGGCGACCGAGGTCATCCCCGACCGCGTCTGGCTCGAAGGGACGTTCGTGCCGCAGTGCCAGAACCGCGGCGCGGCGATCATCAAGGCCCGCGGCCTGTCGTCGGCGTTGTCCGCGGCCAACGGGGCGATCGACCACGTCAAGAGCTTCGTCACTGGCACCCCGGCGAACGACTGGACGAGCGCGGCCGTCGTGTCCAACGGCGAGTACGGCGTGCCCAAAGGCCTCGTCTTCGGCTACCCGGTGACGACCGACGGCCGCGGCGGCCACACCGTCGTCGAGGGCGTCAAGTTCGACGCCTACGGCCAGTCGATGTTCGACAAGACCCTCGCCGAACTTCTTGAAGAGCAAGACGCGGTCAAGCACCTGCTGCCGTAAGTTGTCCCCGCCCGGAACGTGAGCTAGGTTGAACGCAGCCCATTTCCCCTCGGTCCGGGAGCGTTGCCGTGAAGAAGATTCTTGGCGTGTTGGTCGCCCTGGCCGGGGCCGGGGTGATCGTCTGGTCCGGCGCGTCGCTGTTGGCGACGCACACGAACATTTACGGCTACCACCCCGTGTACGCGGGCCTGGCCGGTATCACCGTGCTGGTCGCCGGCCTCATCCTCCGCGCCGACTAATCCGTGGCTCCGCCGCAGGCGAACTCCCGGCGAGCGGCCCACGTGAGTGGGCTGTTCCAACCCGGCCCGGAATGCGTGGGACTTCCCCCGGCGAGCGCGCGGACACTGCCCCCAGCTCGTTTCCCGCCCGTGCAGGTTGGAACAGCCCACTCACGTGGGCCGCTCGCCTTCGCCTGCGGCGGAGCCGCGATCAATCGCCGGAAATGACTTCGCCGCCGGCCCGGGTGCTCAGCGCGGCCAGGGTGCGGATCGGGATGCTCTCGCGCAAGTACCGGACGCTGCCGTCGGCCATCGCCGCGTTCGCCCCGCCGGGGTGGAAGGCGTACACCTCGAAGGCGTTCGTGCAGTTGATCGCGCACTCGCCGGTCGGCGTGGTCCCGTCGGCCGACGCCCCGTCGATGCCGAAGCCCTTCTGGTGGTCGGCCCAGACGCCGCCGGTCACCACGCCCGGGCCGGCCCCGCCGAACGCCGGCGTCAGGGTCGTCACCCGCTTGCCTTTGACCCAAAACTCGGGACGGTTGGCGTCCTCGGTGACGAGGATCGTGTTCGACAGCCCGTCGGTGATCTGCGCGACCGTCGAGCCTTGCGAACTCATCACGCCCCGCCAGATGCTCAGGTAGTTGGCCGGGTCCGGGTAGTTGAGGTAGGCGAGCAGCGGCAGGGCCACGACCGACACGTTGGTGTAGTCCCAGGCCGCCCCGGCGAACGGCGACCCGGGCGTCCCCGGCACGGCCGACTGGCCGGTGCGACTGCCGTTGGCACTCGGGCACAGGAAGGTTTTCACCGGGGCGGCGCGGGCGGTCGCGTTGACCGGGTCGTACCAGTTCGCGGTCAGCACGTAGATATTGCGGACGTTCTCCTGCTCCAGTTGCGGTAGCACCAGCGCGGCCCAACCGTTGAACGGCGGGCTGAGGGTGTTCGACGGCGGGAACTTCTGGAAGGCGACCTCGTA
Source organism: Fimbriiglobus sp. (assembly GCA_043745465.1). Taxonomy (GTDB): domain Bacteria; phylum Planctomycetota; class Planctomycetia; order Gemmatales; family Gemmataceae; genus Fimbriiglobus. The sequence continues at coordinate 38,269 of JAYTSV010000131.1, forward strand.
GTTGACGCACGCCAGGGCGAGTTGCTTGAGGTTGTTCTGGCAACTCATCCGCGCCGCCGCCTCGCGGACCTTTTGCACCGCGGGCAACAGTAACCCGATCAGGACGGCAATGATGGCGATGACGACGAGAAGTTCGATGAGCGTGAAGCCGCAACGCGGCCGGGGACGAGGGAGTCGCATGGGACCGTGAGTTCTCGGACGAGAAGGTGAATCGGCACCCCGGTCCGAGACCGGGCTTCAGCGATGATACGAAAAGCGACGACCGGAGAGGGGGCGGAAATGCGAACCTCCCGGAACCTCCCGGGATGTTGCGTCACTGGAAATGACCGATCGAGTCACATTGCTGGCCGAAAGCGACCACGGGCCGGGACTAATCGGCCGGCTTGATGGCGCTCGTACCGCCAGGTCCGGCCTTCGCTTTTTCCCGCCAGGAGTTTGCTGTTGGAAGCCGCCGCCCGGCGCGGAAGGCACGACCGCCGGCGGGGGAGCGTCCTTGAAGCCCGGGCCGCACCCGGAACTCAGTGCGGACAGAATTATCGCAGTGCAGAGGAAATTCGAGAGACTTTCACACCAGACTGTCGAAATGAGCCTTGCAAGTACCCACTTTTGGACGCGATGCCCGTTGGCGACGGGGGGATGAGCTACCCGCTATCGAGAAGTCAACCGCTTTGTTCCGTCCCACTCCTCGCGCTCGCGGGAGTCACGGGTAGGGGAGCGGTCGCCTGCTCCCCTACCGCCGCCCGACTCGCAAAGTCGTCCTCGGTCGCCTGCTCCTGGAATTCCTCCAGGAGCAGCGATCTCCGCATTGTGCGGGAGTCATAAAGTGGCGGGCCATTACCCCCACGTGATGACGGCCGGCTCGAACGGGGTCGGCAGGTTGGCGTGCTTCGGCAGGACGCGGACGCTGAACCCGAACTGGCCGCTCCGGTCGCACTGGACCTTGCCGGTGAACGTCTCGGTCGAGCCGGCGTTCCCGGCGGGCGCGAGCGCCTTCGACTCCGGGGCGGTCAACTCGCCCAGGCTGTCGAGCAGGCCGTAGCAGATTTGCACCTCCACGTCCGCCGGCGTGAGCGTGCCCAGGTTGACGATCACGGACACGGGGAACTCGCCGCCGACCTTCATGAGGTCGTTCGTCGGGGCCTCGACCCCCTCGACCTTGACCTGGCCCCAGGCCGCGAGCAGGCCCTTCCGCCAGACGGCCAGTTCCGCGGCCGCCTTGAGGTGGTCGGCCGTCAGGGTCTTAAAGCGGTGGTGGCTCGGCCGGTAGCACGTCTTGTAGTACTCCTCGACCATGCGATTCGTGTTGTACACCGGCACCAGGGTCGAGATCGACCGCTTCATGCGGCGGATCCACTGCCGCGGCAGGGCCTCACCGTCGCGCTGGTAGAACATCGGCACGAGGTCGCGCTCGATCAACTCGTACAGCAGCCTGCTCTCCACGTCGTCCTGGTACACGAGGTCTTCGTACTCCTCGCCGGCCCCGATGGCGAAGCCGTTGTCGCCGTCGTACCCCTCGACCCACCAGCCGTCGAGGATCGAGCAGTTCAGGCCGCCGTTGACGGCGACCTTCATGCCGCTCGTGCCCGACGCTTCGAGCGGGCGGCGCGGGTTGTTCAGCCACACGTCCACGCCGTGGACCATGTACCGGGCGACGTTCATGTCGTAGTCTTCGAGGAAGACGACGTGGTTGCGGAACTCGGCCCTGGCCGCCTGGTGGACGACCTTGGCGATCAGTTCCTTGCCCCCGTTGTCCTTCGGGTGGGCCTTGCCGGCGAAGATGAACTGGACCGGCCGCTTGGCGTCGTTGACGATCTTGGCCAGCCGCTCGGCGTCGCGGAAGATCAGGTCGCCGCGCTTGTAGGTGGCGAACCGGCGGGCGAAGCCGATGGTCAGCGCTTCCGGGTCGAGGACTTCGTTGGCCGCGTGGATGTCCGACGGCGGCGCGCCGCGGCGCTGCAACTGGGCCTTCAGCCGCGACCGGGCGAAGGCGATGAGCTTCGCCCGGCACTTCGAGTGCGTCCGCCACAGCTCCGCGTCGGGGATCGCCTCGACGCCGGCCCAAACGCCGAAGTCCGTCGGCTTCGCCTCCCACTCGACGTGGACGTAGCGGTCGAACAGCTCGCGCATCTCCGGGGCCAGCCAGCTCTGCGTGTGGACGCCGTTGGTGATCGACCCGATCGGCACCTCGGCCTCGGGCAAGCCGGCCCAGATGTCGTTCCACATCTTGCGCGAAACGCTGCCGTGCAACTTGCTCACGCCGTTGGAGGTGTTGGCGAGTTTGAGCGCGAGCACGGTCATGCCGAACGGCTCGGCGTCGTTCCCGGGGTGCTGCCGGCCCTTGGCGTAGAAGCCGGCGCGGTCGATGCCCAGGCTATCGACGTAGGCCCCCAGGTACTGCTCGATCATCGCCGGCGGGAAGGCGTCGTTCCCGGCGGGGACCGGGGTGTGGGTCGTGAAGCAGGTGCCGGCCTTGACCGCCTCCGCGGCCGTGTTGAAGTCGTGCTTCTGCTCGGCCATCAGGTTGCGGATGCGTTCCAGCGTCACGAACGCGGCGTGGCCTTCGTTCATGTGGCACACGGTCGGCTCCTTGCCGAGCGCGCGGAGTGCCCGCAGGCCGCCGATGCCGAGCAGGATTTCTTGCTGGATGCGCGTGTGCGTGTCGCCGCCGTAGAGTTGCGCGGTCAGGCTGCGGTCTTCCGGGCGGTTCTGCGGGATGTTGGCGTCCAGCAGGTACAGCGGGACGCGGCCCACTTGGATGCGCCAGATGCGCAACTGCACGTCCCGGCCGGGCAGGGGGGCGCTGACCATCACCGGCTGGCCGGCCGCGTCGAGTTCGGCGATCAGCGGCAGGTTGAAGAAGTCGTTCTCGGGGTAGCGCTCCTGTTGCCAGCCGTCGAGGTTCAGGTACTGGCGGAAGTACCCCTCGCGGAACATGAAGCTCACGCCCATCAGCGGCAGGCCCAGGTCGGACGCGGACTTGAGGTGGTCCCCCGCCAGCACGCCGAGGCCGCCGGAGTAGACCGGCACGCTCTCGTGGATGCCGAACTCCATCGAGAAGTAGGCGATCCGCGTGTCGGACTCTTGCGGGTAGGTCGCCTGGAACCAGGTCTTCTCGTCGAGGTACGTTTGCAGGTGCCGGCTGGCCCGGTCGAGGTCGGCCAGGAAGCTGGTGTCCCGGGTCAGTTCTTCGTACCGGGTCTGGTCGAGGCTCGTGAGCAGCCGGATCGGTGAGTGGTCGAGCGCCTCGAACAGGTCGGGGTTGATCCGGCGGAAGAGCGCCGTCGCTTCGGCGTTCCAGCACCACCACAGGTTATACGCGAGCTTCTGCAAGCCCGCGAGCCGCTCCGGCAACGAGGGCAACACCGTGAACGCGTGGATCGAACGACCAACCATGAAAAGACCTCGGGCGGGAGCCGGGAGAGGCGATTTCGGAACGACGGTTGGTAATTTAGGGAAGTTGCGCCCAACGACGAGCCGGGGGCGGACCGGTCAGGCCAGCAACTCGGTGACCGGCTGGCCCCACGGCACGACGGCCGTCGGCCGGCCGAAACGGTCCTTCAATTCGTGGTCGGCGGCGATGCCCAGGCAGGCGTAGATCGTGGCGATCACGTCCGCCGGGCTGGTCGGGTTGAGGCTCGGCTGGCCGCCGATCTTGTCGCTGGCCCCGTGGACGTACCCGCCGCGCAAGCCGCCGCCGGCCATCAGCAGCGAGTAGCAGAAGTTCCAGTGGTCCCGGCCGCCGGCGGGGTTCACCTTCGGCGTCCGACCGAACTCGCCCATGACGACGACGAGCGTGCGGTCCAGCATCCCCCGGTCGGTCAGGTCGGCCATGAGCGCGCTAAAGGCGCTGTCGAGTTGCGGCAGCAGTTCGGTCTTGAGCTTGCCGAAGTTGTTGCCGTGCGTGTCCCAGGTGGCGTTGGCGTCCGGTGCCCACGACAGGCAGGCGACCCGGCTGCCGGCCTCGATCAACCGGCGGGCCAGGAGCGTACTCTGGCCGTAGATGTTGCGGCCGTAGGCGTCGCGGACCTTGTCGGTCTCGCGGTCGATGCGCACGGCCTGCTGCATCGCGGGGGACGTGAGCAGGTCGAACGCCTTGCCGCGAAGGCCTTCGGCGTCCGCGTAAGTGCGGTCGGCCTGGCCGGCGAGGGTCGGCTGGAGGTGGGCGGCGAGTTCGCGGCGGAGGTCGAGCCGGGCCGGGTCGATCTCGGCGGGGAGCGTCAGTTCGGGCATGGCGAAGTCGGCCGCGTTGGGGTTCCGCAGCACCCACAGCGGGTCGCGCGGCTTGCCCAGCCAGCCGGCCGTGAACCCCGGCTGCGGCGGCCCCCCGGCCCCCTCGGCGGTGACGAACGGCAGCGCGACGTAGGGCACCACCGGCTTCGTCGGCGGCCGCAGCATCCCGACGACGGACCCGATCGACGGGTGGTCGGTCGGCTTGGCCCCGCCGCCCCCGGCCTCGCCCCGGTCGTGCCCGGTCAAGCCGCAGAAGACCGCCGCCGCGTGCGAGTTGTTCACCGAGTGGTGCATCGACCGGACCAGGCTGCACTTGTGCATCCACCGGGCCATCTTCGGCAGGTGTTCGCCGAACTGGACGCCGGGCACGCTCGTGGCGATCGGCTTGAACTCGCCGCGAATCTCGGCCGGCGCGTTCGGCTTCAAGTCCCACGTGTCGAGGTGCGGCGGCCCGCCGTTAAGGAAGATCAGGATGACCGCGTCCGCCGTCGCCTTCCGCTTGCCGTCGTCGGCCCGCAGCAGCCGCGGCAACGTCAGCCCGAGGCACGACGCCGCACCGACCTGGAGCAGCCGCCGGCGGGAAGGGTCGGGCATCGTTTGCTCCTGAAAGAAAGGCTCCGCCGCCGGCGAGTCGCCCGTTACGCCTGCATCAGGACGCGGAAGCCGAGGGTGTTGCAGGCGTGGCTCGGGGGGTACGGGCGGCGGGCGGCGCTGCGGCACTCCGCCGGGAACATCATCCAACTGCCGCCGCGGCAGACCCGCAGGGTGCCGCGGTCCGGGCCTTGCGGGTCGGCCTTCACCGCCTCGAAGTACGCCGCCGCGCTGTACCAGTCGTTCACCCACTCTAACACGTTGCCGTGCATGTCGAGCAGGCCGAATTTGTTCGCCGGGTACGCGCCGGCGGGGATCGGTGCGTGCGGGGTCGTCTTCGTGCCGGTGGCGAACAGCGCCTGCTTGGGCGACAGCTTCTGCCCGAAGAAGTACGGCATCGACTCCCCGGCCCGGCAGGCGTACTCCCACTCCGCTTCCGTCGGCAGCCGGTAGACCCGGCCGAACAACTCCTCGTTCGCCAGTAGTTCGAGCTTCTCGCAGAAGTGCTCGGCGTCGGCCCAGGTCACGCTCTCGACCGGCCAGTCCGGTTGGCCGCCGAGTTTCGGCCCGAAGTACGCCGGGTTGAAGCCCATCACCGCCGCGAACTGCGCCTGGGTCACCGGGCCGACGCCCAGGTAGAACGGCTTCGTGATGAGCACGCCGTGGACCGGGGCCTCGTGCTTGTTCCAGCCCGGCTCGTCGTCCGGGGCACCCATCAGGAACTTGCCGGCGGGGATGAGCCGGAAGGCCATGCCGACCGAGTTCGTCAGTTCGAGCGGCAGATTCGCCACCGGCCGGAGGAGCATCGACGACCCGGTCTTGCCGTCGAGCGGTTGAACCCCCGCCCCGGACATCGACAGCGGCTGGTCGAGGGGCAGTCGCGGCGAGACCGCGCTGGAGTCGGTCCGCTGCTCGTGCATCCGCTCGGCCAACTCGACCGCGTCCTTCGGCCGCTTCTCCGGCCGCGTGGCGAGGCAGGCGGTGAGCAATTTGGCCTGCCCGTCGGTGAGGCCGTGGGTGCGGAACTCGTCCGCCCAGTCCTGGCCGACGGGCGGGTGCGCGTGCGCGCACCGCTTCAACATCTGGAACCAGATGACGCCCAGCGAGTACACGTCGTCCCGCGGGTCGGGCGGCTGGGCCAGCGACAATTGCGGGCAGGCGTACAGCGGCGAGTACGCGCCGCGCAACTCCAGCCGGTGCTGCTCGCCGCGCGGCGTCCCGCCCTTGCCGAGTTCGATCGACCGGGCGGCGGCGATCTGGCCCCAGCCGAAGTCGGTCACCCAGACCGTGAACTTGCCGCCGTCCTTGGGGTGGAACAGCACGTTCGACGGCTTCAAGTCGCGGTGGACGACGCCGCGCTTGTGGGCCTCGCCGACGATCTCCGCGAGCCGCCGGACGATCCGCGCCGTCGCCTCGGGCTTCGGCGCGTCGTACCGCCAACTCCACTCGTGCATCAGCCCGGTCAGGTCGTAGCCGTACACGTACCCCACGTCCAGGCACGGCGGCTGGCAGTCCAGGTAGACCGCCCGCAGCGGCACGATCCCCGGCACGTCGTTCAGCTCGAAGACCTTGATGAGCAGGTCTTTATTGAGGACGACCTGCGTCGCCGTCTGCGGGTCGGTGATGAACTTGAGTGCGGCCGGGGAGAGTTCCGGGTGCCGGGCGCTCTCGCCGGCCCAGACCTCCGAGCACTCGCCGATGCCGCGGAAACTCGTCAGCGTCCAGTCTTCGAGGTGCGGCGGGTTGACCCCGGCGCGGAACAGCGGCAGCCGGGCCGGCAGGAACATCAACAAGTCGTCGGCCTTGTAGAACTGCATCCCCTCGGGCGGCAGGTGGCCCTTGGGGTCGGACGGCCGGCGCAGGACTTGCCGCACCATCGCCGGCCAGCACGACAGGTAGTCCTTGAGCGATTCCTTGTACGGGACCGCGTGCAGGCGTTCCAGGCCGGCGACGACTTTCAGCAACCGCTCGGCGTAGGCGTGCGGTTCCTGGGCACCGATCTCGCCGACGGCGAGGCGGATGTCCTCGGTGGAGAGTTGCTTCCGCGTCTGCTCCAGGGCGCACTTGGCGACCTCGGGCAGCACGTCGCCGAAGCGGATTTCGCCCGACAGGGCGCGGCGACCCCGGTCGCACAGCGCGCGACCGAGACTGTCGAGAAGGGCTTGAACGCGAGCCATGGGAGAGCCTCCGGGCCAGAGGAGAGAAGAGAGGCCGGACACTGCCAACAAATCTAACACCGCCGGGGAGGTGGTGCAACACTCACGCACCGAGAATCTCATGAGGCATTAAGAATAGCCCCGGCTTAATCGCGTCGGGAGAGACTTTCCCAACTTTCCGGCCCGGGAAAGCGCCCCGCCGGCAGAACCGGACCAGCTTGACTCCCCGCTTTCATTTCCGGCGGGCTTGACCTGCACAACCCGACGCCGCCGGTTCGATGCCCATTCCATGCGATACGGCGTCGGGCTGATTTTGAGCGGGGTCTGCGGGTTGACCGGGTGTTTCGCGCCGTTCACGCGGCCCGAAGACCGCGCATCGGCCACGGCCACGGCCGTGACCGTGCAGCGGGCCGTACCGGACGACGCGGCGCTGATGCAGGCCGCCGAGGCCCTCGACCGCGGGGACGACACGACGGCGACCGACCGGATGCGCGAGTACGTCGCGGCCAACCCCGGGGCCGTGATGCCGCGGGCGCACCTCGCGGAGTTGCTGTACCGGCAGGGCCGCGCGGCCGAGGCCCGGCGGCACTACGAGCGGTTCGTCGCCGACGCGCAGCCGGCCACCGGTGCCCCGCGCCGGCACCTGGCCCACTGCCACACGCGGTTGATGAGCCTGGCCGAAGAAAGGGGCGACGCTTACGCCGAGGCGTTGCACCGGGGGATCGGCTTGCTGGTGCTGGCGGAGCGCGACGCTCCCGACGATTCCACCGAGCCGACGCTGGCCAAGGCGCTCGACGCTTTGCAAACGGCCCGGGACGAGCGGCCCGATTCGGCGCGGGTCCACGTTTATCTCGGCCGCACCCTAAGGGCACTCGGCCAGGCGGCGGCGGCCCGGCAGACCTTCGCCCGCGCCCGGGACTGCCTGCCCGACGCGACCCTGACCCCGACGGAACGCGCCTGGATCGACGACGAGTCAGGCCCCGCTCCGTGACCGCAATTACTCGGCCGGCTTGGTCTCTTCGGCGGCCTTCTCGCCCGGTTTCGGCTCTTCCTTTTTCATGAACGCGGCGAGTTGGGCGAACGAGTTCAGCGCGGATTTGCCGCCCTTCTGTTCGTCGCTCAACTTCATCGCGGCCCGCGGCTTGAGCGGCGCGGCCGGCTTCTTCGGCGGGGGCGGTGCGCCAGGGACCGCGCCTTCGACGGGCGCGGTGCCCGGCAACGGAGGCCGGGGTGCGGGCGGTTTGCCGCCAGTCCGCCAACCCGGGGCACCGGGGGTGCCGGGCTTCGGCCGGCGGGCGGGCGGTGCGCCTTGACCGCCGCCCTGACCGCCACCACCACCGCCGGGGGGTCCGCCCTGTCCGCCGCCGGGCCGCGGGGCGAACGAGCGTTGCTGTTGCGGCGGGCGGTCGCCCTGGAACTGTTGCGGCGGGCGGTCTCCCTGGAATTGGGGAGGCCGGTCGCCTTGCTGTTGCGGCGGGCGGTCGCCTTGCTGTTGCGGTTGGCCCTGCTGGCCTTCGCCGGGGCGGGGGCCGCGCGGCGGGCGCGGCCCGCGGTCTTCGCGCGGCGGCCGGGGGGCGCGGTCGCCGCCGCGTTCGCCCCCGCGCTCTTGCGGCTTGCGCTCGGTCCCCGGCGGGATCATCGACAGCGACACGCGGCGGCGCTCCGGGTCCACCGTCATCACGTAGACGCTGACCACGTCGCCGACGGAGATCACGTCGTAGGGCGACTTGATGTACCGGTTGGCCATCTGGCTGATGTGGACCAGCCCGCTGTCCTTCAAGCCGACATCGACGAACGCGCCGAAATCGACGACGTTCAGCACCTCGCCGCGCAGCTCCATGCCGGGGGCCAGGTCTTCGAGTTTTAGTACGCCCTTGCGGAAGATCGGCTCGGGCCGGTCTTCCCGCGGGTCGCGGCCGGGCCGGGCGACGGCGTGGTAGATGTCCCGCACGGTCGGTCCGCCGGCTTCGAGCTTGGTCGCCATCTCCTCGGGCGTGATCGTGTTCAGCTTCTCGCGGAGGTCTTTGAGCTTGTCGCGGTCGTGCAGGTCGGCCGGGGCGAAGCCGAACTCGGTGAGCACCTTGCGGGCGAGTTCGTAGCTCTCGGGGTGGACGGCGGTCGTGTCGAACGGCTCGTCGCCGCCGGGGATTTTGAGGAACCCCGCGGCCTGGGTGAAGCGGATGTCGCCCAACTGCGGCACGTTTTTCAACTGGTCGCGCGACTTGAACGGCCCGTTGGCGGCGCGGTACTCGACCACCTGCCGGGCGACGAGTTGGTTCAGCCCCGAGACGTGCCGCAAGAGGGGCACCGACGCGGTGTTCACGTCCACGCCGACGGAGTTGACGCACGACTCGATGACCGACTCGACGGACAGCTTGAGGTACTTGGCGCGAACGTCGTGCTGGTACAGGCCGACGCCGACGTGCTGGGGGTCCACCTTGACGAGTTCGGCGAGCGGGTCTTGCAGCCGCCGGCCAATCGAGATGGTGCCGCGCGTGGTGGCGTCGAGGTCGGGGAACTCTTCCTTGGCCGTCGGCGAGGCGGAATAGTCCGACGCGCCGGCCTCGTTGACGATGACGTAGGCGAGGTCGGCCGGGGCGGGGTCGAGGCCGTCCAGGCTGATCGGCGGCGCGGGCGGTTCCGCCGCGGGGGCCGGCGCGGTCGCCGTCATGGCGGTGGTCGCTTCGCCGGCCGTCGAGGTCGAGACCGTCTCGCCGAGGTTGACGCCCGGCAGGGTCGAGGTCGTCTCGGCGACGCCACTCGTGTCGGTCGATTCGGTCGTCGCCGCCGGCATCGGCTCGGGGGCCGGGGCGTGGGCCACCGGTTCGGCCATGACGGGCGCGGCGACCGTCGGCGTGCTGACGACCCCTTGCGGGATCGGCGACGCGGCCGGGGGCGGGTTCAGGCGGCGCTCTTCGAGTTCGGCGATCAGGTCCGAAACGAGTTGCTCCGTCTCGCGGCAGGCGGTGCCGTTGCCGATGGCGATCACGCTGGTCTGGTACTTGCGGATGAGCTGTTCGAGCTTCCGCTTGGCCCCGGCGGCGTCCTTCCGCGGCGGGTGCGGGTAGACGACGGCGTCTTCGAGCATCGTCCCCGTCTCGTCCAGCACGGCGACCTTGCACCCGGTGCGGATGCCCGGGTCGATGGCCAACACGCGGCGACCGCCCAGCGGTGGCCGCATCAGCAAGGAGCCGAGGTTGCGGGCGAAGATATCGACGGCGTGGTCCTGGGCGTGCTCGGTCAACTCGCGGCGGATCTCCCGCTCCAGCGACGGCAGCAGCATCCGGTCCACCGAGTCGGCGACGACGGACTCGATGAAGTCCTTGTGCGGGTGGCCGTCCAGGGCGAGCCGCGCCCGGGCGATGTGTTTGATCTCGTCCCGGTTCGACTCGATGCGGACGCGCAGGATGTTTTCGCGCTCGCCGCGGTTGACCGCCAGAACGCGGTGCGGCGGGATGGCCCGGACCGGCTCCTTGAACTTCGAGTAGTCGCGGTACTCGGCCCCCTTGCCCTCGGGGACGGTCTCGATGCGAGTGGCGATGAACTCGGCCGTGTCCCACAGGAACGCCCGCACGGAACCGCGCACTTCGGACTGCTCGCTGACCGTCTCGGCCAGAATATTCTTGACGCCGGTCGTCACGTCGTTCACGTCGTGGAGTTGCTTCCACGGGTCCACCATGCCGGCCAGGAACTCGGGCAGAGGCTCGACCGCCGGGTCGCGGGTCCAGATGGCGATGGCGAGCGGTTCGAGGCCCTTTTCCTTCGCCTCCGAGGCGAGCGACTTCTTCTTCGCCTTGAACGGCAGGTACAGGTCGTCGAGCCGCTTCGTGTGTTCGGCCGCCAGGACTGCCTCGACGAACCCGTCGGTCAGCTTGCCCTGGTTGGCGACGCTGCGGAGGATCGTCTGCTTCTTGGCGGCGATTTCGCGGAGGAACTCGACGCGGCTCTGGATGCGGCGGATCTGCGTCTCGTCCAGACCACCGGTCCGCTCCTTGCGGTAGCGGGTGATGAACGGGACGGTGTTCTGGTCGTCCAGGAGTTGCACGACCGACTCGACCTGGGCCTTGCGGAGTTGCAAGTCCTGGGCGATGCGCGACAGGTCTTGCGGCGTCGGCGCGGCGGCGACTTGCGGCACCGGCTGCGGCGGCAACGCCGGCGGGGGCGGCGGCGGCATCGGGCCGGCGGCGGGGGTCAGTACGGTCTCGACGACGGGCGTGCCGGACGGAGTTTCGACCGGAGTTTCGTGCGCCGTCTCCGAGGCGGCGGACGGCGCTTCGGGGTGCGTCTCGACCGGGGGAGTCGGGGTCGGGAGGGCGGGCGGTTCGGTGGCGGTTTCGGGCTGGGGTTCGTCGGGGGTCATGCGAAACCGTCCAAAGGGGGACTGCGGGGGCGGCGTGGCGAGGCGCACGCGGTGCCGGCCGCCGGGCGAAACGCGGCCCGGCGGGACTGACATTTGTAGACGCCGCCCGGACCGCGTCAAGGACGACTGGCCGGCAAGTCGTGAGGTTCGCGCCCGCTTCCGGACGCCACGGCTTGCGGCGCGACCCGGCCCGACGGTAGGATAAGGGCGGGTTGGTCCGCCCGGGTCCGGAGGCCGTCTCGTGCGTGGCATCGTAGTCGTGGTGGCGTGGCTGGTGGCCGCCGGGGGGCTGTCGGCTCAGGGGACGACGGACCGGCCGGCCGACGCCGCCCGGCTGGTGGCCGACCTCGGCAGCCCGGACTTCGCCGTGCGGGAGCGGGCCGCCGCCGACCTGTGGAAGCTCGGCGACGCGGCCAAGCCGGCCCTCACCGACGCGCTCAAGAGCGACGACGCGGAGGTCGCCCGCCGGGCCAGGCTCGTCCTCGACAAGTTCGCCGCCGGGCACTACGCCGACACGCCGCCGGAAGTCTTGAAGCTCCAGCGGGAGTTCCGCAGCGGCGTCCCCGGCAAGCAGTTGACGGCCTTCCAGGGGCTGGTGAAGATCGGCCCGAAGGCGCTGCCGACCCTCCGCGCGCTCCTCTCGACGCCGCTCGCCGGCGAAAACCCGGCGGGCCTCAAAGTCGCCGTGTCCCGCGACCTCGCCGCCGCGGTGCCGGGACTGATCCTCGCCGGCCGGGCCGACTTCGCCGAGGACGCCCTCGCCCTGAACGCGCTCATCCCCACGCACGCCGGCCTGAACGACTACGCCACCTTCCTGCGACTGCGTGGCCACCTTCCCGCCGCGGTCGCGCGGCTCGAAGCGGCGGACGCCTCCACGCCGCACGCGGCCGACGCCGCCCGGCGGTCGCTGGTGTTCGCCTACCGTGCGGCCGGGCGCAACGCCGACGCCCTGCGGCTCGCGCGGCAACTCGAGGCCGCCGACCCGACGTACCGCGCGGTCCACGACGCCCTGTTGGAGGCGACCGGGGACTGGGCGACGCTCGCCGCGCGGTCGCCGGCCGACGCCAACAGCCGCGGCGGGCTGACGGCGTTCCGGTTGCGCCAGGCCGGCAAGATCGCCGCGGCCGACGACGTGTTGGTTCAGGAGGGCGAGTCGTCCGACCGGCTCACCGGGCTGACCGGGACCGTCGATTCTCCGACCCTCGCACTATTCGCCAACGACCGGTCGGCGGACGCCCTCGACCGGTTGAAGGCCCAGCGGAACGCCCCGCAAATCCTGGCCGACGTGCTGGCCGCACAGCTGAAGTTCCGCGAGGCGTCCGATCTGCTCAACGAGCGGTCGCGCAAGCTCGACGACGAGGCCGGCATCGACGTGGCCGCGTTGAAGCCGCTGTACGGGGCGCGCCGCGGCCGCATCCTGGCCCAACTCGGCGAGCGCGACGCGGCGACGCAAGTCTTCGAGTCGGCCCACGCCCAGGTGATGCTCCTGCCGAACTCGTCGGAGATCGCCGTCACCCAGCTCGTCCGCGCCGAAGTCCGCGGCGGCCGGTACGACCTGGCGTGCGAGCACTTCGGCGCGTGGCTCGGTGCCCCGGACCGGCAGGACCGTGCCCCCCGCTCGGGCCAGGACCCGTTCGAGTTGATCTTCGACGCCGACGCCGAGTCCGCGACCTTCCTGTGGGGCGTGTTGAAACCGTCCGGCCGGGAGGAGCGCGGCGGCACGCCCGGGGCCGCGATGCTGAACGTCCGCCGGCTTCTCCAGGGCCGGGCGAAGCCCGACGCGGTCGCCGACGCGCTGAAAGCGGCGAGGCGGGAACTACTCCCCCTGCACGCCCCGCAAGCCGCCGCGCGGGCACTCGCGATTGCCGCCGTCCTGCGCGCCGCCGACCAGCCGGACGAGGCGATTGCGGAACTCGCGGGGCGGGCCGACCGGCTCGTCGCGGACCCCCTCGCGGCCGACCCGGAGGCGACCTTCGGCGGTCGCGGCCCCGGGTCGAGCGCCCGCGGCTGGGTGTTCGGCACGGACGAGTCGTACCGCTTCTGGGTCGAGTTGGGCGACCTGCTGACCGAGCAAGGGAAGCACGCGGACGCGGCCGAGCGGCTGGTGCAAGGCGCGGCCTTTTACCCGGGCAACCCGATCCTCCTCGACCTCGCCGGCCGGGCGCGGGTCAAGGCCGGGGACGCGGCCGGCGGCAAGAAACTCGTCGAAGCCGCCCACGCCGTTCCCCTGGGCAACGCCCGCCTGCGCGGCAAGTACCTGGAGGAGTTGCTGAACCGCGGGCACGCCGCCGACGCCGCCCTCGAGTGCGCGACCATCCGCGACTGCGGCTGGCTGAGCGAGGACTTCATGGGCAACGTCTGGAACCAGGTCGCCCGCGCGGCGAGTGCCGCCCGGGACTACCCGACGGCCGCCGTCGCCAACCGCAAGGCGATTCACTACCTGCTGCGGACGCCGCGGATCAGCTACGTCGAGGGGACCGCGTACCTGACCGTGCCGCAGGCGGTGCGGTACTACGAGGCGCAGGCCAAGCTCGCCGCCGGGGGGCCGCGCGACCTGGACGCCGGGGTCGCCCTGGTCAAGGAGAGTCTGGACGTGCTGCCCGGCGGGACGGACCAACTCATCACGGTCGTCGCGGCCCTCGACAAGGCCGGCCGCACGGCCGAAGCGACAGCACTCTTCCGGCGGGCGTTCGACGCCTACCGGCAGGTGTTGACCGACTTCCCGGAGAGCGCCTGGGCACGCCACTCCGCGGCCTGGCTGGCGTCCGGGTGCGGCCGCGAACCCGCCCTCGCGCTGACCTACGCCCGGGAGGCCGTCGCCGCCGAGCCGCAGGTGCGCGGCTACCGCGAAGGGCTGGCCGAGGCCCACTTCCGCCGCGGCGACCGGGACGCGGCCACCGCCCTCATGGTCGAACTGGTCGCCGAGGACCGCCGCAGCGCGCACTACAAGCGGCAACTGTCCCGGTACAAAACCGGCGACCTTACCAGCCCCCTGCCCGAGAACGACGACTGATTCCCGGCGGGGTGTGCTAAGCTGGCGTCAACCCGACCCGTCCGGAGTTCCTCCCGCATGATCAAGCTGGTCAAGTCGATCTTGTACAACCCCCTGCCGACGCCGGCCGGGCGGAGCGGCCGCACGGCGATGGTCGTCGGCTTCGTCGGCTGGGTCATTCTGGCCGTGGCCGCGGTCCTGTGGTTCACGAGTATGCCGCTCGAAGACGACACCCCGAGCCTGGCGACGAGCCTCCGCGTCGCCGGCGGGTGGGTCGCCGGCCTGTGCGTGATCTGTTACTTCGCCGGCATCCTGTTGGCCGCGTCCGGGGTGACGCAGTTCATGAACGGCATCCCCGACCCCGGGTTCAAAGCGGTCGTCCTGGGGTTCGCGTTGAACGGCCTGCCGATGGCCCTGATCGCCGCCGCCGCCGCCTACGACCGGTACGTCCGCACCCCCGGATAGCCGCGGAGCTTGATGGCCACGCCGGCGACGCCGCGGTTCACCGCCTCGGCTTGCAGTTTGGTGTGGCCGTACTGGCTGTGGTCAACCGCGAACACTTTGGTCATGGCGCGTCTCGCAAAAGGCCGTGGGGTCGTGTCGAGAGAGGCCCCGCTACTGTACCGACGCGGCCGCCGGCCGGGAGTACTACTTCACCGTGACCGGGACGTCCACGAACGCCGGAATGTCGTCCGCGGGTGCGGCCAGGTTCACCTCGAACGCCCGGCCGACGCGGTTCCCGCAGTGGTCTTCGAGCCGCGAATCGACGCGGATCAGGTACTCGCCCGGGGGAAGTGGGTTCGACTTCGGGCGGTATGTGGTCCAACTCGCAGCGTCGCCCCAACTCATCCCTTTCTGCGCGGGTACGGCACGTCCGTCGGGCGTGACCAGACGGATCATCCGGTCGGCGAGCGCCGCGTCGAGTGGCTTCTCGAAAGCCACCCGGATCAAACCGGGGACGGACTGGTCCACTTTCCACTTCGCCGGGTCAACTGCGGCCTCGTCGGCCCGCGTCGCGGTGAAATCTTTGGTGAAGGTCGCGCCGAGCGGAAAGCCGTCGTAGTCCGGCCAGGCGGCATCGACGGTGAGTCGATAACCGCGGCCGATTTCGAGGATCGGCCCGAGCGCCTCGCGCGGGGCTAACTCGCGTTTCACCCGCGCCGGGTCGAAGATCAGCGTCAACCGCGTGTGACCCGGGTTCCAAAGCTCCTCCGCCAGGTCGAGGAAGGCGTCGGGCACGGGGTCGCCGTCGTTGTTCGCCAGGTGGACGTGCTTCAAGCCCTCGCCGGACGCCATCGGGCGGGAGAAGTGCAGGTAGAACCGCAGCGTGTTCTCGGGCACGCTGTCCGGCAAGCCGCTGACACTGACGACGCGGGTCGGCACGGCCGGCGGCCGGTCGGGGGGGACGACGAGGCGTTGGCTCACCGTCGCGCCCCGCGCCACGATCGTGGCGCGGTAGGCGGTGCCGACCGTGAGCATGAAGCGTGGCGTGAAGCGGGCGAAGTCCTCCTCACGCACTTTCTCCAGCCTCCGCTCCGCCTCCAAGGGGCGGGGGTCGCCGTCGAGCGTGACGCGGATCGGTTCGTGCCCGGCGAGCGGGCCGTAGCTGATCGAACGCCGGTCGGCGGACACGGCGAACGCGGGGGGCGTGTCCGGGCGGTGCGAGCGAATTTGCAGGTGCGGCAGGCCCGGCTCCCCGGCCAGCAGGGCGCGCATCCGGGCCAAGCCGGCGAGGTTGTCGGCGAGGCGGGCTTCGGCGTCGTCGTCGGTGTGCCCGAGGACGCCAATCACTCCGGGGTAGCCGCTGGCCTCGATCGCGCGCAGGATGGGCAAGTCTTCGGGGCCTTCGCCGAGGACTTCGATCTTGCGGCCGGTCCGGTCGCCGTCGGCGTGCATCCCGTTCAAGTTGATGGCGTGCAGGTGCGGCAACATCCGCTGCAACTCGGCGGGGAAGCGGCAGAGGTGGTCGTGGCCGTGGTGCAGGTTGTAGACGATGCCGGCGTGCGGCTTGTCCACCGCCTTGACGACCGCGACCATCGTCTCCGGTTCGCCCGCCCAGCCGCCGTGGTTGTACAAGCTCACGCGGCAGCCGAGCTTCCCCGCCGCCTCGACGACCGGCGCGAGGGCTTTAGCCGCTGAGGCAACCTTCTCGGACTCGATTTTCCCGGCCGGCTCGGGGATCATCACCCAGAGCATCGGCGTCAGCTTGTGCTTCTCGATCACCGCCAACAACGCCTTCGCGTCGGCGTTCAGGACCGCCGGGAACCAGACGGCCGTCAACTCGATGTCCCGCTTCTTCAGCTCGATCACTTCCTGCTCGAACGTCGGCAGGTGTTCGGCCCGCCAGTCGTAGGCGAACTTCTTGAACCCCAACTTTTGCAGCATCTCCGCCCGCTCGGCCGGGCCGCGCTTCTTGGCGTCGAACGGCACGACGCACCACGCGACGAGGTTGCCCGGCTCGAAAATCTTCGCCGGAGCGGCGGAGAGCATCGTCGCGGCGAGCAGGGCGGACAGGAACATCAGCGGCACTCCGGGGGGCGAAGAGACCTCACCCCCGGCCCCTCTCCGACGCGGAGAGGGGGGCAAGTGGGGCGCGGCCGAAGAAACCTCACCCCCAACCCCTCTCCGACGCGGAGAGGGGAGCAAGTGGGTTTCCGTCAACGGCTTCAAGGGTCGGTCTCCCCCTCTCCGTTTCGGAGAGGGGGCCGGGGGGTGAGGTCGCCTTTGGGCGGGGGGCGAGGTCTCTTACGGCAGCGGCACGGCCTTCAGTGTGAGCGTCTTGTCTTCGTTCTGGACCAGCACCACGGCCCGCTCGCTGTCGAGCTTGTCGAGTTGCGTCACGCCCTTGAGTTCGGCGATGGTCTCGAACTTGACGCCGCCCGCCCCGCCGCCTTTGACGGGGACCGAGAGCGGTTCGGCCGCGGCAAAACTGTCGGTCGGAATCTTCATCACGCCGCGGGCGCTGTTGGCCATCAGCACGTAGTCCGCGCCGCCCTTGGTGTAGACGATCATGTCCAGCGGCCGGTTGCGGTTGCCGAGTTCGGCGATGGTCGTGCCCTTCACCTTTGCTCCCGGCTTCAGGTCCGTCAGCGGGACTTTGACCAGCGGCGTGCAGGTGTACGCGGCCATCAGGTAGTCCGCGCCGCCGATCTTGTACGGCACGAAGGCCCGCACCGGGGCGTTCGTCTCGTACTTGCCGTGCGCGCCGTGGTAAATCTCGACCGAAGTCGGGTCGGCCTTGTCCTTGAACGGGTACGCGATCGCCCGCAGGGTGCTGGCGAACTCTTCGTTCGACAGGCCGGCGACGATCAGCTTGCCCTCGACGAAGCCGAGGCTCGTGATCGCCTCGACCCGCTGCTTCTCCGCCGCGTTCGGCAGCACGATGCTGTCGAAGTTGACGTCGGCCAGCTTGAACTCCTTGGCCTGCCCCTTGGCGTCGAGGGTGAGGATCAGCGGTTGCGCGTCCTTGCCCTTGCCGCGGGTCACGGCCAGGTAAACGGTGCCCGAGGCGGGGTTGACCTTTACGTCGTTGACGGCGACGTTCGCGGCCGTCGTGCCGAGGACGGAGCCGACGGCACTCCCGAGGTCGGCGACGTTCAATTCCTTGGCCGCAGTGCCCTTGGCGTCGCTGGTGTCGATGGCGAAGACGGTGGCCGACTGCGGGTCGCCGACGAACAGCACGCCGTTCGGGCCGAAGGCGAGGGCGGTCACCGACTTGATGGCCGGGGTGCCCGTCTTCATCTCGGCGGGGGCGGTCGCGGCCACTCCGGCGGCGACGGCCGCCGCGACCAGGTAACGCACGGTGAACTTCATGGGGGTTTCCTCTGTCTTCGGGGTGGGCCTTCGAGGCGGTGCTATTATCGGGGCGCGGCCGCGCGAGTGCCAATGAGAAATGCGTGACGCCCGCGCCCGGCGCGAGTAAGACAACGGGTAGACTTTTGTTCCAGGCAGGCGGACTGTGTTATGGCTGACGTGCGGGCGTTTCGCGGCTTTCGGTACGACCTCGGCAAGATCGGCGCGCTCGCCAACGTCGTCGCCCCGCCCTACGACGTGGTCGATGCCGCCTTGCAGCAGACCCTGTACGACCTCAGCGAGTACAACGCGATCCGGCTCGAACTGACCAAGGACGACCCGACGACCCGCGTCGATAAGTACACCCAGGCCGCGCGGACCCTCAACGGCTGGCTCAACGACGACGCCGTGCGGCAGGACACCGCCCGCACCTTTTACGTCTACGAACAGGAGTTCGAGGTCGAGGGCCGGACGCACACCCGCCGGGGGTTCTTCGCCCGCGTCCGCCTCGAACCGTTCGGCACCGGCCGCGTCTTCCCGCACGAGCAGACCCTGCCCGGGCCGAAGGCGGACCGGCTCAAGTTGTACCAGGCGACCGGGTTCAACATCTCGCCCGTCTTCGGCCTGTACCCCGACCCGGACCACGAGGTCATGGCGATCCTCGACGCCCAGGTGAAGAACTCCCCGCCGCTCACGGCCAAGGACCACCTCGGCGTGACGAACCGCCTCTGGCTGGTGACCGACGACACGGCCATTTCGCGCATCATCGGCCTGATGGGGCCGAAACCCGTCTACATCGCCGACGGCCACCACCGCTACGAAACCGGCGTCAAGTACCTCGACGAGCAGCGCGAACTCGGCAACGTCCACGACGACGAGACGGCGGTGAACTTCTGCCTGATGGTCCTCGTCGGCATGAGCGACCCCGGCCTCGTCATCCAGCCGACGCACCGTCTGCTCGGCGGCCTGCCCGACCTCACGTCGCCGCAACTGCAAGCGCTGCTCGCGCCGCACTTCGAGGTCGTCGCCGAGTTCGGCCGGGACGCGGTCGGCTGCTGGGACCACGTGCAACTCGAAGACTCGCAGGACGTGCTCGGCTTCGTCACCGCGGCCGACGGCCACTACTTCGCCGCCCGGCTGACCGACGCGAGTGTGATGGACGAACTCGCCCCCGAGCACTCCGCCGGGTGGCGCGGCCTGGCGGTCAGCCTGTTGCACAAGGTCGTCCTCGACAAACTGCTCGCCCCGCACGGTCCGCCGACGTGCGCTTACGTCCACCTGTTGAAGGAAGTGACGGACGCCGTGGCGGCGAAGGCGTGCCAGGTCGCCTGCCTGGTGCCGGCGGTCGGCATGGAGCACGTCGAAGCGGTCGCGGCCAACCGCGAGACGATGCCGCCGAAATCGACGTACTTCTACCCGAAGGTGCTGACCGGCATCGTGTTCCACTCGCTGAAGAAAGAGTGACGCTTCCGGCTCGCCGTCATTGGAGACGCCCCCCGTGCCGAACGCCGAGTTGACGGTCCGCCAGGTGATGGAACTGCACCCGGTCGTGGTGCCACCGACGGCCCCGATCCAGACCGTCGTCACGCTGATGCACGACTGCCGCATCGGCTCGGTGCTGGTCGTCGAGGACTCGCGTCTCGTCGGCATTTTCACCGAGCGAGACCTGCTCCGCCGCGTCTCGACGGCCGTGCCCGGGTGGCGCGACTACCCCGTCTCGCAGTGGATGACGGCCGCCCCGCACACGATCCCGCCGGACGTCAGCTGGGACGACGCGGTCGGCCGGATGCACCAACTCCGCGTGCGGCACCTGCCGGTCGTCGAGGGGGATGCGGTCGTCGGGGTGATCTCGACGCGGCTGCTCATGGGCAAGCGGGACGAGTACCTGACGCGGCGGATCGAGGAGGGCACGCGGCAACTCCGGCACGCCAACGACCAGCTCATCGCCCGCGACGGTGAAGTCTTGCACAGCCTGCGGACCGCCGGCCGGTTGCAGACGAAGATCATGCTCCCGCCCGCGCCGCCCAAACGCCCGGGGATGAAGTGGGCGCTGCACTACGAACCGCTCGACCACCTGGGCGGGGACTACTACGACTTCGCCGAGGAGCCGGGCCGACTGGGATTTCTCATCGCGGACGCCAGCGGGCACAGCATCGCCGCCGCGATGGTCGCCATGATGGCCCGCTTCGCGTTCACGCAGGCCCAACCGAAGTCCGACCCCGCCGCGGTCCTCGGGGCAATGAACGAGCGGCTGCTGGAAGTGTCGGAGGAGCGATTCGTCACCGCGTTTTACAGCGTTTTCGACGAAGAGACCGGGGTGCTGCACTACTCCGCCGCCGGCCACCCGTACCCGCTGCACTTCCAGGAGGCGACCGGCGAGGTCAAGCCGCTCGTCGCCCAGGGCTTCCTGTTGGGCATCATGTCCGGCGAGGTGTACACGGCCCGGTGCCGGCAACTCGCCCCCGGCGACAAGGTCTGCTTCACGACCGACGGCGTGTCCGAAGCCCGCAACGAGATCGGCGAGATGTACGGCACCGAACGCCTCACCGAGTGCCTGCGCGTCAACGGCAACCAGTCGGCCGAGGCGGTGTTGTGGCTGCTCATGGAATCGCTGCACGACTTCCGCGGCAACACCCCGTTCAACGACGACGTGACGATGGCCGTCGTCGCCGTCGGCGAGTGCCCGCCGTGACCGCGGCCGACGCGAGCGCCGCGCGCGAGGCGTACCGGGCCGTCGTCGGGCCGTGGGCCGAGGACCGGATCGCGCGGCAGCGCACGCTGACCAAGCACCCGGTCCGCGACTTCCTGTTCGAGTACTACAACTTCAAGCCGGCGCAACTGCTCCGGTGGTCGCCCGGACTGGGCGTGACGCTCGCGGACGGACCGGCCGTCGCCACGGACTGGCCCGCCGACTTCGTCGATACGCCCGGTGGCGCGACCCTCGACCCGGCGCGCTTCTCGCCGCAGCGTTACCGCTACTTGCGCTGGGCGACCGACTACCTGCGCGCGGTCGGCGAGCGCGAGCCGTTTTACGGCTGCTTCGGCCTGCACGAGTGGGCGATGGTGTACGACACCGCGGAAGTCCGCCACGGCCGCGTACCGCTGCGCCTGGGCCACGCCGGGACCGACGCCCACGTCGAGGCGACCCCGCTGCGCTGCACGCACTACGACGCCTACCGCTTCTTCACGCCCCCCGCCGTCGGCCGCAATCGCACGCCGTTGACGCGCGAAACGACCGACGACCACGACCAGCCCGGGTGCGTCCACGTGACGATGGACCTGTACAAGTTCGCCTTCAAGCTCGCCCCGTTCTGCGCTTCGGCCGTCGTCGGCGACGCCTTCGCGCTGGCCTGCCACGCCCGCGAACTCGACATGCGGGCGTCCCCCTACGACCTGCGTGGCTACGGACTCGAACCGCTCGCCGTCGAGACGAAAGCCGGCCGCGAGGAGTACGCCCACGCCCAGCGCGAGTTGACGGCGACGGCGACGGGCGTGCGGCAACGGCTGCTCGTCGAGTACGACAAACTCGTTCAGGCCGTGCCCACGACGGCGAACTGATTCACCCCGTCGATGGTCTGGACGAACGCGACCCACTCTCCCGTCGGCGAGACGACGCACGCTTCCGGCCGTAACCCCGGCTCCGGCGGCGTCAATCGGGTCGTGACGCCGGTCGTCGCGTCGGTCAGGCAGACGGAGCCGTCCATCACGAAGGCGACCCGCTCGCCGTCGGGGTGCCAGGTGAACGAGGAGGCG
The DNA here is from genome assembly GCA_043745465.1 of Fimbriiglobus sp. Lineage (GTDB taxonomy): Bacteria > Planctomycetota > Planctomycetia > Gemmatales > Gemmataceae > Fimbriiglobus. The sequence goes on from JAYTSV010000131.1 coordinate 60,143, forward strand.
ACGGGGAACGGGTTCGAGGTGACTTTGCGCAACTCGCCGCCGTTCGGCGAGACGGTGCAGAACTGGACGACGCCGTCGGCGTCCCGCATCAGGCAGCCGACGCGACGGCCGGCGGGGTCGGACCGGAGCCAGTGCCGGGGGCCGCTCAAACCGGGGTAGCGGTGGCCGGTCGTGTCGGTCAACCGCCGCTGCACGGTGCCGCGCGGCGGGGACGGCCGCCGCGTCGCCGTGCCTTCGAGCGGGCCGTCGCCGGCGGCGGTCAAGTCGTCCGGCAGATCGACGGCGAATGCCTCCGCGATCGTCGCCCCCTCGGCGGTGACGAGGTCGCCCTGGAAGGCCAGCGTGCGGCTCGCGCCGACCCACGCATCCTCGTAGGCCCGCGAAATCTCGTCGCTCCCCGGCGTCGGGGCGTTGACCGTCCGCGTGACGACGACGCTGAACGCCCCGCCGGAGTGGTTGCGCGCGTGGGTTTTCGGCACGCCGACCGGGCGACCGAACTCGGCGACGGCGACGTTGCGCTGGTTCAAGTCCGCGTCGGGCGTGCCGGGCGGCAACTCGGTCAAAATGTGGTCGTCGTAGGTGAACGAGACGAGCCGGCCGCGCGGGTGAACCATGTGGACGTGCGACCCGCCGCGTAATGCCCCCGGCGTGAACGGCGGCGTCAGGTCGCGGGCGTCGAGGTTGGTGGCGACGCCGGCCCGGACGGCGACGCCTTGCCGACGGGCGGGGCCGTAGGTCCACCCCGCGTCGGGGGATTCGGGGCCGAGGATGAACAGAACGCCGCTGTTGACGGGGTCGCACGTCACGACGCCACAATTCACCCCGTTTTGAGCGGTGTCAAGGGTTTCGACGGCCCCCGTGCGGACGTGGACGCGCTCGATCCGCGTGCCGTCGAAGGAACTACCGGCGGGGTCGCTGCGGGTGTCGTAGACGAGCCACTCGCCGCAGGGCGACCAAACGTTGGCGTTCGTCAGGACGCGGCCGGCACCGGGGTACGGTCGGCCGGCGGTGACGAGGCGGCGCGGCGGGAACGCGGTCACGGCTTGCCCACGTCCTGGCGGTACAGCACGATCTTGCGGGCCTTGCCGGTGTCGGCGGGGTCGAGCCACTCGCGCGCGACGACCGGCTTGTTGACGAGGTCCCGGGCGACGTTTTGTGCCGACGTGAGACGCGGCTTGGTGTGGCTCGCGTGGTCCTTCTCGCCCTCTTCGAGGACCGCCCACCGGTAGCGGGCCGGTTGCGGGTCGGGCGGCACGCCGCGGACGGACCGGCCGGAATAGAACTGCGCCCAGTTGTACGGGTCGAGGATCACGTCGTCGGCGGTCGCGTTGGCCTTGAGGAACTCGCCGAGCACTCGGTGGCCGTAGCGGTCCTCGTGGAGAGGCTTCGCGGTCGCCGGGAGGCAGGAGCCGACGATGACAGCGTAAAGGGCCCAGCAGGCCGGCGGCCCAGTGAGCGGCCCGCCGAGGATCGGCCGCCAGAAGTGCCGCGTGCCGAAGATGGCGTGCGCCGCCAGGAAGCAGCCGACGAAGGCGATGGGCAACAGGTGCCGCTCGGAGAGGTACGGGACCTTGGCGGCCAGCAGGGCGACGAGGCCGAGGTTCAGCCCGGCCATCACGAACAGCACCCCGACGGCCGGGTCGGTCCGCAGTCGCCGGGCCGCGAACGGCAGCGCGAGCAGGGCGAAGCCGAGGGGGGCGTAGTGGAAGGTCTTGGTCGCCTCCAGGGAGATCGCCTTGGGCACCCACTGGAGCTTACTGCCGTCCCGCTCGGGGTCGTAGGTTGCCGCGAACAGGGCGGCCCCGGCGGCACGGGGGGCCGGCACGGCGACCACCGACTCGGCCATGACCGCCGCGGCGTTCTTGAGGGTGACGCCGCCGATCACGCCCATGTACGGCCCCGCGACTAACGCCGTGCCCAGGCTCACCGCGAGGCCGCGCCGCAGCCCGCGCGGCACGCCGACCCTGCGGTCGAGCGCCGACACCACGGCGACGAGGCCCATCGTCAGGCTGACCAGCAGCCCCTCGGGGCGGACGAGGTAGGCCGCCCCGCCGAACAGTCCGGCCGCGAAGAAGCCGCGGACGCCGTTCGCCTGCACGGCGACCACGCCGGCCCGTAGGCCGAAGGCGACGAAGACGAGGTACCACGCTTCGGTCAGGCCGTCCGAGGTGACCCGCGCGGACACCGGCAGCACCTGGAACAGCGCGGCGGCGGCGAACCCCTGGGTCGGCCCGAACAGCCGCCGGCCGAGGGAATAACTCGGCACGACGAGGACGAGCGCGCCGAGCATGGAGGCGAGTTGCGTGCTGCGGAGCATGGCCGCCGCCAACTCCCCGTCGTCGGCCGGCGGGGCGACCGCGCGCACGACCTTCGACACGCCCAGCACGACGAGCGGGTAGCCCGGCGGGTGCGGCGGCTCGCCGTGGCGGACCACGTCCAACACGGTCGCGCAGGGGAAGGTGACGACGGCCCGGGCCGGTTCCTCGTACTGCAGCGCGAGTTGTGCGAACCCGATACTGTCCCGGGCGGTCGTAAAGGTGTGCGCGTACAGCCAGCCGTGGACGGCGACCGAGATCAGGGCCAGCCCCGCGAGCGCGACGCCATCGACCCGGGTGAAGGCACGCCGCGCCGGCGGGGCCTCCTCGGGGGGGGGAGCGTGCGGGCTGGGGGGACTGGTCATCGGTGGGGAACTCCTACAGTCAAGATACCGAAGCGGCCGCGCGAAGGTAGGATGTTAAAGCGCCACCCCGGAATCCGTCAAGGCGGGTCGTCATGCTGGAAGTGACCGAGCGGTTGAGCATCCCCGAAGACGAGTGGACCTGGACGTACGCGCGGTCCGGCGGCCCCGGCGGTCAGAACGTGAACAAGGTCGCGTCCAAGGCGGTGCTCCGCTGGGCGATGGCGACTAGCCCGAGCGTGCCGCCCGAGGTCAAGGCCCGCCTGGCGACCACCCACCCGGCCCACACGACCCTGGAAGGCGAGTTCCTCGTCACCTCCCAGCGGTACCGCGACCAGGAGCGGAACCGCGCGGACTGTTTGGAAAAGCTCGCCGCGATGGTCCGCCGGGCCGCCACCCCGCCGACCGTGCGCAAAGCGACCAAGCCGACCAAAGGGGCCAAGCGCCGCCGGCTCGCCGACAAGAAGCACAACGCCGACCGCAAGGCCGACCGCCGCGGCCCGGCCGGCGAGTGACCGTCACGGCCGGTCGGGCGTCAGCACCGGTGGCTTCGCCCCGGCGGGCAGTTTCCACTTCAAGTTCAACCGGGCCGACCCGGTTCCGCCGTGCTTCCACTCGACCCGCAACCGCTGCGGCCGGCCGGTCAAAGGCAACGCCACTTCCCCCTCGCCTTGGGTCGCCGCGATCACCGTGCCGTCGAGCCAGACGTTGAACTCGTCGGTTGCCGACACGGTCAGCGCGTACGGGCCGGCCGCGGTGGACTGCACAAACCCCCGGTAGCGCACCACGAACGCCCCGGCGGGCAGGTTAGGGTGCGGTGGGACGTTCGCCGGACTCGGTAGGCCGGGCACGAAGCCGGTGGCGAGTTGGACGCGCTCGTTCGTACCGGGGCAGACGCTGAAGTACTCCGCCCGCAGGCCGGTCGCGGGGGCCGGCGGCTCGCCGCGCAGTCCGGCCGGCAGGGGTGGGAGTCCAACCGGGGGGGCACTCGCGGCGAGGCGGAGCGGCTCGGTGGGGACGAGCGCTGCCAACTCGGCGTGGAACCGCGGCACGTCGATCACGCCGACCCCGCGGGCGTTGTCCTCCAACACGACGACGCGGCCGCCGGGGGCGAGGAGCATCTGCTTCACGCCGGCGGTGGTGCGGACGGACCAGACGCGGGTGACGGTCGCGCCGGTCCAGCGCCAGAGGTGAATTTGGCGGTCCGCCCCGCCGGTCAGGAGGTCGTCGGGGCCGAGCCAGACGGCGGCGGTGACGCGGCCGCGGTGCGGCTCCCACGCCGCGACCGACTCGCCGGCGGGCAGTCGGAAGACGGCGGCGGACCCGGAATCCTGGCCGACGAACAGTTCGGGGCCGCCCGGCCGCCGGGCCGCGACGGTCGGGGCCGTGTCGCCGGCCTTCCAGCGGCCCAGGCGATTCCCGTCCGGGCCGAGCCAGTTCAACAACCCCGTCGCCGTCCCGACCACCACCCCGTCGTCGCCGGCGTAGAGTGCGGTCGTTTGGGCCACGCCGCCGAAGTGCCGCTCGACGGTGTCCTCGAACGCGGCGACCGGTCGGCCGCTGGGAATCTCGACGACCGTCACCCCGATGCCGCTGCGCCAGAACCGACCGCCGGGGGCGAAAACGCCCGACTCGGCGGTCGATTTCGCGGGCCGCTGGTGTTCACCAGTCTCGGTGTTCCAGAGGCCCGGGGCGGCGTCGAGGCCGTACGAGAGCCACGGCCCGTCGGGCTGGAAACTCGGGGCGTGGGCGAGGGCGCTCGAATAGTAAATCGCGGTCGCGCGGGCCGGCCGGCCCGGCGAATCTGGCCGATCCAACTCCCAGGCGGAGAGGTTATCGATCGTGGTGGCGACCGCGTTCGGCCCGAGCTTGACGTGGGCGACCGCGTGCGTCACCAGGCCGCGGCCGGTGGGGTCGAGGGCAATACCGTGGACCGGGGCGGGGCCGACGGCCCGCGCGGCCGCCGCGCCCGGCCGGACGCGGAAGACCCGGATCCGGTCCTGGCCGCCGACGAAGAGGCGCGTCCCGTCGTGGCTGAAGCCGACCGGCGGGGCGTGGGTCCGATCGGGGTTGCGGACCGTGGCGACGAGTTGGCCGCCGACCGTGGAGAAGAGTTGCAGGCTGTGGGAGTGCTCCCGCGGGACGGCGACCAGGGCACCGTCCGGGCTGACGACGGGCCGCAAGATGACGTCGTTGGGAAAGTCTTGCCCGCGGTCGAGCACCCCGGTCGAACGGCCGAGCGTGAAGTCGGCCCAGTGGAGTTCGTTCTTGACGCCCACGACGCCGCCGCGGCCGCCCGCCGCCACGGCCGCACTGGTGAAGTGGCTGCGCGTGAACACCTCGCGGGTCGAGTCCGTGAGGTCGTCGGGGTCGAAGATTTGAACGAAGTCGGGGGCCGTGACGACGAGCCGGCCCGCGTCGGCCGAGTAGCTGATCGAGGTCGGCTTCCGGCGAAGGTTCCGCGTGGCCAGAACGCGCCCCGCCTCGTCGCCGGCCCGCACCACGTCGCCGCTGACCTTCCAGAAACCGCGGCCGTCCGGGCGGAAGGCGACCGGCCCGGTCCCGCCGAGGTGAGGCTCCTCGCGCGCCGGCGCGGCCGGGTCGTCGAGGTCCCAACTGTAGGCGTTGCCGCGACGCGACGACAGGTGGAGGCGGCGGCCGTCGGGGTGGAATTGCAACGTCTCCGGCGACTCCTTGTCCCCCGTCGTACTCAATTGCGACAGCCACACGGGGACGGACAGCTCCCGCGCCGCGCCCGTCCGCCAATTGATCAGCCAGACGGCGAGGTGGAACTGGGGGGGGGAGTAGCCGAAGCGGGCGACGGCGACGAGCGGCTCGGTCGGGTGGACGGCGACCCGGCTCGGGTAGTTGAACGCGCCCGACTCGGGGAGCACCCAGGGGGCGCACTCCTCCACGTCCGGGGCGGCCAGGGCGGCGGCGGCGATGTCCCGCAGTTTGCCGGTCTCGGTGGCCGCCTCGGGGAAGGCGGCGAGTTGCGCCACGTCCGCGAGCGTGTCGAGCGTCCAACCGGGCGACGGCTCGAACCGGCGGACCTCGGCGGCGGTCAACTGACGATAGAACCGCTGCGAGCGGGCCAGAATTCGCGCGTCGTCGGCCCTCTGGTCGGCGGCCTGTTTCTCGGCCACCAGGACTTTACCCTGCTCTTCCCGCAGCGCCAACTCTTGCGTCGCGTCGCGGTCGCGTTGGGCGGCGGCGGCCGCGTCCTGGGCGTATTTGGCCCCGAAGGCCAGGAGTGTCAACGCTGCCACGGCCAGGACCGCGCCCATCCGGGCCAGGGCCGGGTTCCGCCGCGCCCACTTGCGGCCGGCCTCCAGCGGCGACACCGGGCGGACGGTCACCGGCCGGCCGGCGAGATAATTCTCCAGGTCGTCGGCCGCGGCGTCGGCCGTCGGGTAGCGGTCGCGCGGGTCTTTCGCCAGGCACTTGCCGCAGATCAGTTCGAGGTCCCGCGGCACGCCCGGGCAGAGGCGGCGGAGCGGCGGCGGGTCGGCGTCGATGACCTGTCGGAGGACGGCCCAGTGGTCGTCGCCGCGGAACGGCGGGTGCCCGGCCAGGCACTCGTACAGGATCACCCCGAGGGCGTAAATGTCGGCCGCCGGGCCGACCAGTTTGTTCTGCCCGGTCGCCTGCTCGGGGGCCATGTACGCCGGCGTGCCGAGGAGCGCGCCGGTGTGCGTTACGTCGTTGGACAGGCCGCGGCGGGCCAGGCCGAAGTCGGCCACTTTGGGCTGCGACGGGGGCGGCCCGGACGCGGACGACCCGGACACCGACCCCGGACCCGACCCCGGATCGCGGCGGGCGGGCAGGTGCAGCAGGACGTTGCCGGGCTTCAAGTCGCGGTGGATGAAGCCCTGCTCGTGGGCCGCGGCCACGCCCCGGGCCACGGCCACCGTCACCCGCGCCGCCTCCCCGGCCGGCAGTGCCCCGACCCGCCGCAACAGGGCCGACAGGCTGCCGCCGTTGACGTACTCCATGACGATGTACGGCTGCCCGGCGACCTCCCGGGTGTCGTACACCGCGACCACGTTCGGGTGGCTGACGGCGGCCATCGTCTCGGCTTCGATGGAGAACCGGACGAGTTCGCGGGGGTCGCACCGGCCGTGCCCGGGGAGCACCTTGACCGCCACGACGCGGTTCAACTTCACGTCGTGGACCTGGTACACGACGCCCATGCCACCGCGGCCGAGTTCGCCGAGCAGTTCGTACCCCGCGTCCGCCCACGGAAACCCCGACGCGTCGGGCACCGTGTCGCCCGCCCCCGTGGCCCGCCCCGCGGCTTCGGACAGGGTCGTGCGGTAGCTGAACGACGGCGGCCGCGGCGTGCCCGGCCCCGGGATTTCCGTCGCGTGAAGCGGAGGCGGCGGGCCGTCACCGCCCCCCGAACCCGCGGACCCGTCCGCCGTCATATTGTCAACTCCCGCCCGCCAGGCGTGACCCGACCGCCGTTCGCACGTCACGATTGTACCCGCCAGCAGCCGTTGTGCTGACCTAACAATCGGGTAAAAGGTGCGACAATTCCCGTCGCGCAGGCTCCGCCGCAGGCGACTCTTGGCGAGCGGCCCACGTGAGTGGGCTGTTCCAACCCGGAATGGGAGGTGCAACCGGGGCGAAGGTATCGGGCGCTCGCCCGCGGAAGTTCCCCGCCATTGCAGGTCGGAACAGCCCACTCACGTGGGCCGCTCGCCGCGCCTGCGGCGGAGCCTCGGCGCTACGCCGGCGGGGCGATCACGACGACGCCGGCGACGAGGTCGGCGTGCGCCAGTTTGCGGTCGGCCGGGAACAGGACGTAAGCGGCCGGGGTCGCCGAACAATCGACGATCAGTTGCCGGTGGTTCGGCACGCTGAACCCGTCGTCGGTCGGGATGTGCCCGCTCACCAGGAAGTCGGCGTCCACCTTCCGCAGGTAGTCGTCCACCGTCCGCGGCGCGGTGTCCCGGCCCCAGACGATGCCGTAGACGGTGCCGCCGGGCAGGTACTCGGCCGCGTCGAGGGCGGTCGCTTCGAGCCGCTTGGCGTCGAACGTGCCCAGGTGCCGCGCCGACGGCAGGCTGTGCGACAAGAACACGTCGTTCGGCGTCCGCAGGGCGATCGGCAGGCTGGCGATCAGGTCCATGTACGCCGCGTACACCTCCGGCCCGGCGGTGCCGTAGGCCTCGGTGACGCCCTGGCGGAAGCCGTCGTTCTGCGTCGCGTCGCCCTTGCCGATGGGCCGGTCCGTCCACTGGGCCAACTCGTGGTTGCCGGGCAACAGGTGGACGCGGGCGGGGAACTGGCACTTGAGCGCGGCGAACAGGTCGAGCAACTGGTGCGATTTGTCGCCGCCGCCGGGGTAGCGGAACGGGCCGTGGACGACTTCCTGGAGGACGAGGTGCCGGCCCGGGGCGTTGGCCAGGTCGGCGGCCTTGTGGACGGCCTGGAAGTTCGGCACGTGTCCGTGCAGGTCCCCCGCGACCAGCACGTCGGTGCAGTCTTGCAGGCGGACCAGGAAACCCGTCCGGCCGGGGGTCGAACGGCACAGTACGGCGGCGCGGCGGAGGATCGGCAGGATACGCTCGGCGGGCGGCATGGGCGACCTCTTCGACGCGGGGCACGGGCGGACGCGGGTATCTTACCGACCGCACGGGGGTTGCCCGGTTCCCGGCCGGTCGCACAATGGCCGGACCGACCGGGTGGGCACTGTGCGGAGGAACGGCGACCGACGATGGAACTGTCCCGCAACCTCATGATCGACAGCGTCGCCCGCCTGGAGCCGACCGCGCCGCGGCAGATCGACGCCGCGTGCCCGGTGGCCGTGGCCGTGGCCGTGCTGCGCGAGTACCGCGTCGGGTGCCTGCTCGTGACCCGGGACGGCCGGCTCGTCGGCATCTTCACGGAGCGCGACTTGCTCACCCGCGTCCTGGCCGCCGGCCTGGCCCTCGACACCCCGGTGCGGCGGGTGATGACGCCCGACCCGGTGTCGGTCGGCTTGCAAGAGCCGATCCGCCAGGCCATCCGCCGGATGCAAGACGGCGGCTACCGGCACCTGCCCGTGGTCGATGCGGAGCACCGGCCGGTCGGCATCCTGAGTGCGAAGCGCGTCGTCCGGTACATCGCCGATCACTTTCCGCACGTCGTGTACACCCTCCCGCCCGGCCCGGGCAACACCAGCCCCGCCGCCCGCGAAGGGGCGTGAGCGGTGAGGCCGGCCGAATCGTGTAACATAACACTGGAGGTGTGTGATGATCCAGACTGTGGAAGCGATTATTGAGGCCGACGGCCGCGTGCGGTTGCTCGGCGATGTGACCATTGACGGCCCGCGGCGGGCGCTGGTTACGGTGCTCGAAGAGCGGGCGACCGATCCGGGGGAAGCGGCCCTACTCGCCGAACCCGCCCTCGCCGCGGACTGGTCCCGGCCCCAGGAGGACGCCGCGTGGTCGCACCTACAACCGGCCGGCAACATTTCTTGAGCCATTTTACGCCGGTTCGATGCTGGTGCTGAGGCCCTTCGCGGTGAACTGCTCGACGTAGAGTTCGGCGCGTTCGAGGTGCGTCTCCAGCACCAGGGAGCGGCCGGTGTGGTGGGCCTGCCACATGCGCGACATCGCCTCGGCCTCGCCGAAGTGCGTCAACTCCCGCAGCGCGGCCGCGACGACGAGCAAGCCCTGGTCGGCCACGCGGTGCAGCACCACGCGGTAGCGGACCAAGGTCGGGAGGTCTTCAAACGGGCGGTTGGGCGGGGGGAAGTCGTCGTTGGCGTCCGAGAACTCGGGACCGCGGGACGAGGGGGGCGGCATCGACATGGCAGGCCTCGGGAGAGGGGGTGCCGATCAGTTCTGTCAGGCCCGCGACGCACTCGACGCGACATCAGCGGGCCGCTCAAGTATAGTCTCGCGGCCGTCGGGCGAAATGAAATCCGGCACCGGTTTGCGAAACCGTCACTCCCGCGGCGCGGGTTGTAACAGCCTACCAGGCCTTGCCGACGGTCTTGCCGGCGAGGTCGTACCCGTCGGCCGCGGTGACCTTCACCTTCACGAAGTCGCCGGACCGCAGGTTCTTGCCCTTCACGCGGATCAGGCAGTCGATCTCCGGGCTGTCGGCGTAGGTGCGGCCGCGGTAGTGCCCGGCGAACTCGGGGTCGGCCGCGTCGATGATGACCGGCGTCTCGTCCCCGACCATCGACTGCGCGAAGTCGAAGGCGACCTGCTGTTGCACCGCCATCAGCTCGTCGCGGCGGGCGAGCTTGACCTCTTCGGGCAGGTGGCCGTCGAGTTTCGCCGCCGGGGTGTTCGGCTCGAACGAGTACGGGAAGACGCCGCACCGCTCGAACCGGGCGTCCTTCAGGAACTGCTTCAACTCGTCGTGCTCGGCCTGCGTCTCGCCGGGGAAGCCGCTGATGAACGTCGTGCGGATCGCCAGCCCCGGCACCCGGTCGCGCAACTTGTCGAGCAGATCGACCGTCTTGTCGCGGTCCACCCGGCGGACCATGCGCCGCAGCACCGTGTCGTTGATGTGCTGCAACGGCATGTCGAGGTACGGTACGATCCGGTCGGACGTGGCCAACACTTCGATCAGGTCGTCGCCGAAGTGCTCGGGGTAGGCGTACAACAGGCGAATCCACTGCAGGCCGTCCACCTTGTTCAACTCGGTGAGGAGTTCGGCGAGCCTCGCCCGGCCGTACAGGTCCATGCCGTAATAGGTCGCGTCCTGGGCGACGACGATGAGTTCGCGGACGCCGTCGGCGACGAGTTCGCGGGCCTCGGCCAGGACTTCCTCCATCGCCTTGGTGACGTGCTTGCCGCGCATCTTGGGGATCGCGCAGTACGTGCAAACGCGGTCGCACCCCTCGCTGATCTTCAAGTAGGCGTAGTGCCGCGGGGTGATGCGCAGCCGGGCCGTGTCTTCGAGCGCCCGCACCGGGACCGGCCGGAAGACGCTCCGCTGCTCCTCGATGTGCCGGGTGGCGCGGTCCACGGCGGCGCTGATCTCCTCGCGGCCGAAGACGCCGACGATCTGGTCGATGCCGGGCACTTCCTCCAGCAGCATCTCGCGGTTCCGCTCCGCCAAACACCCCGCGACGACGACCGAACCGACGCGGCCGGACGACTTGAGCGCGAGCATCTCGCGGATGACGCCGAGCGATTCGAGGCGGGCCGGCTCGATGAACCCGCACGTGTTGACGACGACCACGTCCGCGCCGTCGGCCCCAGGCTGGAACGTGTACCCGTCCTGGGCGAGTTTGCCGAGCATCCGCTCGCTATCGACGGTGTTCTTGGGGCAGCCCAAGCTGATGAAGGCGTACGTCCCCTTGCCGCCGCCGGCGACGGTCGGCGCGGGGGCGTTGGCAACGAGGGTCAGCGGTCGCGCGGCCATGAGGCATAGTCCCGGGTGCGAGTCGAAGCGGCAACCGGTCATGATAGGGAGCGAACGTCGCCGGCACAAGTCACCGGGTGGCAGTACGAGGGCCGGGGCGGTAGACTCGTTGGTTGAATCGCGGGTTCACCGAGGGCAGAAATGTACGCACATCCGGCGGTGGCGGTCGCGTGCAACGGGGCGGTGACACTGGTGATCTTCTGCGCGGGGGTCGGCTTGTTCCTTGCGGTGAACGGGTCTCCGCGGCAGTGGCGTGAGTTTTTGGCACGCGAACCGGACCGCGGCGTGCGGATGCACCGCTGGCGGAAGCGGATGCAAGGGTATTTCGCCGTGTTCGGGGCGACGGTCGGCCACGGGGTCGCCGGCGGCTACTCGCTTGTCGTCCAGCGGCCCAACGCCGTGGGCCAGATTGTCGCCTACGATCTCGCGCTTTCGGGGGCCGGGCTGTGCGTCGGGTTGCTCGCGGGCCTGACTCTAGGAGCGTCCGCGGCGTTGAGTCTGCGAATCGCGCCGGAGCCGCGGACCGACGACGAGTGGAACTGATTTCCCCGGCCGGGTTACGGGGCGGCGGACGCTTGCCGTTCGACGAGGGCCCAGACGGTCCAGATCGTCAGACCGCAGGCCATCCGGCAGACGACTTGGGCGGCCACCCACCACGCCGCCCAACTCACGGTGCGGCTCAGGTGTTCCAGGCTCTTCTGCACTTCCACATCGACCATCCGCCGGGGGTTGACGTACCCGAAGGTCACGGCCCGGACGACGGGGGCGTGCCACGAGTTCAGCCAGTGCTCGGCCTGGTCCATGGACGCTTCGGCGGAGGGGCGGTCGAAGCGGCCGACGAAGATCAGGAAGTAGGCGTCCACGGCGACCATCGGCACGACCGCGGCCAGGATCGCGGCCGCCGGCCAGACGGCGGCCCGCATCTCGTTGACGGTCAACTCGGCCGTGGGGAAGATCAGTCGGGAGCAGAGGAACTGCGTCAACATGAGGGCGACGGCAACGGCCAATGGGCGCAAGACCTCGGTCGTGACGAATAGGCCGTGGTAGGCCTTCAAGCGGGTCAGCAGGCGGGGCCACCGGCCGCGGACGGCGACGAGCAGGCGCACGGCGTCCCAGTAAACCAGGTAGCGGCGCGACAGGCCGAGGACGAACATCAGCGCCAGGTAGAAGTCGAACACGTGGATGACGTTGGCGGCACCGAGGCTGGTCATGCGGGTCGGTCCGGTTGCGGTGTCGGGGCGGGTTGGGCGGTCGGGGCGACCGGTTTGCCTTCGGCATTCGTCGGCGTGGGCTTGAGGGGATTCTCGCGGCACTCCTACAATTCAGTATGGAGTTGAGTTTCCATCCCGTGGGACCGATTGAGCCGTTCCGTCCGCGAAAACCGTTTGACTTCGCCCATTCAACGGGTAGTTTACTGCGTCCTGGTTACCCGCTCCTTGCATTCTTGGGGTAATCCGGACCGCGAGCCTCACTGCCGACGGCCGCCTTGACTCGCCAAGGATTGCCCCCCCGGCTTACCTCGCAACGAGACGAACACCGCCCATGAACGACACGACGACCGACACCGACGCGACCTTCCCGAACGACCGCCGCAAGCGGAACATTCCGGTGGCGACCGACCGCCGCCGGGCGATCAACGCCGCCGAGAAGCGGAAGAAGAGCGAGCGCCGCCGGCTCATCGACCCGACCACGTGCGAGCGGGACTACTCGGACGACGAGACCGACTTCATGAAGGCGATGGACCGCTACAAGCGGGACAACCGCCGGCCGTTCCCGACCTGGAGCGAAGTCCTGGAAGTCCTCCGGTCGATGGGTTATCGCAAGGTCGCCGAGGCGACCGACCTGCCGGGGGCCAAGCGCGCCCAACCGGCCGAGGCCGCCAAGGTCGAGTGACCGCGGCTCGACAACTCTGAGCGATTCCGGACGGCGGGGCAACCCGCCGTCCGTTTTTTTCTAGAATGCCCGGACGAACCCCACCTCTGCGGCCGAGACGACCGCGATGCACATATTCCTGAGCGCCGGCGAGCCGAGCGGCGACTTGCACGCCGCGAACCTCGCCCGGCACCTGCTCGCGCACTTCCCGGACGCCAAACTGGTCGGCCTGGGCGGCGAGAAGATGGCCGCGGCGGGCGTCCACCTCCGGTATCCGCTGACCGACCTCGCGGTCATGTGGCTGGGCAAGGCGCTCGTGCGAATGCCGGACTTCCTCCGCATCGTCCGCCAGAGCGAACAATACTTCCGCACCGAGAAGCCGGACGCGGTCGTCGTCATCGACTACCCCGGCTTCCACTTCTCGCTGGCCAAACGGGCGCACCGCGCTGGCATCCCCGTCTACTACTTCGTGCCCCCGCAACTCTGGGCCTGGGCCGGCTGGCGCGTGTCCAAGATGCGCCGCTGGGTCAAGTGCGTCCTCACGGCCCTGCCGTTCGAGGAGACGTGGTACCGCGAGCGCGGGGTGACCACGCACTACATCGGTCACCCGTACTTCGACGAACTGGGCCAGGAAGAACCGGACGCCGAACACGTCGCCGCCCTCCGCGCCGCCGGGACGCCGATCGTCGCGCTGCTGCCGGGCAGCCGGACGCAAGAAGTCACGTCGAACTTCCCGCTCATGGTGCAAGCCGCCGCCCGGGTTCATCGGGCCGTGCCGGGGGTCCGCTTCCACGTCGCCGCGTACCGCAACAAGCACGCCGCCCTGGTCCGCGAAGCCCTCGCCGGGAGCGGCCTGCCGGTCGAGGTCCACGTCCGCCGCACGGCCGAAATCCTGGAAGCCGCCGACGCCGTCCTGGCCGTGTCCGGGTCGGTCGGCCTGGAGATGCTGTACCGGCTCAAGCCGTCGGTCATCGTCTACCGGATCACGCCGGCGTTCGGCCTGGTCGCGCGGCAACTCGTGACCTCGAAGTACATCAGTCTGGTGAACCTGCTGGCCGGCCGCGAAGTCTTCCCCGAGTTCCCGACGACGCGGGACAACCCGGACGAGTTGGCCGCGCCGATCGTCCGCTGGCTGACCTCGCCGGCGGCCCACCGGGCGACCGTCGAGGAGTTGCGGGCGCTGCGGGACCGGGTCGCCGTGCCCGGCGCGTGCGAACGGGCCGCGGCCTTCCTGGCGGCCGAACTCCGGCCCGGGTAGACTGAACCGGCCCCGCCACTCCCCCCGCCCTTTGAAAGCGCGCGCATGGCGACCGACCCCTCCGAAGCGGTACAGGACTACCTCAAGGCCATCCACAGCTTGGGCGGGGCCGACCGGGTCGTGCCGCCCGCGGACATCGCCACCGGGCTGGGCGTCAAAGCCCCGTCCGTCACCGGCATGTTCAAGCGGCTCGCCGAGGCCGGGCTGATCGACTATACCCCCGGCCAGGGGGCACAACTCACGCCGACCGGCATCGTCGAAGCCCGCCGCGTGATCCGCCGGCACCGGCTCATCGAACTGTTCCTCACCAAGGTGCTCGGCCTGGACTGGAGCGAGGTGGACGCGGAGGCGGAGAGCCTCGAACACGCCATTTCCCCGCGGCTCGAACAGGCCATCGCCGCGCACCTCGGCGAGCCGGTCGAAGACCCGCACGGCCACCCTATCCCCAGCCCGACGGGCGAACTCGTCACCCGCTGCTTGCGCCGCCTGTGCGACTTCCCGGCCGGCGCGGCGGTTGCCATCCGCGAGGCCCAGGACGACCACCCGGAACGGCTCCGCCGGTGGCGCGACCTCGGCCTCACCCCCGGCACGACCGTCCGCATCGTCAGCTACCACCCGCTCGACGACCTGTACGAGTTGGACGTCGCCGGGCGGGTCGTGCGGTTGGGCCGCGAGGGGGTGGCCGGGTTGTTCGGGGAGTCGGCCGAAACGACTTGAAAAGTCGCACGAATCGGGGGTGTCGAGGTTTCGGACCGTCCGGCCGACGGGCCGCGGGAAAAGGGCACAATCCGGCCCCACCGCGTTTGCACGGGGTGCCGGCGTGACTTAGGGTTTGGGCGTGACCGGCCGAAGCCCGCGGCGGCACGACGGGATCGGCCCCACCGTGACGACGCTCACGCCGACCCGCGAAACCTCACCGGGGAGGCTCACCATGTTCGAACTGATTGCCTGCAACCTGGCCATGCTCTCGATCGCGATGATTTACTACGCCTGGCGGGACAGCCGGAGTAAGCCGCAACCCAATTTGAACGAGCGGGTCGCGTACATGCTCTGGGTCGCCGCCCAGAAGTCCGCCTGATTCCCACCGCACTGTCCCCGAAACTGTCCGCGAAACTGCCCGCGAACTACCCTCGGCCCGCCGGCCTGACCACCGGCGGGCTTTTTTCGTAGCCTCACAGCGGGCGATAAGGCCGACACGGGGGGCGGAATGGCCGACGAATCGGACGGGCTGCCGCAAGACCTCACCGACCGCCGCGTCGGCGACTACCAGGTCTTGCGCAAGCTCGGCCAAGGGGCGATGGGCCAGGTCTATCTCGCCCGCCAACTCTCGCTCAAGCGCGAAGTCGCGCTGAAAATCCTCCGCAGCGACCACGCGGCCAACCCGGTCGCCCTCCAGCGCTTCCAGGCCGAGGCCGAGGCGGTCGCCCAACTCACGCACCCGAACATCGTGCAGGTCTTCGCCGTCGGCGAGCACGACGGCCTGCGGTACATCGCGCTCGAATACGTGGACGGCCGCAACCTGCGCGACTACCTCGCCCGCAAGGGCGCGCCCGAGTTGCCGCTGGCGTTGAGCATCCTGCGGCAAGTCGCGGCGGCCTTGCAGCGGGCCGGCGAGGTCGGCCTGGTGCACCGGGACGTGAAGCCCGAAAACATCATGATTACCCGCAAGGCCGAGGTCAAGGTCGCGGACTTCGGCCTGTCCCGGTACTTCGCCGGGGGTGGGAGTAGCGGCGCGGAACCGCTCCACCTGACGCAGTCCGGCATGACCCTCGGCACGCCGCTGTACATGTCGCCCGAGCAGGTCCAAGGCCTGCCGGTGGACCACCGGTCGGACATTTATTCGTTCGGCGTGACGGCCTACCACCTGCTCGCCGGGCAGCCGCCGTTCACCGGGGCGACGCCGTTCGATGTCGCCCTGAAGCACGTCCGCGAGGTCGCCCCGCCGCTGGCCGGCCTCCGCCCCGACCTACCGGCCGCACTGTGCGCCGTCGTCCACCGCATGATGGCCAAGTCCCCCGCGGACCGCCACCAGACGGCCCGGGACGTGATGCGCGACCTGGCGAAGGTTCAAAAAGGCTTGTCCCTCGCCCCGCCCGCCGCGCTACTGAGCGCCGAAACCGCGACCGCCCCGCCGTTCTCGGGTTCGGCGATAATGTTCCCGCCCGGCGGCGGCAATTCCCGGTGGGCCTGGCGGGCCGTCGGGGCGGCCTCATTGCTCGCCCTGGCCGGCCTCGGCTGGTGGCTCCCCGGCCGCGCCCATCCTCCGGCCGACGCGAAGACCGTCGGCTTACCGGACGCCCGGCCGCCGGTTCCCGTCACCTCGTCCCGCGAGCGCGAGTTGATCGGCCGGACCACAGTCCGGAAGCTCAAGCAGCCCGAGTACCTGACGGCGATGGTCGAACTGGGCGTCTTGTACGCGCAGGAGCACCGCCCGGACGACGCGGAGAAGGTGTTCAAAGACCTCAGTTCGGATTCGGCCGGCCGCACCGAGACCACCGTCGCCGGCCGGCTCGGTCTGGCCATCGTCCTCGCGCACCGGGACAGGGCGAAGGAGTCGAACCAGGCGGTCGCGGACGTGGTGGTCGGCGGCGGTGGGGCCGCGCAAGTGGTCCTCGACAATGTGCTCTTCAAACACCCCGACCTGGGCCAGGCCCTCGCGGAAGCCCTGCACCGCAACGCCGAGAACCTCGGCACGCCCAAGCTGGCCAAGGAGATCGAGTGGCTCCGCACCCCGGGCGGCCTCCGCGGCGGGCGCAAACCGTAACGACGCGCCCCGCTCGTCCCACGCCGAGAAGGGTTCCGACGGATTGCAGACTTCCCGCTGGCGTCACCGGCTCCGCCGCAGGCGAACTCCCGGCGAGCGGCGGGTGTCAGCCCGCTGTTCCAACCCGGAATGCGAATGATCACCTCGTGCTTGCGCTAGGCCGTGTGGACAGTAGTTCCGCAAGTTCAACTTCAGTAAGGAGTTGCGTCACGGAACTCGACTGGGCAGAAATCGTCGCAAGTCGTTGGCTCACAAGCACTTGTGCAACTACTGTCCACACGGCCTAGGAACTTCCCCGGGTTGCGCCTCCCGTTCCGGGGGGGGGAACAGCCCACTCACGTGGGCCGCTCGCCGAGAGTTCGCCCGCGGCGGAGCCGGGAAACTTCCCGCGGTGGGGAGTTCCGCGCCGACGAGTGGGTGACGAGGTCGCCGGTCCGAAGGCTGGTTCAGTCCTTCC
Organism: Fimbriiglobus sp.; assembly: GCA_043745465.1. Taxonomy (GTDB): domain Bacteria; phylum Planctomycetota; class Planctomycetia; order Gemmatales; family Gemmataceae; genus Fimbriiglobus. The sequence goes on from JAYTSV010000131.1 coordinate 77,541, forward strand.
ACTTCACGAAGGCTTCCATCGCGTAGTACTCGGGCAGGCCGAGGGTGTCGTAGGTCTTGGCCGTGGCCAGGTTGCGGTCCTCGGCCCGCTGCCAGAACTCCCGGCGGTCGGCCCCCCCGGGGAACATCGCCCGGTCCTTCTGCGACTGGTGCCGGAAGATCGCTTGCTTCTTCCGCTCCAGCACGTCCGGGCTGATCGGCACGGCCATCTCGACCTCGTGCGGGGCCCACTCTTCCCACGCCCCGCGGTACAGCCACACGTCGAAGAACCGGCCGGTCGAGCGGACCCGGCGGACCGCCTCGAAGATCGCCTCGGCGCACAGCCGGTGCGTCCCGTGCGGGTCGGACATTTCCCCGGCGACGTAGATCTGCGCCGGCCGGAGCTTCTCGAACAGGGCGACGATGTCGGCCACGTCCTCGGGCTGGACCGGGGCCTTGTCGATGGTCCCGGTGCGGTAGAAGCGGAGGTTCATGAACTCCAGTTGGGCCGGCGGGATGCCGCACGCCAGGGCGGCCGCGCGGGCCTCGGTCGCGCGGATCATGCCCTTGATGTTTAGCACCTCGGGGCTGTCCGGCTCGCCCGGCTTCTTGGCGTCCAGGAACTGGAAGACGCGGGCCTTCATCGTGCCCAGGGCCGCCTTGTCCGCCGGGGCACCGAACCCGCCCACGAACTCGTCCACGAAGTCCACGAACCGCCGGGCGTCGTGGTCGAACACGGCGATGTTCCCGCTCGTCATGTACGCGATGTGGACCTTGTGCCCCTGCTCGACCAGGCGGATGATCGTGCCGCCCATGCTAATCACGTCGTCGTCCGGGTGCGGGCTGAACACCAACACCGACTTCGGACCCGAGTCGTACACCGGGGCCGGAGTGGTCAGGATCGACGAGGCGTCCGGGAACGACGGGCTGGTCGTCGAGAGCGGCCGGACCTTGCCGGCCGGGTACAGCTTGATCGTTTCGAGGCGGTCGTGGAAGACTTCCTCGCCGATCTTCTCGGCCGGGCCTTTCTCGCGCAGCAGGTCGAACAGTTGGTGCTCGCGGAAGTCGTCGTCGCCGAGCATGAGCAGCCCCTTGCGGGCGGCGACGCTCAGGTGAACGACGGCCCGGCGGACCAGACTCGGCGTCCACTCGCACGGCCCGACCTCCCACGGCCGCTTGATGGCCGTCAACTCGGCGGCGGCGGCGCTGTCGAGGACGAACACCGCGTCCTCGTGTTCCTGGAGGAAGCTCGCCGTGATCGCCTCAGTCGGGGCGTTTTCGTTGGCCTTGAAGGTGATCGTCGCCTTGTGCTCGCCGAGGGCCAACAGGTAGACCTTGCGGGCGTCCAGGATGCTCGCCACGCCCATCGTGACGGCGTGGTTGGGCACGTTCTCCTCGCCGAAGAAGCCGGCCGCGGCGTCCCGCCGGGTGATGCTGTCCAGGGTGACCATGCGGGTCCGCGAGGTCTTCGGCGACCCCGGCTCGTTGAACCCGATGTGCCCGGTCCGGCCGATGCCCAGCACCTGGATGTCGATGCCCCCGGCCTCGCGGATTTTCCTCTCGTACTCGGCGCAGAAGTCGTCCATCTCGTCGAGCTTGATCGTCCCGTCGGGGATGTGGATGTTCTTCCACGGCACGTTGACGTGGTTGAAAAAGGTCTCGTGCATCCACTTGAAGTACGAGTGCGAGTCCTCCCGCGCGATCGGGTAGTACTCGTCCAGGTTGAACGTCATGACCCGCGCCAGGTCCAGCCCTTCCTCCTTGTGCAGGCGGATCAACTCGCGGTACAGGCCGACCGGCGTCGAGCCGGTCGCCAGCCCCAGCACGGTCGAGCGGCCGGCGGCGTTGCGGGCGCGGACGAGCTTGTCGATCTCCCGGGCGACGAACTTCGACGCGGCCGACGCGGTGTCGAACGTCAGGGTCGGCACGCGGGTGTGCGGCAGGAAGTGTTGCACGGCCATGCGGTGAGTGCCCTTGCGAGGGGAAGCGTCCGGGGAGGGGCTGTTGTATCGGCCGACCCCGACCGGGCAAACCGCCGCGGGCCGTTAGTGGTTGACGTTGTCGCTCGTCTTCCAGACGCGCAACACCATCGTTTGCAGGGCTTTGATGAGCTGGGGTTTGCTCGTGGTTTCGGACAGTCCGGCGTCCGATTCCAGCAGCCGGGCGACGTGCAGCAACTGCGGCTTGCTCAGCGGCAGGAGCGCCGCCAACCCGGCATCGACGGTCGCCTTCGCCACGCCCCCGCCACCGAACGTCGTCATCAGCACGCGCAAATCGTCGGCCACGACCTTGGCGGCTTCGAGAAGCGGGGCGATTTTCGCGTCGGCGTCGGCGGTCTTCTTCGCCGACTTGGCGGCAGTCGCGTCGGCCTTGGCGGCGTCCTTCGCGGCGACCTTGGCCGCGGCGTCGGCGACCTTCTTCGCCGACTTCGCGGCGGCGGCGTGCTCCTTGGCGGCCAGTTTGGCGGCGACCGCGTCGTCTTTCTTCTGCTTCGCGGCGTCGGCCTTCCGGGTCTTCTCGGCCTCCCGGGCGGCGCGCTTGGCCTCGGCCTTCTCCGCCTTTTCGGCGGCCTTCTCCTCGTCGGTCTTCTTCGGCTTCGGCGGGGCCTTCGGCTTCTTGACCTTGCCCAGGAGTTCGGCGAACGCTTCCAGCGTCAGGCCCAGGAACGGGTGCAGCGCGGCCTCGATGCGGTGCAGCACGTCGCGCGGGGCGTCCGCGCCGTCCGCCGCCGGGAGTTCGGCGACCTTGTGAAACCAGTGGCTAAGCGATTCGACAGTCATCGGGAAGTTCCTTCTCGAACTCGGTGGCCAGGTCGGCGATCATTTGCTCGGCGCGGCTGCCGGGCTTCGGGTGGACGAACTGCTCTTCGTTCGCCGTGATCGACGCGTCCTGCGCGACGACCGACGCGAACAGTTTAGCGGGCGACGATTGGCCGGCCTTAATCATCTTCGGCAGCGTCTGCCACAGGACCGCCTCGTGCCCCGTCGGCTGGGCCAGCCGGGTCCGGTTGGCCACGACCCCCATGACCTTGAGGTGGGCGTTCACGTGCGTCACGAATTCGGCCCGTTGGACCGTGTTCAACAGCTTCGGCACCCGCTCGGTCGCCTTCGAGCTGAGCAGCGTCGGGACGAGCAGGTAGTCGCTGGCCGCGAGGGCGTTGACGCACGAGATGTTCAGTAGCGGCGGGCAGTCGAGGAGCACGATGTCGAAGGCGGCGTTCGCCCCCTTGAGGTGTAGGGCCTTGCGGAGCAGGAACCGCGCGTCGCGCTCGCCCTGCTTGAGCAGCCACCCGAGGGTCAGGTTCAACTCGGCGTAGGCCAGGCTGTCCGAAGTCGGCACGATGCTCAGCGACCCCACCCGACCGGACCGCGAACTCCCCGGCACCGGGATCGGCACCGGGACGATGTACGGCGTCAGCGTCGGCGTCGGCCGGGTGCCCAGCGACGACGCCTCGGCCGCCGGGCGCTTGGCGGCGTGCAGCAGGAAATCCTGCATCAACCGCTTCTTCGTGAACTGTTCTGTGATGGTCTCCGGCGGCAGCATCAGCCCGGTCAACGAGCCTTGCAAGTCGAGATCGACCAACAGCACGCGGTAACCCTTGCGGGCGAGCGCCGCCCCGAGGTGGGCGGTCAGGGTCGTCTTGCCGACGCCGCCCTTCAAGTTCAGCACCGAGATGATCGGCCGCTTGCGCCCGGCGAGCGGCTTGAACCGCGGCCGGGCCTGGAGGGCCTTCGCCTTCAGCAGGTAGCCTTCGAGCCGGCGGGCCTTGCTCATCCGCCGCTCGCCCTGTTCGAGGGCTTTTTCGCGCTCCTCCAAGAGCCGGCGCAGGGCGGCGACCTTCTCGTCGGTCGTCAAGGCGGCGTCTTCGAGCAGGCGGACCTTGTCGGCGTCGGCCGCGCGGTGTTCGCGGAGCTTGTCGAAATCGACCTTGAGCAGTCGCAAGTCGCGCAGCTCTTTCGACAACCGGCGGCCGGCGTCCAGGAGCGTGCCGCAATAATTCTTGAGCTTGCCCGCCTCGGCTTGCAGGTGCGAGATCGTCCGCTCGTGGAAGGCGATGGTCTGGTTCCGCGTCGCCAGTTCGATGGCGTTCACCTGGTTCGCCGTTTGCGCGTTGCTCAGCGAGTCGCCGGCGTTCTTGAGGCGGTCCGTCAGGCTCACCAGTTCCATCTTCACGCTGCGATTGGCGATGCGGCGCGTGATCTCAAACAGCACCGGGACTGCCGCCAAAACGACCAGCCCGCCGGCCAATTTGCCCCAGTCGATCGCGTCGAGTAACGGGCCGATGAACCCCACCACGACTGCTGCGAACATGGACCGCCCTCGGTTTCGTGTCGTCGTCCCCGCGTCGGAGCGTTTCGACTCAGCATAGTCATCCGTACACTCCTTCGGCCAGCACTTTTCCCCGGGGATTTTTGCGTATCATACCGCCATGACGCTTTCCTTCACGCTCAACGGCGCGGCCCGCGAGTCGCCCGCCGGGTCCACGCTCGCCGACCTCGTCCGGTCCCTCGGCACCGACCCGCGGGCCGTCGCCGTCGAGGTCAACCGCGCCCTGGTGCCGCGCGCCGACCACGCCGGTTACACGCTGAAGCCGGGGGATATCGTCGAGATGGTCACGCTCGTCGGCGGCGGCGAGCCGGTCGCTCCGCCGGTCGATACGCCGCTCGTCGTCGGGCCGTTCCGCTTCCGCTCGCGGCTGTTCACCGGCACCGGCAAGTATTCGTCGCCGGCGCTGATGCGCGACTGCCTGGCGGCCAGCGGGTGCGAGGTGACGACCGTCGCCGTGCGCCGCGAACGGCTCATCGACCACGAGGGCAAAAGTCTCCTCGACTACCTCGACTTGAAGCACCTGACGATCCTGCCGAACACGGCCGGGTGCTTCAGCGCGGAGGACGCGGTGCGGCACGCCCGGCTCGCCCGCGAACTCTTGAGCGGCCTCGACAACCCCGGTCAGGACTGGGTGAAACTCGAATGCCTCGTTGACAAGCGGACGCTCCTGCCCGACCCGGTGGACACCCTGAAAGCGACCGAGCAACTCGTGGCCGAAGGCTTCCGCGTGCTGGCCTACACGTCGGACGATCCGGCGTTGGCCCGCCGCTTGAAGGCGGCCGGGGCGGCGAGCGTCATGCCGGCCGGCAGCCCCATCGGCAGCGGCCAGGGCGTGCTCAACCCGAACAACATCCGCATCATCCTGGAGTACCTCAAGGACGGCGACCCCGACTACCCGGTCATCATCGACGCCGGCGTCGGGACCGCGTCCGACGTGGCGCTGGCGATGGAACTCGGGTGCGACGGCGTGCTCTTGAACACCGCCATCGCCGGGGCCAAAGACCCGTTGCGCATGGCCCACGCGATGCGGCTTGCCACCGACGCCGGCCGACTGGCGTACCTGGCCGGCCGCATCCCGAAGCGGCTGTACGCCACCGCGAGCAGCCCGACCGACGGCCTGATCTGACCCGGAGCCGGCATGTTCGTCGAACTCCCCGGCCGGCCGGCCCGCGACCCGGCCCCGATGCTCAGCGACCCGCGCGGCACCGGCCGGTACCAACTCGTGACCGCTGCGAACGTGTTGGCCGTCGGGCCGGTCCTGACGCACCGCTTCGACCGACTTGTCGCCATGCCGGCCGGCTGCCTGGGCCTCGAAGCCTGCCACCCGGACGGCAGTTTCGCGGTCGCCGGGGCCGAGTTCGGCCTGCACCTCGTCGCCGACTTGGCCCGCGGCGCGGTGCCCCTCGACCTCGACGAGGACGGCCGGCTCGACCTGATCGTGCCCGGCGCGACCGGCCCGCACCGCTGGCTGGTCCGGCAAATCGACGGCACCTTCCGCGACGACGCCTCGCCGGCGTTCGCCTGGCCGGGCGACGTGCAAGCCCTCGCCGCAGGCGACTTCGACAACGACGGCCACGAAGAACTACTCGTCGTCCTCGACGGCGAAGTCCGCCTCTTTCGCCTGCCCGACGGCCGGCTACTCGACGCCGGCGCGTTGACGGCACCACCGGGGCCACACCGCCTGTTCGTCGCCGATGTCAACGCCGACGGCCGGCTCGAAATCGCCTTCGGCGACCGGCTGTTCCAGGCCCCGTCCGCCGGCGGCTGCCTGCGCGTCGCCGTCAAATCCCGCTTCGACGGCCCGGCCTACGGCGCGAGCGTGCGACTCACCGCCACCGTCAACGGCGTCCCCCGCACGATGCTGCGCGTCCTCGACCCCGGCACCGGCTACGGCCGCACGCACGAGCCGGTCGCCCACTTCGGCCTCGGCCGCGGCGCGACCCTGGACAGCCTGACGGTCCACTGGCCGGACGGCGCGCGGCGGACCCTGACCGGCCTCGCGCCGGACACGGTCGTCGTCGTGCCGTACAAGGGGGACTGAAGGCCGCCGAAACCTCACCCCCGGCCCCTCTCCGACGCGGAGAGGGGAGCCAGTGAAGAAACCTCACCCCCGGCCCCTCTCCGACGCGGAGAGGGGAGCCAGTGTGTAGGAGTCGTTGACGGAAACCCTCTTGCCCCCCCTCTCCGTTTCGGAGAGGGGGCCGGGGGGTGAGGTCGCCTTTCCGCCGGGGGCGAAGAAACCTCACCCCCGGCCCCTCTCCGACGCGGAGAGGGGAGCAAGCGGGTTGTAGTCGATGAGCGCCCGGGTCGTTCTCCCCCTCTCCGTTTCGGAGAGGGGGCCGGGGGGTGAGGTCTCTTCGCTCCGCGTCCAACCCCGGACGCCCGGCGGCGAATCCGTCTATAAGATGGAGTTGCCTCCTACCGCACCGCCAGTTGGACCCCATGCGTCAGCACATTCCGAACGTCGCCCTGTTCGTCGTCCTCGCCGCCGCGTTGGGCGTCGGGGGCTGGTACATCGACAAGACGTACTTCCCCAAGCCGATCCCGAAGCCGCCGCGCGAAGCCCTGCTCGCCCTGACCGGCAGTGCCGCCGCGGTCACGTCCCCGGCGCTGGAGTGGCCGATGCGGGTGCTCCCGCCGGAGGTCAAGCCCACGGCCGAAGTCCCGAAGCCGGTCGCCGCCGTCGAGCCGACGAAGCCGGTGGTGCCGTCGAAGCCGGCGGAGTTGATCGCGCTGGGTAACGACGCCTGCTACAACCGCTCGCTCCTCACGACCCGCGGGGCGGGCATTCAACAACTCGTCCTGCCGCGCTTCGACGAGGCCAACCGGCTCGGCCAGGAAGTCCGCAGTGCGGGCGGCGTGTCCCAGCCGATGAACCTCATCCCGGGGGTGCTGCGGCCGCGCGACAAGACGACCCTGACCGAAGCCGACGGCGGCAACTTCGCCCCGCTCGTCCCCGGCCCCGAACCGACCGGCCTGCTGTTGGCCGAGGCGTCGTACCAGATTTTGCACTACGTCAGCGAGGACGACCCGCTCCGCCAGCCGTCGGACGCGGACGGGTTCAACGACAAGTACCCGTCGCCGGAACTCGGCCAGCGCGTCTGGGCCGTCGTGGAGAACTCCGCGGCCCCGGACGGCCAGTCGTTCAAAGTCGCCTTCGAGACGACCCTGGCCGCCCCGTACTTCTTGAAGCTCCGCAAGACGTTCACGCTCGGCCCCAAGGACTACCACGTCGGCTTCCAGTTCGACGTCGAGCCGCTGCCCGGCCGGGTCAAGGACAAGGGCCGCTTCCGCTACCAGATCGCCGGCCCGCGTGGCCTGCCGGTCGAGGGCGAGTGGTACGCGATGGGCTACCGCAACGTGCTCACCGGCAGCCTGACGCCGAAGGGCGGCCGGCTCCGCACGTTCGACGACGCGGCGACCGTCCAGACGCAGCACGGCGGCACCCAGGTGCCGCGCGGCGACAATACCTTCCAGTACGCCGCCGTGGTCACGCAGTACTTCGCCAGCTCGCTGGCCCTGGACGACGCGACCGAGGCGGCGAAGCGGACGACGACGTGGGAGTACGTCCGGCCGACCCGGGAGCCGCACCCGTGGGACGCGGCCGGGCAAATCTTCATGGGCGACGTGACCTTCCGCGCCGTCTCCTACGCGCTGAACCCCGCTCCCGGCGAGGTCACGTCGCACAACTACGTGATTTACAACGGCCCGGTCAAGGTCCGCCTGCTCCGGCAACTCCGGGACAAGATCACCGGCGAGCCGGACGTGGACCCCGACCTCGTCGATCGGTACCTCGACCGCCTCGGGTTGAACACCCTGACCGACTACCACTCGCCGAACGCCCTGGCCCGGTTCGCCAACTCGATGTACTTCACGGACGTGGTGATTTTCTTCACGAACGTGATGCACACCCTGCTCGGCTTCTTCCACCGGTACATCCCCATCTGGGGCCTGAACATCATCATGCTGACGGTGTTCGTCAAGCTCGTGCTGTTCCTGCCGTCCCGCCGGCAGCAGGCGACGATGGCCAAGATGGCGGCGGTGAACTTGGCCCTCAAGCCCGAGTTCGAGAAACTGGCCGAGAAGCACAAGGACGACCCGCAAACCCTCCAGCGGGAGAAGACGGCCCTGCTGCTCCGCAACGGCGTCAACCCCCTGGCGACGATGGGCGGGTGCGCCCTGATCTTCGCGCAAATGCCGATCTTCATGGGCCTGTACTTTGCGCTCCAGGAGAGCGTCTTCTTCCGCCTCGAACCGTTCCTGTGGTTCAACAACCTGGCCGCCCCGGACATGACCGTCTGGTGGTCCGAGATGATCCCGTTCGTCAGCCGGGCCGAGAGCATGGGCGGGTCGATGTCGATCTACCTGGGGCCGTACCTGAACATCCTGCCGCTGGTGGCCGTGACGTTGATCTTCTTGCAGCAGTACCTGTCGATGCCGCCGGCCGTCGATGAGCAGCAGGAGATGCAGCAGAAGATGATGAAGTTCATGGTCGTGATGATGGCGATCTTCTTCTACAAGTCGCCGTCCGGGCTGTGCCTGTACTTCATCTGTTCGAGCGCCTGGGGCCTGATGGAGCGGAAGCTGATCAAGAAGCCGGTGGTCAAGTCGATGGCCGTGTCCACGGCCGCGCCGCAGGTCGGCCCGGCCAAGTCCGGCCCGGCCGAAAAGCCCGACCGGTCCGGGTTCATGGGCCGGCTCCGCACCAAGATGGAAGAGTTGCAGAAGCAGGCCGATGAGCAGTCGAAGAGGCAGATCCGCAACGACCGCCCGGCCGACGGCAACGGCGCGGACGGCTACCGCAACGGCAAGAAGAAAAAGAAGAAGTAGCCGGCCCGCCGCCGCGACGTTCGTCGGCAGGCCGGGGCGTGCGTATACCAACCGCCCCCGCCCCGTCGCCAAAGGCCCGCCACCATGACCGAGACGAAACCGCTCACCGGCTGGGCGTCGCTGCGGTTGCTCACGCCCTACCAGTGGTTCGTCTTCGCCGTCTGCTGCCTCGCCTGGGACCTCGACTGCCTCGACCAGCAACTGTTCCTGCTCGCCCGCATGCCGGCCATCGGGGCGCTCACCGGGCTGCCCGTCAGCGACCCCGTCGTCGTCAGCTACGGCACGCAGGCGACGGCGATCTTCATGATCGGCTGGGCCGTCGGCGGCGTCTTCTTCGGCGTCATGGGCGACCGCCTCGGCCGCGTCAAGACCCTGACCGCGACCATCGGACTGTACGCCTTCTTCACGGGGTTCAGTGCCCTGTCGGTCGGCGTCACCGACTTCATGGTCTACCGCTTCCTCACCGGCCTGGGCGTCGGCGGGGCGTTCGCCGCGGCGGTGGTGCTGCTCGCGGAAACCGTGCCGGACGCCCCGCGGCCTTACGTTTTGGGGCTGTTCCAGGCGTCGAGCGTGCTCGGCAACTGCACCGCGGCCTTGATCTCGCTGCAACTCGGGGCGATGCAAAAGGGCGGCGCGTTCACGGCCGGCGACTGGCTCCAGCCGTGGCGGGTGATGTTCCTCATCGGCATCGTCCCCGGCTTGCTGCTGGCCGTCGTGCAGTTCACGCTGCGCGAGCCGGACAAATGGCTGGCCGCGCGGGCCGCGACGTTGGCCGGCGCGCGGGAGTCCCCGTTTCAGGCCTTTTTCGGCACGCTTAAGGCACTCCTCACCACTTCGCCGTGGCGTCAGCGGGTGCTGTTCGGGCTGCTGCTGACCGGGGCCGGCGTCGTCGGCCTCTGGGGCATCGGCTTCTTCTCGTTCGACCTCGTCGGCGGGGCGCTCCGCACCACCTTCGAGGCCGAGGGGCTGACCGGCAACGAACTCAACGGCGAGGTGACCCGCTGGCGCAGCATCACGTCGCTCTACCAGAACGCCGGGGCGTTCTTCGGCATCTTCGCCTTCAGTTGGGTGACGGGGATGTTCGGCCGCCGGCCGACGTTCGCGCTGTTCTTCTTGCTCGGTGCCCTGGCCACCGCAGGGACGTTCCTGAACCTGCGGACGCGCGACGACGTGATGTGGATGATCCCGGTCATGGGCTTCTGCCAGCTCGCCGTCTTCGGCGGGTTCGCCATCTACCTGCCGGAACTCTTCCCGACGCGCTTCCGCAGCACCGGCGTGAGCTTCTGCTACAACGCCGGCCGCCTGGTCGCGGCACTCGGGCCGTTCGGCCTGGGGATGCTCACGACCAAGGTCTACGACGGCTACGGGGCCGACGCGATCCGCTACGCCGGCGCGACGATGTGCCTCGTGTACGTCCTGGGCATCTTCGCGCTGCCCTTCCTGCCCGAAACCAAGGGCAAGCCGCTGCCCGAGTAGAATGACGCTTGGACCCGCCCCCGAAGGAACCGCCGAATGCTCCCGCCGACGCCCGAATGGCTCACGAAACGCGACGGCTCGTTGAAGCCCGGCCTGCGCGACTACATCACCATCGTCGCGGTCGGCGGGCAGCCGAACTACCGACTCGAAGTCCGCCCGGCCGGGGGCCAGTTCACGTGCAGCGTCACGCAGGCGGTCAACGGCCGGCGACTCGACGACGGCCTGGGCCGGTCGGCGACGGCGGCCGAAGCGCTGACCGGGGGTCTCGATCAATTGCGAAACAGCCTCGGCTGGTAAGTCGCCTCAATTTTCTCGCCCGGACCGAAGTCCGAAGATTCTGGAAGAATCGGTTACGCCGAGAGAATGGCGTGCTAAGAATGGTCGAGCATCCCTGACTCGGGGGACAGCTCACCAGGCCACCCCCCTCGCTTTCGGCCTGATCCATCACACTTGCCTTCGGCCTCGCCCGGCCTGTCCCGTGGCGTCGCCCCCGGGTTGCCATGCCCACGCTCCAACGCTTTCAGCCGGCCGACCAGTTCGGCTTTTCGGCCAGTTCGCACCCCTCGGACCTGGGCATTACGCCCCCGCCGTATGGGCGTCTCGACCTCGACCGGACGCTCGACTGCGCGGTCGAAGCCGTGCCTGCCGCGGCCGGCCACGACCCCGACCCCAACGTGCGGTTCACCGAGTTCCCCCGGGCGGGCAAGACTTTTCTCGGGTTTGAACTCGTGTCCGAGTTGGGCACCGGGGCGTTCGGCAAAGTCTTCCTGGCCCGCCAGTTGGCCCTCGCCGGCCGGCCGGTCGCGCTCAAGGTGACGACCCGGCCGACGACCGAGCCGGAGCAGTTGGCGAAACTGCACCACACCAACATCGTGCCGATTTACTCCGTCCACGACGCCGCGCCGCTCCAGGCCGTGTGCATGCCGTACCTCGGCGCGCGGACCCTGGCGGACGTGGTCGGCCCGTACCGCTCGGTCGGCATTTATCCGGCGACTCGCCAAGGGAACGCCTCGACCAAAGCCGTGGCGCGGACGACTACCACGCGGCCGAGCCTGGTACGGCCCTCGACGACCCCGCCGCCGGTCCCGGTGCTCGCGCCGCGGCCGCTCGCCGGGGTGTTCGACGACATGACCTCCGCCGAGCAAGTGGACTGGGTGTTGCGGACGGTCCGGGGCCTGGCCGAGGGCTTGGGCCACGCGCACGACCGGGGCATCTTGCACCTCGACCTCAAGCCGGCCAACGTCCTCATCGCCGACGACGGGACGCCGCTCCTGCTCGACTTCAACCTGGCGAAGGACGTGTCGGCCGGCACCCGCGCGCAGACCGGCGGCACCCTGCCGTACATGGCCCCGGAGCAACTCGACGGCTTCCGCCTCCGGGACGACTCCCACCTGGACGAGCGCACCGACCTGTACGGCCTGGGCGTGATCTTTTACGAGTTGCTCACGGGTAAAGACCCGTTCCCCCGGCCTGCGAGTGCAGTCCCCGACCTGGCGCGGATGGCCCTCGACCGCCGCGCCGGTCCGGGCAAGGTCCGCGACCACAACCCGGCCGTACCCCGCGCCGTCGAGTCGATCGTCGAAACCCTCCTTCAGCCGTTGCCCGGCCGCCGCTACCCGTCCGCCGCCGCGCTGGTCGCCGACTTGACGCGACAACTCGACGCCCGGCCCCTCGCCTTCGCCCCGGAACCGTCCGTGCGAGAACGGGTCGCCAAGTGGCACCGCCGCAACCCCCGCCTGCGGTCCCGCGTCCTCACGGCGACACTGGCCTTGAGCGTCGTCGGGCTGACCGGCGGGCTGGCTTACCACGCCGACGCCCGCGCCGACGCCGTCGCCGCGGACGACCGCCGGGTGGCGCTCGCCGACCTCGCCGACCTGCGGATCGAACTGCTCAACCGCGTCAACCCGCCCCGCCGCCTCGGGGCGTTGAAGGCGTCGGCCGACTTACTCGCCCGGTACGGCCTGGTCGTCGGCCGGTCGTGGGAGCCGACCGCCGCGTTCCGCCGCTTGCCCGCGCCGCAACAACGCGAACTCGCGGCCCAGTGCGGCGAGTTGTGCCGGCTCAACGCCGCCTCGGTCATGATCCCGGCCCGCACGAGGCCGACCGACGAGGCCCGCGACCTGGCCGTCGAAGCCCTCGGCTGGCACGCCCTTGCCGACGCCTGTTACGCCGGACCCGGGACGCCCCGCGGGCTGCACCGAGAGCGGGCCGCACTCCTCGCCGCCGCCGGCCGACCGGTCCCCCCGGTGCCGGACGGCCTGACCGCCGGCGACCCCATTTCCGAAGCGTACCTGGCCGGCGTTGAGGGCTTCCTGGCCGGCCGGTTCGCCAAGGCCGCGACGCCGCTTGAGGAGGTGACGCTGGAGCAACCGACGCACGCCGCCGCGCAGTTCTTGCTCGCCGTTTGCCGCCAGGAGATGGGCGATTACGACCGCGCGCTGGAGCGCTACTTGGTCGTCAAGTCCCTGGCCCCCGAGAACGGCCGGGCGTCTCTCAACTGCGGGACGATTGCCCTGCTCAAGTCGCGGCCGGCCGACGCCGAGCGCGAGTTCGCGGACGCCTTGACGCGCGAGCCTCGCCTCGCCGCCGGGTACTTGTACCGGGGGATCGCCCGTCAGACTCTGGCAAAATTCGCCGACGCCGACGCCGACTTGACCCACTACCTGGGCCTCGAACCGAACTCGGCCCGGGCGTTCCAGGTCCGCGCCGAAGTCCGCGCGAGCCTCGGCGACGCGGCCGGGGCGGAGGCCGACCGGTTGAGCGTGCGGCGCTGCGTGCCCCTGACGCCCGGCGACTTCATCGCCCGCGGCAACCTCCGCGCGACCGACGATCCGGCCGCGGCCCGACTCGATTTCCTCCGCGCGACCGAGTTGAACCCGCAGGCCGTGACCGCCTGGCAAAACCTCGCCCAACTCGCGGCCGTGCGGGGCGACTTCGCTGACGCTCTGGCGATCCAGGACAAGGCCGTCGCCCTCGCCCCGGAGTCCGCGACGGTCCGCGTCTCCCGCGCCGCCCTGCTGGCCACGATGGGTCAGCGCGACCTGGCCCACGCGGACGTCGAACGGGCGCTGACCCTCGGCACTGGCCCGATCCTTCACTACCACGCCGCCCGGGTGTACGCCCTGACGACCGCGGGGCACGCGGCCGACGCCGAACTCGCCGTCGGCCACTTGAGGCAAGCCTTCCAGTTCGGCTACTGCGACTTCGCCGCCGTCGCCGCCGACCGCACTCTCGACGCCGTGCGAGAGGACGCCGGCTTCCGCGACGCCGTGCTGGTCGCCAAGGCGTTTTGGCAACAACCGGCCAAGGTCGCCCTCGACGATTAAGCCCGGGCGGGGCGTCCACGCGAACCAGGGGAGCGGCCGCGGCGTACAATTAAAAGCGTGCCGCGTAAAACGACGTATCCCCCGAGCTTCGCCATGAAACCCGCCCGCGCTCTCGCACTCCCCCTGGGCCTCGGGGCGGTGGTCTCGACGCTCGTCCTCGGTTGCACCGGCGGCCCCGACGGCTGGCCCGACCGGCCCGGACCGAAGGTCGTCGCCTCCTTCCCGCCCGTCGCCTCAATCGCCCTGGCCGTCGCCGGCCCGGACGCCATCGTCCTCCCGGTCATGTCCGGCCAAAGCCCCCACGGCGGCGAACCGAAGCCGGGCGAACTGCGGCTGCTCCGCCGGGCCGACCTGTTCGTCATCAACGGCCTCGGCCTGGACGACCGCCTGGCCACCAAGTTCGCCGCCACCGCCGGCCGGCCGGTCCGCGTCGTCAACTTGGGCGCGGGCATCGACCCCAAGGACCTGCTCGACGGTGGCGCGTGCGAGCACGAAGGCCACGACCACGCGGCCCACACTCACGGTGCGGAGGGCGACAACACCGACCCGCACGCCTGGCTCGGCCTCAAGCACGCCCGCACCTTCGCCACCAAACTCGCCGGCGAACTCGCGGAAATCGACGCCCCGCACGCCGCCGACTACACCGCCCGGGCCAAAGCGTTCCACGCCAAACTCGACGCCCTGCAAGCCGACGGGGCCGCGCTCTTGAAGGACAAGAAGGACCGCAAGTTCCTGCCGTTCCACGCGTCGATGGCCTACTTCGCCCAGTCCTTCGGCCTGACGATGGTGGACCCGATCCAGACGGTCCCGGGCCAGGAGCCGACGCCCAAGAAGCTCGAAGAAATCGTCAAGACGTGCCTCGACCAGAAGGTCCGCGTCATCGCTGTCGAGCCGCAGTTTTCCGCGCAATCCTCGGCCAAACGGATCCGCGACGAGTTGACCCGCCGCGGCCTGGCCGACGTGGTCGTGGTCGAACTCGACCCCCTCGAAACGTGCCCGGTCGGGGAACTCTCCGGGGACTGGTACGAGGCCAAAATGCGGGCCAACGTCGTCGCCCTGGCCGGGGCGTTGAAGTGAGCATCGCCCTCCCGCTCGTCGAGTCCCCCGGCAGTGCCCCGCCGCTGGTCAGCTTCCGCGACCTGCGCGTCAACCGGGGCCGCGTCGAAGTCCTGCGCGGCCTGACCGCCGACGTGCAGCGCGGCACCGTCACCGCCCTGGTCGGTCTCAACGGCTGCGGCAAATCGACCCTGCTCCGCACGCTGCTGCACGAGTTCCCGTACCGCGGCACGATCGCCTTCCACTGTGGCCACGACCACCGCCAGCCCCGCCCCGACCACGTCGGCTACGTGCCCCAACGCCTGACCGTCGATCCCCGCCTGCCGCTGACCGTCCGCGACCTGATGGGCCTGACGCTGAAGCGCGGCCCGCTCTTCCTCGGCCTCGGCCGCAAGCTGAACGCCCGCATCGCCAAGCTGCTGGAGCAGGTCGATGTCGGCCACCTGATCGACACACCGCTCGAAGGCGTCTCCGGCGGCCAACTCCAGCGCATCCTGCTCGCGCTCGCCCTGGAACCGTCGCCCGAACTGCTGCTGCTCGACGAGCCGGCCGCCGGCATCGACTTCCAGAGTCAGCACGCCTTCTACGACCTGATCCGCCGCATCAACCGCACCACCGACGTGACGATCCTACTCGTCTCGCACGACCTGAGTCTGATCGCCCGCATCGCCGATCACGTCCTGTGCCTGAGCGGAGGCGTCGTCGCCGCCCAAGGCCCCCCCGCGACCGTCCTGACGCCAGCGTCACTGGCGAAAACCTTCGGCCCCGGCCTCCGCGAACTCGTCCAACCGCCGCAGACCGCGGAGCCGCACGAACACACCGCGGCCTGCGGGCACGGGTGACGGCGACTGGCGAGCCGGGAACGACTGTCGCCGTTACTTGGCCGCCTTGAACCGGAACGCCGGCTTGCCGGTGAGGTCGGTGCTCACGAAGCTCGGGCACCAGTAGCGTTCGACGTGCTCGACGACGCGGTCGGTGCCGTCGAAGTGCGTGCCGCCCGGCGGCCGCGTGGGGTCGTACATCGTGTCGGTCAGGTCGCGCACCAGGGCCACGCTCTTGCCGAGCTTGACCATCGAGCGGATGGCGAACGGCCGGCCCAGCACGCACATGTTCAGGTGGACGCCGCACAGGACCACGTTGTCGATCTTGCGCTGTTGAAGCAGGTTCCACGTCTCCTGGCCGTCGTCGGTGATGGCGTCCTCGGGGGCGATGGTGATCGCGGCCGTCTGGCGGCTCCAGGCGGAGCGGATCTCGCACTTGGTCGCGCAGTCGCAGCCCATGTCCGAGTCGTCGATCGACAGCACGCCCTCGCGCCTGGCGTCCGGCCAGTTCCACGCCGTCCCCCAGCGCTCGGTGGACGCCAGCGGCCCCGGCGTCTTGGCGAACGGGGCATCGAGGGCGCGCTGCCGTTGCGGGGTGTTCTTGTAGAAGCCCGTACAGGTGCTCGGCGCGTGGATGACGAACACGCCCTTCGCCCGCGCCGCCTTGAGCATCGCGTCGATCGGCACGGCCAACTCGTTCACGCGGCCGGTCGCCGACTTGCACCAGTGGTCGTCCCACACGTCGCAGACGACAATCGCCGTCGCCCTGGCGTCCCACGTCGCCTTCGCCTCGGTGGCCGCGACGGCCGGCGCTCCGGGCGGCGCGGCGCGGCTACGCAAGGTGAGTGTCAGCGTCGGCTCCGCGGCGGCCGCCGGCAGGCCGAGCGCGAGCAGGGTGAGGACGAGGGTCGGGCGAAGCATGGGACTCTCCGGGGCGAGGGGTTCGCCCAGTATCCCCGATTCCCGCCGCGATGCGCGTCAATTCCGGAGCGCTCTCACTCCGCCTTCGCAGCGATGCGGGACAGTTCGGACAGCACTTCGCTCACTACGATCGCATCGACCTCGCCGAGCGGCACCGCGTCGGCCTTGTCGCTGTAGTAGTAGCCCCGCGGCGGCTCGCCGACGACGAAGCGCACCGCCGCGATCGCCTGCTTGTCGGCCCCCTCCATCCAGCCGATGCTCAGGCCGGGGTCGAGGTGGACTTGGGCCGTGACGCCCGCGCCGGGGAACGACTTCGACAGGCTATCGACGTGGCCGCCGTCGGCCGGGAGGCCGTGGACCCAGCCCATCTTTTGCAGGCCGTACCAGGCGATTTCTGGCGCGACCTGCGCCTTGGCGAACCGCGTCACCTCCTTCAACGGCCGCTCCGCCGGCGTCAACTCGAACACCGGCCGGCCGAGTTGGGTGAACGGCGCGACGAGTTCGTAGTCGGCGAAGAGCTGGCCCCACGCCCCGCGCTCGGCCGCGTCGAGTTGCATCGGGTGGACGATGCCGACCCGCGCGAAGCCGGTCAGGTCCGTCGGCTTGTCGTCGGCGCGGGTGTAGTCGAGCTCCTCCGTGACGCGGAAACTGCGGACGTACTTCCCTGCTTTGTCGTAGCCGCCCCAGACGAGCCGGCGAGCGAAGTTCGTCATCAGCGGGTGCTTCACGATGAGGCTTTCAAAGTCGGCGACCGGCCAGCGGCGCATCGTCACCATCGCCAGTTCGAGCCGCGGCGACTGCGACTTGATGACCTCCTTCAACTGCTTCTTGAGCAACTTCCACTCGGCGACCGCCGCCTCGGCCTTGGCCGCGTCGTCCTTGGCGTTGGGCTTGGGCAACTCGCCGCGCGGCTTGCCGTCGGCCTCGCGCACAACCGGGTTCAACTGGCCGTCGAGCAGCACGCGGAACTGTCGGGGGCCGAAGTCGAGGTCGCGGCCGCCGCGGGCGTCGAGGCCCAGGTCGGGCACGATGCGGTCTTCGAGTTCGGCACGCGACATGCCCCGCGCGCTGGCGATCTGCTCCATCGTCTCCTGCGCCGCCTTCTTGACGCCGGCGAACTTGACCTTCTGGGCGATGCCGTTGAGCGACATGAGTGCCGTGTCGGAGCCGATGCCGCACAGGACTTTGAGGCCCATGACGGCCGTCTGGTGCTTGCTCTGCCCCGGCCACTCGCGGATGAGCGGCGTGAGCTTCAGCGCCGAGGCGTCGCCGCCGAGGTGGCCCATCGCCGCGAATGCCCACTTCTCCTTCGACGGCATCCCCTCGCGCTGCCACGCCTCGAACAGCGCCCACGCGAACGCGTCGAGCGACCGCGGTTCCGCGTGCCGCCGCACGGCTACGACCGCCGCGGGTAAGCTCGCCTCCTTCAGCGACTTGATGGCGTTCAAGAGCGCCGCGACGTGCTTCTCGCCGAGCCGCCCGCCGCCGACGACAATCGCCGGCAGCCCCGCGACATCGACCCACCCCAACGGCTTGCCGGGCGTGGCCAGCGCCTCGCGCAAGTCGTCCGGCAACGCTGACGCGGGCAGTTCGGCGAACTTCTCCGCCGCGTCCTCGAAGACCGCCGCCCGCAACTCGGGGTGCGCGGCCACCTCGCGTTCGATGGCGTCGCCGTGGCCCTTGCGGCGTAACTGCCGCAGGATGTCAACGGCGGCCTTGGCAAGGGTGGACGTGCCCTGGCAAAGGGGCGTCAAGCCGACAACCGTCAGGCGGTGGTTTGTCATCAACCACTCCCGCGCGACCGCGGGGTATTGGGAGTCAACTGCGAGTCGCAACATCTCGGGGGCAGTTTCCGGTGCGAGGACGCGGCCGAGGTCGCGCGTCAACCGCTCGTGCTCGGCTCGCGTCGTGACCTTCGCGATGCACTCGGTAACGAAGCCGAGTTCGCGCCACTCGGTGTGGGCGATCCAGCCGCGGACGTGGTGCGACTCGGTCAGCCGGAAGCCGAACTGCCGCATCGCCGCCGAGACCGCGGCCGCAGACCCCAGCCCGAAGAGGACGCGGGGGCCGGAGCCATAGTTGATGGAGTAGTTGGCGTTCAGCGGGGCCGCGACCTTGCCCGGCCACGAGGCGACTTCGGCGGTAATCTCGTCCGTCATCCCCAAGAGCGCGGCGACGTACAGGGGGAAGTACCTCGAAGTCGTGGCGTACTCGAAATAGTCGAGTTTCGCGAGTACGGGCCGCAGCGCGACCCGGCACTCCTCACGCTGGGCGTCGGTCAGGTACGGGATGACGCAGCGTTGAGACAGCGCGGTGAGGTCTTGAAGCGAATAGAAGTAGTCTTCGTCTAAGACGTTCGCTTGGCCTGAGAGTAGCGCCGAATACTTTTCGGGCGTGAGGTACACCGCGACTTTTTTGTTCAGGTCAGCGGGGAGCTTCGGCCGCGGCGGCAACGGCGGCAGCGTGTCGCGCGGCCGCCAGGTGGCGAACAGCCAGTCGGAGTAGTCGAGATCGACGCGCCGCTCGATCGCCCCCGGTGGCGCTTTCGCCGGCTCCGCGACCTTCGCCACGGCCACCGGCTTCGGCTTCGCCACGGCCGGGGTCGGGGCCGGGGTGCCGGCGGTCGTCTCGACGTAGCCCTTGCCGGTCTTCTCGGCGACGAGCTTGCCGGCGTCGTGGAGCGCGGCCGCGGCGTCGGCGAAGGTCTTCGTCTTCGACTGCCCGGCGGTGCCGATCTTGCCGTAGCGCACCGTGTGCGTGTCGCCGCTCACGGCGACCGCCCAGAACTTGCTCGACGTGCCCTCGACGAACTCGAAAACGCGATCGCTCATGGCGGACCTCGGGAGAATGGGAGGGTGCGGCGGTGAGTATGGAGGGCGTTGTACCGCGCCGCAATGTCCGTGCGGGGCCGTTCCCAAAGATTGAGGGCGTGACCTCACCCCCCGGCCCCCTCTCCGACGCGGAGAGGGGGAGAACGACCCAGCCAATCGCAGTTTGTCGGTGCGTCGGCCCGGACCCACTTGCTCCCCCTCTCCGTTTCGGAGAGGGGGCCGGGGGGTGAGGTCGCTTCGCCCGCCCGCTACACTGCCGGCATGACGCGCCTGCCCATCGACGACGTGCTGCCCGAACTCCTCGCCCGACTCGCGGCGGCGAACGCCGTGGTCCTGCGCGCGCCGACGGGGGCCGGCAAGACCAGTCGCGTGCCGCCGGCACTGCTGACGATCACGCCGACGGGGACTGTGTTGCTCGTCGAACCGCGCCGGGTTGCCGCCCGCGCCGCGGCCCGACGCATGGCGCACGAAGACGGCACGCCGGTGGGCGACCGCTTCGGCTACAGCGTGCGCTTCGACCGCAAAACCGGGCCGCGCACGCGGGTCGTTGCGTGTACGCCGGGGGTCGTGTTGCGGCTGCTCGACGGCGACCCGTTCCTCGAAAGCGTGAGTGCCGTCGTCTTCGACGAGTTCCACGAACGCGGCCTCGAAACCGACCTGCTGCTGGGCCTCGTGCGGCTGCTGCGCGAGACGGTGCGGCCCGAGCTGCGCGTCGTCGTGATGTCGGCGACGATCGACGCCGGGCCGCTCGCGGCGTACCTCGGCGACTGCCCGATCGTGACCAGCGAAGGCCGGCTGTTCCCCGTCGCGGTCGAGTACCGGCCGCGCCGCCCGGAGACGCCGTGGCCCAACGCCACCGCCGACGCGATCGCGCACGTCTTCGGCGAGACGTCGGGGGACGTGCTGGCGTTCCTGCCGGGCCTCGGCGAGATCCGCCGCACCGCCGCGTGCCTTGAGAGACTGGCCCGCGACCTCGACGTGCTCGTCCTGCCGCTGCACGGCGACTTGCCGCCGGAGGAGCAAGACCGCGCGCTGCTGAAGCACACCCGCCGCAAGGTGGTTCTGGCCACGAACGTCGCTGAAACGTCGGTGACGGTCGAGGGCGTCACGGCCGTTGTGGATACGGGGCTGGCCCGTCAGCAGGAGTTCGACGCCGGCGTCGGCATGGACCGGCTCGAACTGCGGCCGATCTCCCGCGCGGCCGCCGACCAGCGCGCCGGCCGCGCCGGGCGGACGCAACCGGGCATGTGCGTCCGCCTCTGGGACGAGGCCGGCCACCGCGCCCGCCTGGCGACCACGGAGCCGGAAATCCGCCGCGTCGATCTGGCCAACGCTGTGCTGTTGCTGACGGCCCAGGGCGAGGCCGACGTGGCGGCGTTCCCGTGGCTCGAACCCCCGCCGCCGGCCGCCGTGACGCAGGCGCAAACGCTGCTGCGAACCCTCGGAGCGCTCGACGACGCCGGCACCCTGACCGACGCCGGCCGCACGCTGGCCCGACTGCCGGTTCACCCCCGAGTCGGCCGGCTGCTCGTCGAAGGCGGCCGCCTCGGCATCCCCGGCCGCGCCGCCCTGGCCGCCGCGCTGCTGAGCGAGCGCGACCCGTTCGACCGCGCCCAGGGCCGCCGGGCGACGCCGACGGCGTCCGACGTGCTCGACCGCGTCGAGGCGCTCGAAGCCTTCCGCGACACCGGCCGGCTCGACCACGCCGTCGGCACGTTGCACCGCGGCGGGGCGCACGCCGTCTGGCAAGTCCAGCAACAACTCGCCCGCCTCGCCGGCGGCGTCAATGACACTCAGTTGTCAGCCGATGACAGCGCGGCGTCACTGCTCTACGCGATCCTCGCCGCGTACCCCGACCGCGTGGCCAAGCGGCGGACGCCGGGCGACTCGCGGGCGCGCATGATCGGCGGCCGGGGGGTGAAACTCGCGCCGTCGAGTGGGGTCGAGGGCGACCTGTTCGTCTGCGTCGAGGTCGAGGCCGGCGGCGTCGAGTCGTGGGTGCGGCAAGCCTCGGGGGTGCGGCGGGAGTGGCTGCCGGCCGCGCTGATGGTGACCGCGCACGAGGTGATTTTTGACGAGGCGACGGGCAAATTGAACGCCCGCAAGCAGACCCGGTACGGTGACCTCGTCCTCGACGACCTCCCCGGCCACTTCGCCGACGAAGACCGCGCCGCGACCGTGCTGACCGAAGCGGCGCTGGCGAATTTGGACGCCGTGCTGCCCGACGCCGAGTCGCCGGCCGGGCAGTTCCGCACCAGGCTGCGCTGCCTCAATGTCTGGCGGCCCGACCTGGGCTTGCCGACGTTCGACGACGCCGACTTGCGCGACCACCTCCCCACCCTGTGCCGCGGCCGGCGGTCGCTCGCCGAATTGAAGCAGGCGAACTGGCTCGACCTGATGCGCGGGGCGTTGACGTACCAACAGCAGCAAAGTCTCGACCACGAAGCCCCGGACGCGCTCGAAGTGCCGACCGGCAGCATGATCGCGTTGATCTACGCCGAGGGCAAGTCGCCGGTGCTGGCCGTGCGCATTCAAGAAGTGTTCGGCCTGCCCGAGACGCCGCGAATCGCCGGCGGCCGCGTGAAAGTGTTACTGCACCTGCTCGCGCCGAACTACCGGCCGCAGCAGGTGACCGACGACCTGGCCAGCTTCTGGGCCAACGGCTACGCGCTGGTGCGCAAGGAACTCCGCAACCGCTACCCGAAGCACAGTTGGCCCGAGAACCCCCTCGAAGCCGAGGCGATCCGCGGGCCGCGGAAACGGATTTAGTCCTGGCGTTCGCCTGAGCCTATTTGGCCAGCGCCCAGATGTTGCGGTACACGACCGGGTCGCCGTGGTTCTGCAACTGGAACGGGCCGGGCGTCGGGCCTTCCGCCTGGCCGCCGCCGGTCGCGTTTTTCAGTTCGACGTTGTCGTGGACGAGCACGCCGTTGTGCTTGACGGTGATTCGCGCTGCGGTCGTCTTCTTCCCGGCGGCGTCGAACTTCGCGGCGGTGAAATCCACGTCGTAGGTCTGCCACGACATCGGCGGGAAGCACATGTTGATACTGGGCTTGGCGAGGGTGTAGATGCCGCCGCACTCGTTGTTTTCGCCCTTGAGGCCGAAGCTGTCGAGGACCTGGATTTCGTACCGGTCTTGCGGGTAGAAGCCCGAGTTGCCGCGGCCCTGGCCCCGGCTGTTCGGCATCCACGGCAGGCGGAACTCGACGTGCGCCGTGAAGTCCGCGTAGGCCTTCTTGCTCTTGCAGCCGACCCCGAGGAACTCGCCGTCGCTGAGCTTGACGAGCTGACCACCCTGCCAATTCGCCTCGTCCCCGGCCGCGCCGAACAGTACGTCCGCCCCGGCCGGCGGTTTGGCCCCCATCGTCGGCGAGGTGCGGGTGACCTTGCGCGCGACGAACTGGCCGCGGTCGCCCGAACGCATGGCACCCCCCTGGAGCGTGCCGACGATCTTGTCCGCGGCCTTGAACTCGACCGTGTCCCCCTTGCGAACACCGGTGATCGTCAGGGGCGATTCGGCGGCCTTCGGGTCGAGGCCCGGCAGGCCCCCGTCGAACGCCTTGACGCGGAACTGGCCGTCGCCCAGCGCTACGACCTGCACCGACCCCAACTCCTTGCCGTCCGCCATCTGGGCGGCGTACTCGCCCTGTATGGCGAAGTCCGCGTCATCGACCAGCTTGGCCGGGTCGTTGATAGCGATCCGCGGCGCGGCCTTCGGCTTCTCCTTCTTCGGCTCCTGCGCCAGTGCGGTGAACAGACCGGCGGAACACAGGAATGCGAGCGACAAGCGGAGCATAAGTCACCTTCGGGCGAGTGGGAAAGGGAGACCGGCGGGCAACGCCATTGTTCGGAACGGCGCGCCGCTGTCAACGGACTTCGCGCGGGCCGGGGAGCATCAGCGGTTCGCCGGCCAGGCCGATTCTCCCGTCCCGTCAGGGTATCCGGTCCCCTCGGGTCGTGAATTTCTGCCGTAGTCGCGGGGCACGGAGGTATGCTCTACTGCGCGGGTTAAATTCTGGCGGAGGGACTGCGATGGAAGGCTGGCTGAAGTGTAGTGTCGAACGGGGCATGTTCAGCGACGAAGTCGCCGTGACCTACCCGGCCGAGGGGCCGGCCCTCACGTCAGTTTTTGTACCGTCCGTGAACGTGCGTGGCACCCCCGGCGGGCCGGGGCTAGTCCGCGTCAGAGTTGCCCGAGGCGCGAACGCGATCCTGGCGATCCTACCGACTTCTTATCAGGACAGTGTGCCCGTCTCCGAGGCGGACTTGTCGGAGTCACCGTGATCCTGTCCAACGTCGAAATCCACCGCGCACTCGACGAAAAGCGGCTCCGGATCGAGCCGGAACCACTACCTCGGTTTAGGGGCGCAGGCGTCGACTGCCCTTATCAAACGACGGCCGTGGACTTGCGACTCGGCGACGAGATTTCTCAGTTCAGAGCCAAACTGCCGTTCGACATCAACTTGAACCGCGGCTCATTCGTTAACCTGTTCGGACCGAACTCGACCACCGTGAAGATTGCCGCCGACACCCCGTTCATTTTGAAGCCGCACTGCTTTGTGCTGGCCAAGACGTTCGAGACAATATCCCTCGAAATCATGCCGGCGGGACGGGCCTCCCTATTCCGCCCGAGTCGAGGGTAAGAGTTCTTACGCCCGCTGTGGCCTGCTCGTCCACTTCACGGCTCCGACAATCCACGCCGGGTTCTCCGGTACGATCACTCTCGAACTGATCAACCTCGGCCCGTGTAACATTTCGCTCTACCCGAATACCCCGATCTGTCAGCTGATCTTCGAGGAGGTCGCGGGCGTGCCGATTCGCAACGACAGCCAATTCCAAGGGCAAGCCACCCCGGGCGGCCGCGTCAGCACCTAACGGACTTCGCGCGGGCCGGGGAGCATCAGCGGCTCACCGAGGGGGCCGACGTGGGTGATGAACGCCAGGAAGAGGTCGAGGAGGCCGGCCGAGTGGCCGGTGCGGCCGCGGACGGTGAGCGCGAACCGGCTCACGTTCAGCCGGCCGGTGAAGCCCTTCAGAGTGATCTCGCACGACTCGCCGTCGCTGGCCGTCACCAGTTTCAGGCCGGCGATCGGCTTGTCTTCGAGGCGGTCGATGAGGGTGTCGATGTCCAGCGGCTGCGTGAACACGAACAGGAACTGGTCGAACAGCTTGCCGAACGCGGCCTCGAAGCCGGTCGAGCGGACGAAGCCGATGTCGGCCAGGCGGCCGAGTTCGCGCGTCCAAGTCACCTTGCCCGGGTCTTCGGGGTCGAGTGCGGCGGTGACGGTGTACTCGAAGTCGGGCGTGCGGATCTGGCCGATGCCGTCGCCGTCGGCCGTCACGTCCACGTCCTTGCGCTTGTACCCGAAGGTCTCGCGGGACAGCTCGTAAACGCCGTCGAGGTCGGCCTTCACGTCGGCCGAGGCGAGTCGGGCGACGAACTTGCGGGACGACGGGCTGGCGTTGTCCGGCGTCTGGAAGCCCTTGCGGAAGCCGGCCAGGTCCTTGAACCGGACGGAAGACTCGGCCCGGAAGGCGACGCGCAACAGGCGGGCCGGGTCGCGGAGAATGCCGCCGACATCGCCGCCGACGCGGCTCGACAAATCGACGAGGGTTTCGCCCGCGTGCTGCGGCCCGAGCAGGACCGGCGTTTGCACGCTGGCGGTGTCGAAGTGCTTGCGCAACAGCCGCGGCAACTCGTCGCCCAGGTACGCCGCGAGGGTGCCGGCGGTCAGCATTCCCTCGGGCGTGAGGGCCTTGGTCGCCCGCCCGGCGACGGCGTCGCTGACCAGGTGGGCGAACAGGCTCGCCTTGACGGCGGCGGTGGCGTGCGACTCCTCGCCGTCGCCGGTGGAGAGGACGCCCGCCGCCTTCGGCGACTCGGCGAAGTGGGCCAGCACGTCGGCCGTATCGAAGCCGTTCACGTCGAGGAAGACGCCGAGCGTCGTCGCTTTGGTGGCGTGCAGCGCGGCCAGGAAGTGGGCCAAACTCACGGCCGTGGCCGGGGCGTCGTCGGGCTGCGTGTCCCAGGCGGTGAGGTAACTTTGGCCGGCCGCGGTGAAGCCGTGCGTGGTGACGAACGTCAGCAGCGTCGCGCCCTTGGGCACCTGCGTTTTGAGCGTCCGCAGCCGGGACTCGACGACGGCCTTCGTCGCCGTGGACCCGCCCACGATGACTTGCTTCGTCTTGGCGACGCCGGCCAGGACCAGGCACTCCGACAGTGCCCGCGTCGCCGCGTCGGTGTACGCCAGGCCGCGGTGGTCGGCGTCCAGGAACTTCTCGACGGCGACGATCATCGCCCAAGTCTCGGCCACGGTTCACCCCTCGGCAGGTCGGTAAAGCGGACATTCTACCCACGCGACGGCTGGTCCGACAAAGTCGGTCACTTCTTTGGGCCGCGCCGGCGGTTTTCTCCGCGCCGCCGATCAATCGCGGTTAAACTCTCCTTCACAACAATTCGGAGACGAGTCATGCGGGCGGTCGATGTGATCCGGACCAAGCGCGACGGCGGCATCTTGTCGCCGGCCCAAATCGAATCGTTCGTCCACGGGGCGACGCACGGCACCTGGGAGCCGTACCAGCTTTCCGCGCTCCTCATGGCGATCACGATCCGCGGCATGATCGACGTGGAAACGGCCCACCTGACCCGGGCGATGACCGACTCCGGCCGCCGCATCGACCTGTCCGACATCCCCGGCGTCAAGGTCGATAAGCACTCGACCGGCGGCGTCGGCGACAAGACCTCGCTGATCCTCGCCCCGCTCGCGGCGGCGTGCGGCGTGGTCGTGCCGATGATGTCCGGGCGGGGCCTGGGGCACACCGGCGGGACGCTCGACAAGCTCGAAGCGATCCCCGGCTTCCGCGTCGGCCTGAGTACCGACGAGTTCCGCGCGACCCTGCGCAAGATCGGCGTGGCGATGATCTCCCAGACGACCGACGCGGCCCCGGCCGACCGCACCCTGTACGCCCTGCGCGACGTGACCGGGACCGTCGAGAGCATCCCGCTCATCACGGCGTCGATCCTGTCGAAGAAGCTGGCCGAGGGGATTTCGGCCCTGGTCGTGGACGTAAAGTGCGGCCGCGGGGCGTTCATGAAGACCCTCCCCGACGCCCGCAAACTCGCCCAGTCGCTGGTCCGCGTCGGCACGGCCAACGGGCTCAAGGTCGAGGCCGTCATCACGGCGATGGACCACCCGCTCGGCCACGCCGTCGGCAACGCCAACGAGGTCGAAGAGTGCCTCGGCGTACTGGACGGGAAAATCGTCGGGCCGCTCCTCGACCTGTCCGTCCTGCTCGCGGCGAAGATGGTCAAGCTCGCCGGGTTGGCCAAGGACGATGCGGACGGCGAACGCCAGGTCCGCGCGGCGCTGGCGTCTGGCGCGGCCCGGCGGAAGTTCGAGAAACTCGTCGCGGCCCAGGGCGGCGACCTGAAAGCGTTCCGCCGCCGCAAGCCGTACCCGGCCGTCCCGCTCGCGCACCGGAGCCTCGGCTTTGTGACGGACATGGACGCCGAAAAAGTCGGCCGGGCGGCGATGGTCCTGGGGGCCGGCCGGTTCCGCGCCGAGGACGTGGTCGATCCCCTGGCCGGCGTCACGATCCGCCGGCACGTCGGCGACAAGGTGGAGGCCGACGTGCCGATCTTCGACCTGCACACCGCCCGGCCGGAAGCGGTCGCCGAAGCCGCGGCCCTGTTGCAGTCCGCGTACACCGTCGGGTCCACGCCGACCAAGAAGCCGCTCCTCCTGGAGACGATCGCGCCATGAGTGCCGAGTTAATCGCCGCGGCCACCAGTGCCCGCGAACTGGCGTTCGCGCCGTTCTCGAAGTTCCGCGTCGGGGCCGCCCTGCGCGCGGCCGACGGCACCGTCGTCGCCGGGTGCAACGTCGAGAGTGCCAGCTACGGGCTGACGATGTGCGCCGAGCGCGTGGCCGTCTTCAAGGGCGTGAGCGAAGGGCACACCCGCTTCACGGCGGTGGCCGTCGTGACCGACGTGGCCGAGTTAACGCCGCCGTGCGGGGCGTGCCGGCAACTCCTCTGGGAGTTCGCCCCGGACGCGACCGTGACCCTCGCCAACACGCACGGCCGGTCGGAAACCTTCACCGTGCGCGAGTTACTGCCGCGCGGCTTCGACGCCTCCCAACTCGACCCGGTGACACCCCTATGACACTGCACGTCTCGACGCACCCGCTGGTCCTCCACAAGCTCGCCCGGCTGCGCGACAAGGCGACGCCGTCGCCGATGTTCCGCACCCTGGTGCAGGAGATCGCCCAGGTCCTGTTCACCGCCGCGCTCGATGGCGTGCGGCTTCGGCCGGTCACCGTGACGACGCCGCTGGCGACCTGCCAGGGGCACGAGATCGCCGACAAGATCGGCCTGGTGCCGGTCCTGCGGGCGGGGCTGGGCATGGCGAACGCCTTGCACCACGCCCTGCCGGAGGCGACCGTCTGGCACCTCGGCATCTACCGCGACCACGAGACCTTGCAGCCGAAGACGTACTACAACAAGCTCCCGGTGACGCACGGCCTCGACGTGGCGTTCGTCCTCGACCCGATGCTGGCGACCGGCGGCAGCGCCATCGCCGCCATCGACATTTTGAAGGCGGCCGGCGTGCCCCGGGTCGTGTTCATCGGCCTGATCGCCGCGCCCGAAGGCATCGCCGCGTTGCAAGCCAAGTACCCCGAAGTCGCCATCTACCTGGCCGCGAAGGACGAGAAGCTCAACGACATCGGCTACATCCTCCCCGGCCTCGGCGACGCCGGCGACCGCCAGTTCGGCACGGCGTGACCGGATAGAATAATGTCGTCATACCGGAGGCTTCCCGATGAACGCGTCTCAACTCGACCGACAAGAAGACTCGGTCCCCGCCCTGGCAGTCGAGGCGCTCACGCTCGCGCACCGGCGAGCGATAGCGGCCGGCCGCACCGTCGTCCGGGTCGAAGGCGGCAAGTTGGTCCGCGTCGGGCCGTCGGGTACCGTCGTATTGCAGACGCTGCCGCCGCAAGTGAAGGTCACGATCCGCACGAAACGGGCCGGGATGTGAGCCGGGCAACGCCGCGAATGCGCATGTTCGCCGGGCCGAACGGGTCGGGGAAAACCACGGTCAAGAACGGGCTACCGGCCGGCCTCTTCGGCATCGACATCAACCCCGACGACCTCGAAAAAGCCGTCCGGGAGGGCGGCATCCTGCCACTGGATCCGTTCGGGGTCACGTTCACCACGCCCGAACTCCGAGCCTTTTTCACGTCGTCCAAATGGTTGATTGCCAACGGCTTGGCCGAGGCCGCGTCGGTCGTCGAATGCCGTCAAGGCGCGATCGATTTCGGCGGGCTGGCAATAAATTCGTACTACGCTTCGGTGCTGGCCGACGCGCTGCGGCGGAAGTTACTCACCGGCCGAATATCATTCTCGACCGAGACCGTCATGTCTGCTCCCGACAAAGTCGAACTCCTCCGCGATGCCCAGTCGTGCGGGTTCCGAACGTACTTGTACTTCGTCGCCACCGAGAACCCGGCGATCAACGTCGCCCGCGTCAAGAACCGTGTCGCCGACGGGGGGCACGATGTCCCCGAGGTCAAGATTGTCGAGCGATATGCACGCTCTCTCGCCCTCGTTCGGGAGGCCGTCCGGCACACGAACCGGGCGTACTTCTTCGACACGAGCGAAGCGGACGCGAAGTACGTCGCTGAGGTCACGGACGGGCAAGTCATCGACTTGAAGTCGGACGAGATGCCGGGCTGGTTCAAGACGGCCGTGTGGGACAAATTTTAACGACTCGGAATGTTGAACGGCGGCGTGCGGTCACTTCGCGGACTTGAGCCACGCCAGGAAGGCTTCGCTGTGGGCGGCGACGACCTTGGCCGGGCCACTCAGGCGGACGTGCGTCGTCTCGTCGGCGTTCACGAGGACGACCCAAACGACGCGGGAGTCCGGGCGGAGTTCTTCCTTCGACTTGGGGTCGCGGGGCCGCTCGCGGTACTTCCAGGTGCCGGTCACGTCGAGGGTGTGGGCGGTCGTTGCCTGCGGCAACTCGAAGGTGTCGGTCTTGCCCAGGTCGTCGGCCGATTGGCCGTCGGCCAGGGCGAAGGTGCCGCGCCACTCGGCGAACTTCTCCTTCACCTTCGGCGACGCCTCGCCGAACACCACCACTTCGGCCGCGGCCAGGGCGTCGTCCGCCGACGGGAGTTTGAACTGCGCCGCGCGCAGCAGGTTGGCCGGCTTCTCGGCCTTCCAGTCGTTCGGCGGGGTCGCCGTCAGCGGCCCGAGTTTGACCGGCTTCGGGTCCTGAGCGGCCGCACTGGAGCACGTCGCAACCAGCACAATCGCCACAACGCACGCGCGCATCGCGCCTCCTTTTCGTCGTCTTCGTCGCCAATTCCCGCCGCCGCTTTTCGCGGCCGACGGGTCCGGGTAGTGTAGCACGGACCCTCCCGCCTTACGATTTTCATCCCGCCGGGTGCCCGTATGCTCGCCACCATTCTCGCGCTGTGCCTGCCGCTGCTGCAACCGCCCGCCGAAGTCGCGCCCACCCCGCGGCCGGTCAAGCCCGAGGCGAAGAAGGAACTGCCCGTCGGGGCGTTCCGCTTCCGTAGCGTCGGTCCGGCGGTCACGTCCGGCCGCGTCGTCGGCCTCGCCGTCCACCCGCAGAAGCCGAACACGTACTACGTCGCGGTGGCCTGCGGCGGCGTCTGGAAGACGGTCAACAACGGCACCACCTGGACGCCGGTGTTCGACGAGCAGGGGTCGTACTCGATCGGCACCGTCACCCTCGACCCGTCGAACCCCGAGACGGTCTGGGTCGGCAGCGGCGAGAACAACTCGCAGCGCAGCGTGGCCTACGGCGACGGCGTCTACAAGAGCACCGACGGCGGCAACACGTGGGCCAACGTCGGCCTGAAAGCCTCCGAGCACGTCGCCAAAATTCACATCGACCCGAAAGACCCGCTCCACGTGACGGTCGCGGCGCAAGGCCCGCTCTGGTCCAGTGGCGGCGAGCGCGGCCTGTACCAAACCCGCGACGGCGGCAAGGTCTGGACGAAACTGCTGCACATCGACGACGACACCGGGGTCACCGACTTCGTCGTCGATCCCGCCGCACCGGCCACCATCCTCGCGGCCAGTTACCAGCGCCGCCGGCACGTCTGGACGCTCGTCAACGGCGGGCCGGGGTCGGGGATTCACCGCACGACGGACGGCGGCAAGACGTGGACGAAGGTCGCGGCCGGACTGCCGACCGGCGACCTCGGCCGCATCGGTCTGGCCGCGGCCCCGAGCGACCCGAAGACCGTCTACGCGGTCGTCGAGGCCAACGACAAGGCCGGCGGCATCTTCAAAAGTACCGACGGCGGCGCGACCTGGGCCAAGCAGAACCCGTTCGACCAACAGGGGCAATACTACTCGCACCTCGTCGTGGACCCGCACGACAAGGACCGGCTGTACGCGATGAACGTGAACATCCAGGTCTCGGACGACGGCGGCAAGACTCTCAAGTCTCTCGGCGGCCAGTTCAAGCACGTCGATAACCACACGATCTGGGTCAACCCGGCGGACGCCAACCACTACCGCGTCGGGTGCGACGGCGGGCTGTACGAGAGCACCGATCGGGCCGCCACCTGGGCGTTCAAGGCGAACCTGCCGGTGACGCAGTTCTACGACGCGGGCGTCGATCAGAACCCCGCGTCCGGGCCGTTCTACCACGTCTACGGCGGCACCCAGGACAACTTCACCCTCGGCGGCCCGGGTAAGAACCGCAGCGTCCACGGCACCATGAACTCGGACTGGTACGTCGTCCAGGGCGGCGACGGCTTCCACTGCACCAGCGACCCGACCGACCCCGACACGATTTACGGTGAGTTCCAGTACGGTGGCCTGTGCCGGTACGACCGCCGCACGGGTACGCGCGTCGAAATCCAGCCGCTCGCCGCGCCCGGGGCGAAGCCGTTGCGGTGGAACTGGGATTCGCCGATGATCCTCAGCCCGCACGACCCGAAGCGCGTCTACTTCGCCGCGAACCTGCTGTTCCGCAGCGACGACCGCGGCGACAATTGGAAGCCGGTCAGCCCCGACTTGACCCGGCAACTCGACCGCGACCGGCTCAAAGTCTTCGGCAAAATCCAGTCGCCGGACGCGGTGTCGAAGCACGTCTCGACGAGCTTCTACGGCAACATCGTCGCCCTCACCGAGTCGCCCGTGAAGGAGGGCGTGCTGTACGCCGGCACCGACGACGGCCTGATCCAGGCCAGCCCCGACGGCGGCCAATCGTGGACGAAACGCGACGCCTTCCCCGGCGTCCCCGAGCGGACCTACGTCAGCAAACTCGTCGCCTCCCGGCACACCGCCGGCACCGTCTACGCGGCCTTCGACAACCACAAGATGGGCGACTTCAAGCCGTACCTGCTCAAGTCCACCGACGGCGGCACGACGTGGACGAGCCTCGCGGCGGGACTGCCCGAGCGGGGCAGCGTCTACTGCCTGGCCGAGGACCACGTCAACGCCGACCTGCTCTTCATCGGCACCGAGTTCGGCCTGTACGTGACGACCGACGGCGGCAAGACCTGGGCGCGGATGAAGAACAACTTGCCGACGATCCAGGTCAAAGACCTCGTGATTCAGCGGGCCAACAACGACCTCGTCGTCGCCACCTTCGGCCGGGGCTTCTACGTGTTGGACGACTACTCGCCGCTGCGCACCCTGACCGTCGAAGCCCCGGCTAAGCCGACGCTGGTCGGCCCGAAGGCGGCGCTGCTGTATCACACGACCGCGCAGTTCGGCGGGGCCGGCAAGGCCTTCCTCGGCGCGGCCCTGTACACCGGCGAAGCGGCCGCCCCCGGGCCGACGTTCACCGTCCGGCACGGCGAAGTGTTCAAGCCGAAGAAGCAACTCCGCACGGACGCCGAGAAGGCGGCCGTCGCGGCGAAGAAAGAGATCGACTACCCCAAGCTCGAAGACCTGCGGGCCGAGGCCGAGGAAGAGGCCCCGTCGCTCGTCTTGACCGTCGCCGACAGTACCGGCGAAGTGGTCCGCCGGGTCGCGGTCCCGGCCGGCGAAGGCGTCCACCGCATCACCTGGGACTTGCACGCGGCCGGCTTCTCGACGACCGACGACCTCGCCGGCGGCGGCCCCCTCGTCACCCCGGGCGACTACCGCGTGACGCTGGTCAAGCGCGCCAACGGCACGACGACGGCCCTCACGGACGCCGTCGCGGTGACGCTCACGCCCGACCCGCTCTCGCCGATGAAATCGGCCGACTACGCCGACATCGCCGCGTTCAACAAGCAGCACCGCGCCCTGCAACGCCGCCTTTACGCCACCACCACCGCGGCCGGGGAACTGGCGACGAAGCTCGACGCGGTCAAGGTCGCGCTCGACGCCGCGCCGAAGCCCGACGAGCCGGCCCGCAAGCGCGTCCGCGAGGTGATCGAGCGGTTGAAAGCGAGCCGGCGTACGCTGACCGGCGACGCCTTCCTGGCCGGCCGCAACGAGAACGTGCCGATGTCGATCGGCGAGCGCGTCCGGGCCGCGAGCGGCGCGACCGACGACGCCTTCGCCCGCCCCACCGGTACGGCCCGCCAGGCGGCGACCGACGCGGCCAAGCAGCTCGAAGACGAGTTGGTGAAGCTGCACGCGATCCAGGACGACGAGTTGCCGAAGCTCGAAGCCGCCGCCGGCGTCACCGCCCCGGGCCGCCTGCCGAAGTAATCCCGGCGAGCCAAGAGCGTCAGCGACTGGAGTTCTTACGCAACGAACGCCAGTCGCTGACGTGAGCACTCCAGTCGCTGACGCTCCTGGCTCGCCGGGGACTGCGTCACTTCTTCTTCCGCAGCGGCATCTCGCTGTCGAAGACGCGGACTTTCGTCCAGTTCGCTTTGCCGGCTTCGATGAACTTGATGTGCTCGGGGTGGACCTCGTAGGCGTCGTGGCTGGCCTTGTCCTTGAAGACGATGTGCAGCGACACGTCGAAGTCGAGGTCGTTAACTTCGCGCTTGAACTCCTCGCCGCGGACGCCGGCGGCGTAGAAGACGACCCCGTCGCGGGCTTCCAGGTACGCGTCGCAGGCTTCGACGAGCTTCAGCTTCGCCTCGGGGGTCGCGTCCTTGAGCTTGAAGTAGACCATGTGGCCGATTTGCATGGTGGCCTTGGCCACCGGCTTGTCGTCGGGATTGGCGGGGAGCGGCGCAGCGAGCAAGAGGCCGGCCACGAGGGAGGCGGTGAACACGGGGGAACTCCGAACGGGGACAGGGGAACGGGTCAGCCGCGGACGCCCGCCGGGCGGCGGGGTTGCGCGTACTCAGGAGCCTTCGGCGGCCGCGGCAAGCGGGCCGATCGCGGCGTCGGGGCGAGTTCGGCGAGGCGGGCCTGCGCGGCCGCCAGGGTCCAGCCGTGCGACTTGTCGAAGCGCACGGCGACCGTCCAGCCGTCGGCATTCTCCTCGCTGACGCCGGTGCCCAGGTCGATGCCGTCCCCGGCCGGCGATCCCGGTACGCGGGCTTCGACGGCGGCGTCGGTCTCGGTCCAGTCGGGCGACCCGGCGAGGCGGAGGAAGTACGCCCCGAGTTCGCGGGCCAGGAACGCTTTCGCGGCGGCGACGGCGAAGTTCGGCGGGAAGGCGACTTGCGCCAGGACCGGCGTACCGGTCGTGTGGAGGAAGCGGAGTTCGACTTCGGGCTGGTCGGCCAGCGGTTCGCAGTGCAGGGCGGCGTCGGCCGGCACGGCGAGCAGTTGCGCTGTCATCTGGCCGCGGTCCACGTGCAGGCCGGGGGCGTGGTGCCGGTGCAGCAGGCGAACGAACTGGCTGGTCGGGGGCGTCCGGCCGTTGCGGTACCCGGGCGGGTGCGGCGGCACGGCGGCGTCGCCCAGCAGCACGCGCCGACCGGACAGCGACCAGGCGGCGTGCAACTCCGCTTCGCCGAGGAGTTCGGCGTCGGTCACGATGGCCACGTCGAAGTGGCCCGGGGCGTGTAACGCCGGTTCGCCGCGCAGGGCCGATGCCGGGCCGACGACGACGGCCGCGGCGTCGATCAGCCGGCGGGCGAGGAGCGGGGCGTCGGCATCGAACTGCCGCAGGGTCGCCGCGTGCCGGTCGGCCTCCGCTCGCATCACGGCCAGCCGCGCGGCCAGTTCGGCGGCGGTCGGCCAAGTGCTAAAACCGGCGGCGTTGAAGCGGGCTTGCGCCGCATCGTGGGCCGGTGCGGCGGCAAGGAGTTGCGCGTCGAGGTCGGCGACGGCTTCCGCGTTGGTCGTCGCGGCAACGGCGTGGGCGGTGTCCAGGGCGTCGGCTTCGAGTCGGAGCGCGACGGCCTGGGCGTCGAGGTCAGCGAGTCTGGGGCTGATCGCCGGCAGATTCCCGGGGGCGACTTCGTCGGCCGCGAAGAGGCGCTTCACGCTCGCCATCCAACCGGCCGGCTTCTTCGCTTCCGAAGCATTTTGTAATCCGTCGCGCTCGGCGGTCGCCTGGGCGTGGGCCGACCGCACACCTTCGAGTTCCGCGGCAATGGCGGCGAGTCGCGGCGGAAGCGACGGGGTCGAAAGCCCGGTGCGGGCGGCGTGGAGTTCGGCGCACCGGTCGCGGGCGGCCGTCGCCGACTCCCAGTCGGCCGCGGCGGCTTCGAGCGGGGCGCAGCGGGCGGCGGCCTCGTGCGCGGCGACTTGTAACTTCGCCCGCACCTGCTGCACCGCAAGCTCGCCGTGGGCGCGGCCGACGCGCTCGGCCGACGCCGCCGGAAGTTGGTTGGCCGGCTCGCCCGCGCCCAACGCCCGCAGTACCGACGCTTCCCCGGCGTCGCGCAGGCGGACGACGAGTTTGTCCGCGTCGATCGGCTCGGCCGTCAGCACCAGGACGCGCTCGCCGCGCTGCCGACAGGCGAGGGCCAGGTGCCCGGCGAGCCGGAGTTGGTCCGGGCCGGCGGCTTCGATCAGGTACAGGTCGGGGCAGGCGACGGCGGCACGGAGGGCGGCGAGTTCGGCGAGAGTGCCGTCACCCAGGAGGATATCGGCCGGGGCGAAGGGGGGGGCTGAGCCGTTGGGATGAGTTGACGGGACCGGGGCGACTCGGGACTGCCAGGCCAGGGCGGCCGTGAGGGTCGGGAACCAGGCGTAACACTCGGAGGCCAGGCTCGTGCCGGGGTCGGGAGGTGAGCCAGTACCGACTGGCCCCGCGGTGGGGTGTCGTTCGCTCATCCGCAAGCCTGAACTCGCACCGTCGCCATCGACAGTGCCCTCGTCGCACGTGGCAGTGGAAAGCCGATTCATTCGCGCGGCCGAATCGGGAAGGAAGAGTCTTTTGGGAGTATAGACGCTCCGCCGGGGAGAAGCTATCGAACTCCCGATTTTCCCGATTTGCCGCCGGACACCCCGGGACCGCCTGGGGGCCGAAAACTCGGGCGACTCGCCGTTACTTCTTCTTCTCTTCCTTCTTCTTTTCGGCCGGCTTCTTCTCCTCGGCCTTGACCTTACCGTCCGGGAAGATTTGCATCTCGACGGTGTCGGCCCCGCTGGTCACGATCACTTCGTAGTACTCCATCGTCTCCTTGCCCTCCTTAACCTTCGTGACGGTCTCGGCGAGCGTGATCTTGCCCTGCGGGTACTTCGAGGCCACCGTGTCGGTGATGACTTTCGGCAGGTCCTTGGCGGCGACCGACGACTCGAAGCCGGTGATGACGCCCTCGGGGGTCAGGGTCACGTCGGTGTTGACTTTGCCCTCCTTGATCGTGACCTCGTAGACCTTCACCTTGTCCTCGAGTTCCGTCGCCGCCGAGACCATCTCGGCCTTCGGGAAGCGCTTCTTGACGGCGTCGCTGACCGCCTTGGGCAGCTTGTCGAGCGGC
Organism: Fimbriiglobus sp.; assembly: GCA_043745465.1. GTDB lineage: Bacteria > Planctomycetota > Planctomycetia > Gemmatales > Gemmataceae > Fimbriiglobus. The sequence goes on from JAYTSV010000131.1 coordinate 113,929, forward strand.
ACCTTTTCCTCCCCGTCCTCGGCCCGCAGGCCGGCGAACCCGACCGCCGCCATCGCCACCATCGCCAGCAGAATTCCGCGCATCGTGAGTCTCCTGTCGCCCCGGCCCGCGGCCCACGGCCTGTCCGTGACCCGCGATCTCAGGTCCGCCCTTTGTACCCGACGCCCGTAAAGTCCCGGTGAAGCCCGCGTAAATTCGGCCTTATGCGGGTCACGGGGCCGCGCTCAACTCTTTGACGATCCCGGCGACGAGTTCCGGCTTCGCCTCTTTGACGATGTGGTCGATGCGCGCCTTCGGGATTTCGAGCTTCTCCAGCGTCGCCACGACGGCCTTCCAGGTGCGTTCGAGCTTCTTCCCCTCGGCCAGGTACAGTTCCCCGGCCAGGTCGGCGAGCCGCTGCAATTGGATGCTGTCGATGTTCTGGTAGTACCGCTTGATGATGCCCTGTTGGGCGCGATTGAAGTTTTCCATGCCCATCGCGGTGGCCCTCAAAGAGAGTGTGTGGTCCGTGCGCCGGCTCGCCATCATACCGCCGCCAGCCACGCCAGGATATCGTCCACGAATTTCAACGCCGGGTCTTCAAACTCCAGCGTGTGCGCCGACCCGGGGTACTCGACCACGCGGTTCGCCGGGTTCGGGAAGCGGGCGACGTAAGCCCGCGTGGCGGCGTTGTCGATGACGCGGTCGTTCCCGGCGAGGAGCGTCAACGTCGGCGCGTCGTTCACCGTCCGGCGGAGGCGGATGTCGAGGGCGACGCTGGCGACGAAGAAGCGTGCGGTCGCCTGGTGCAGGTCGTGGGGGTTGGTGCGCAAGAACGCCTGCCACGCGGGGTCGGCCGTGAACAGGTCCGGGGCGTTCAGCGGTACGTCGAAGAGTTTCGTCGGGGCGAGTAACCGCGCGGCGGCGATGCGCAAGCGCTCGCGTAAAGGGGTGCGGACGCGCGGCACGAACCCGGGGGCGACGAGCACGAGCGACTTGACCGGGACGGCGGCGGCGACCGCGACGGCGAGCTTGCCGCCCCAGGAAATGCCCATCAGGTGCGTCGGCATCGGCGACTGGGACGACAGGAACTCGACGATGTCTTGCCGGAGGCGGCGGAAGCCGGGGCAGTCGCCGCGCGCGACCGTGTTGCGGCCGGCCCCGCGGCGTTCGAGGAAGCAGACCTCGTACCCGGCGGCGGCGAGCTTGGCGCAACTGCCGGCGTACCACCCGGCGTGCGAGCGGATGCCGTGGACGACGACGATCCGGCTGCGCGGCTCGCCCGGCGGCGCGAACTCGTCCCAGGCGAACTCGTACCCGTCCGAGGCGGTAAAGTTACGGGGCAAGGAGCGTCTCGCGGCGGGTGGCGTGGGCGGCGACGCGGTCGGGGTCCACGGTCACGCCCAGGCCGGACCCGGTCAGCATTGGGGCCAGCCCGCCGCGGCCGAACGTGATGTCCTCAGCGGTGAGCGCGTCCAGAACCAGCCGCCGGTCGTAGGAGCCTTCCAGGTAGCGGATGCCCTTGACGCTCGTGGCGAAGTGCCGGCCGGCCGCGGACAAAATGCCCGTCTCGCCGACCTGGCAGCCGAGTTGGTAGCCGAGGCCGTGGGCGGTGGCGTAGGCCGCGAGCCGCAGGGTCCGCACGAACCCGCCGCACTTCGACAGCCGCAGGTTGAACCGGTCGCACCAGCCCCCGGCGACTGCCCGCTCGGCGTCGGCCATCGAGCACAGCGACTCGTCGAGCATGATCGGTGTCGTCACCTGCTTGCGCACGTCGCCGAGACAGGCGACCTCCTCGTGGGCGACCGGTTGCTCGACCGAACTCACGTCGGCCGGTGCGAGCGCGCGGATGCGGGCGACGCACTCGGCCGCCGGCCACGCCTCGTTGGCGTCCACGCGGAGGTCGATCCCCGGCCCGGCGACCCGGCGGATCACCCGCAGCCGCCGGGCGTCGTCCTGGCCGCGGATGCCGACCTTCACCTTGAGCTGCTTCAAGCCGTACAGCCGCTGGCCGAGGGTCGCCACGCGGGCCTTCCAGCCCTTGGCCGAGAGGATGATGCCGTCGTACCGGACCACGTCGCGCGGCAGGTAAAGTTCGGGGGCGACGAGCCGCGTGGCGTTCATCAGCGGCTCGCCGAAGCTGCGGCCGAAGGCGTCGAGCAGCGCGAGTTCGACGGCACAGCGGGCGGCGTTCGACAGGCACCCGCGGTCGTCTCCGGGCACGGCCGGGAGCGCGAAGTTCTCCGCCAGCGCGACCGCCTCGGCGAAGGTGCCGCACGCCGGGAGGGACCACGTGGTCTGCTTCAAGAGGGCGAGCGCCGAGTCGATCGTCTCGCCGGTCACGTAGTCGCGCGGCACGCCCTCGCCCCAGCCGACGGAGCCGTCCGACAGGCGGCAGCGGACGACGAGGTTGTCGCTCTCGCGGCGGACGTGCGAGGCGTGCCGGACCGGCCGGCGCAGCGGCACCCGGACCTGGTAGGCGTCCAACTCGACGACGGAAACGGGCATGGGCGGCACGACGGGGCAGTTGGGGGGAGGCGTTTAAGGACCGGCCTGCGCGGCGGCCAGGCTTTGCCAGGCGTCCCGCAGGAACCACAGCCCCAGGGCCGTGAGGACGAACGCGCTGACGACTGGAAGATACCGAAACCACCGCCGTTCGGCGAAGCGCCGGCCGCCCGCCCGGCCGGCCAGCACCACCCCGACGCCGAGCGCCACGAGGACCGCCGCCAACCCCGCGCTGAACGCCAGCAGCATCGGCAGGCTCGCGGCGAGGCGGCCGCGGTTGGCCGCTAGCAGGAAGATCAGCACCGCGTCGTAGCACGGCACGATGCCGCCGCCGATGCCCAACAGGATCACGCGCCACCAGCCCTGCCGCCGGGCCGCCGCCGGGGCGTCGGTGAACAGGTGGACGTGGTCGGCGCGACCGCTCAGGCGTTGCACGAACAGCCAGAAGCCGACGCCGGTGATGAGCAGCCCGCCGACGAGGGCCAGCCAGGCTTGCGCCAGCGCCGGCGGGGCGTCGCCGTAGGCGGCGAGGAACAGGCCGGCCACGAGAATGACACTTCCGGTGTGCGTGAGCGTCGTCGTAATCCCCAGGACGACGGCGTGCACCACCGTGCCGCGCTCGCCGACGAGGTAGGCCGCGACCATCGTCTTGCCGTGCCCCGGCGTGAAGGCGTGCGCCGCCCCGAAGACCACGCACAGCAGCAGCAGCAGCCCGAAGCCGAGGTCGTGGTCGAAGATGGCGGCCACGCCGCGTTCGCGCAAGTCTTCCGTCAACGTCCGTGGCCCGCTGGTTTCGACGACGACCGGGGCGTCCACGGCCGGCGGCGTCACGGCGACCGTCGGGCGGGCGATCGTCGCCGACAGTCGCCGCGAGCGGAGTTCGTCGCCCGGCTTGTAATCGACGGACGCCTTGCCGCGCAAGTCGCTCGGCTCGACCACGTCGGTCAGGTCGATGTCCGGGTGGTTCGCGTCGAGCGTCAGGGTGATTTGCCCGGCCTGGTCCTCGAAGTTCTGGTCGGCGAACGCGAACGCCCCGCCGGCACTCCCGACCGGGAACTCGGCGTAGAACTGGAAGCGCAAGCGGAGGTGGTCGCGGTCCGGCTCGACCTCGACCTTCTGCACGCGGAAGACGAGTCCCGCGCGGTCGAGCGTGGCCCGTAGGTCGTCGGCCAGCAGCGGGGCCTTGCGCGCGGCGTACTTCTTCGCGTAAGCCTGCGACCCGGTCAAACCGGCCACGTCCTCGGGCTTGAGGACGCGGTTGCCGTCGATGGCCATCGTCCAGTCGTTGACTTCGAGCGCGTACTTGACGGTCACGCCGGCCCCGCCGACGCGGACGTGGACGACCCGGTCGAAGCGCAAGTTCGGCAACGGGTGCGCGACGGCCGACGACGCAACCAACAGGACGGCGAGCAGTGACGCGATTCTCATGACGGCGGCCCCGGGGTTGGGGGCATTTTACGGCGGAAGACGCGCGCGAACCGTTTTACCCACGGCTCCGCGTGCGGCCGGGGAACGCCGAACGCCCCCGCGACGGTCGCGGGGGCGTTCGGGTGGGCACACGTCGGCGTCGCTTAACCGACGAGTTCCTTGATCGGGGTCGCCTTCTCTTCGCCGCCGCCGGGCAGGGGGTTGGCGGCCAGGGGGCGCGGCCGGCCGAGGTTGTCGCGGATGTCGCCGTGGCTCTCGGTGATGCCCAGGCCGGCGTAGATCGTCGAGTACAGGTTGCCGATCTTCGTCGGGGCATCCTTCACTTCGGTGCCGTCGGCGTTCGTGCTGCCGACCGCCAGGCCGCCCTTGATGTTGCCCCCGCCGAGGACGACCGACCAGCAGCGCGGCCAGTGGTCGCGGCCGCCCTGGGCGTTGATTTTCGGCGTGCGGCCGAACTCGCCCATCCAGACGATCACGGTGTCCTTGAGCTTGCCGGTCTTGGCCAGGTCTTCGGTGAGCGCGGCCATGCCGGCGTCCATCGCGGGCAGGGTGCGGGTCAGGTTGGCGAAGATGCCGTTGTGCATGTCCCAGCCGCCGAGTTGGACCTCGACGCAGGCGACCCCGGCCTCGACCAGTTTGCGGGCGAGCAAACAGCCGCGGCCGAAGCCGCTGTTCGTGGGGGCGTAGCGCTTCAGGTCGGCCTGGTCCTGGGCGGACTTGAACTCGAACACTTCCTTGCGGGACGACGTGACGAGTTGCAGGGCCTTGCCGTACACGTCCTTGTGGGCCTGGGCGGCGTCGGCGGCGACGTTCGTTTTCAACCCGCCTTCGAGGCCGTCGAACAACATCTTGCGGCGCTCCATGCGGGCCGCCACGTCCGCCGGCGGGGCGACGTTCTCGGGGGCGCTGCCGGCGTTCTGCACGGCGAAGTTCGCGTACTTCATGCCGAGGAAGCCGGCCCCGGCCCCGCCCGGCAGACCGCCGCCGCCGACGGTCATGAACAGCGGCAGGTCCATGTTCTTCATCGCTTCGGCGTCCGCGGAATACTGGTGGGCCAGTGCGGAGCCGATGTGCGGGAAGTCCGAGAGCGGGTTGAGCACGCGGCCGGTGCCCATGAGGTACGACCCGCGGTTGTGGTCGCCTTCGCTGGTCGTCAAGGAGCGGACGATCGACAGGTGGTTGAACTGGTCGGCGACCTTGGGCAGGTGCTCGGTGATCTGCACGCCGCTCGCCTTCGTGGACCGCGGCTTGTGCTCGCCGCCGTTGGCGCTGCCGGGCTTCATGTCCCAAAGGTCGATGGTCGCCGGCCCGCCGCCCATCCAGAGGATGATGAGGCTCTTCTTGTTCTTCTTGAGGTCGGCCGCCTTGGCCTGCAAGCCGGCGACGAAGTTCATCCCCGGCAGGGTGACGGCCGCCGCGCCGGCGGCGTGGGTCATGAAGTGCCGACGGTTGGTGATGCCGAACATGGAAGTGTCCTTGGGCCGACGCGGGAAGGGTGGGAAATATCCTAACACTACGACGGCCGCGGTGCGCCGGAGTTCCCGAAAACCGCGCGCCGCCCGTTCAAGGGCGGGAATATTCGCCGCAGACGTGGCCCGGCGAACCCCCGTCGAGGCACCCCAGTTACCTCAGCCCCAGCTTGGCGATGATCTCCTGGGTGGCCGCGCCGACGGGGTAGTGGTGGCCGTCGATTTGCGTCAGCGGGACGATGCCGATGTTGCTGTTCGTCAGGAAGCCCTCGCGGGCCTCGGCGACGCGGGCGTAGGGGATCGTCGCTTCTTCGACGGGCACCGGTTGCGTCTTGAGCAGGTGGTCGCGGACGGTGCCGGGGAGGAACAGTTTCGTGTCCGCGGTCGGGGTCCGCCAGCCCTCGTCGAAGCGGAGGAAGATGTTGGCGTGGGCCGCTTCGAGGACGTTGTCGGCCGGGTCCACCATCAGCGAGCTGTCGAATCCGGCCGAGAACGCTTCCTTGCCGACGGCCAGGCGGCCGGCGTAGTTGAACGTCTTCCACGTCAGGTACGGCTGGCCGGTGAGGACGGGGCTGAGCCGCTTTTGCAGGCGGAAACCGGTCATCGGCAGCGGCCGCAAACTCGCACTCATCCAGACCATGCCCTGCTGCCCCGGCCGGCCGGCGGTGGCGTTGACGCGGACGATCACGTCCTGGGCGGTCAGCGCCCGGACGTACTGGGCCACCTGCTTGGCGTCCGGCAGGCGCTCGGGGGCGACGTTGATGTCCAACAGGGCGAGCGTGTGCCGCATCCGATCGAGGTGCAAGTCCCAGAGCCACGGCGCGCCCTGAACGGTGCGGGTCGATTCCCAGACGCCGCGGCCGAACAGCAGGCCCTCGTCGGCCGGGTCGATGTGGAACTTCTCGACCGGCACGGCGTACCCGTCCACCCACAGCAGCGAGACGATGCGGAGCGCCTCGTTGACGATGGCGATGGGCGTGTTGGCCGGCACGTTGACGCCGCGCTCGCGGAGCACGGCCAGGGGGTCGGCTTGGAGGCGGGCCTTGTGCGCGCCCTCGGCCCACCAGTAGTCGTCGCGGGGGGTCGCATCCTGCCCGGTCATCGGCGTCGCTCCTGGGGGGGTCGTTTGCGGTCGTCGTCGTCAGCAGTTTACTTCGACCACTTCGGTGCGGGAACGTGTGGCGAATTTTCGGGCGTCGAACCGCGCGAGTGCGTCGCCGGTCCCGGTTCGCCGGTCGGCGTGAGTCGGCGCGCCAAGATGACCGCGCCGCAGGCGGGGTCGGCGACCATCGCCACCGGGGCCGGGAGGATGCCGGCGGCGGCCAGGGCTTCGAGAAAGGCACTGCGGTAGGCGGTGCTGCCGACCAGCAGGCCGCCGGCCAGGGCCACCGGCAGCCGCGTCGGCAAGTTCAGGTTGCGCACGGCGGCGGACGCGGTCATGGCCAACTCGGTCGCCTCGTCGCGGACGATCTCCCCCGCGACCTCGTCGCCGGCCTCGGCCGCCTCCAGCACGACGGGGGCCAGGCCGGCGATGGCGGCGCGGTCCCAGGGGCCGCGGTAAATCGCCGGGATCAAGTCGGGCGCTTCCGCGAGGCTCATCCGCACGAGAAACTTCGGCAGCAGGTCGGTCGCCGCGCCGATCCGGTCGGCGGCGCGGCAGGCAGCGCGGAGGCCGCGCAGCGCGAGCATGTAGGCACTGCCCTCGTCGCCCAGAGTGTACCCCCAACCGCCGCAGCGGCCGACTTCGCCACCGCGCGATTGCGCGAAGGCGATGGAACCCGTCCCCGCGATCACGGCCAACCCCCAACCGTCCGGCGTCCCGGCGGCGAGCAACAGCGTCGCGTCGTTGGCGGTCCGCAAGCGGTCGGCGACCCCGCCGCGTTCCGCCCAGCCGCGGATGATGTCGAGACCCTCCTGCCGATCGACGCCGGCGAGGCCGAGGGCGATCGCCCCGACCCTGGCGCGCGGTAAATTCGCGGCGGCGAAGGCCCGGTCGATGCAGGCGTCCAGGGCTCTCAAACCCGGCTCGACGCCGACGGACTGGATGTTCGACGGCCCGGAAACGCCGCGCCCGAGGACCGCCCCCGTCGCCAGGTCGGCCAGCAGCGCGACCGTGTTCGTGCCGCCGCCGTCGATGCCGAGGACGAGGTCCGGCCGGTGCGGGCGGTCCGTCACGATGGTTGAGGTCGTCGCGCGGACCAGACCGGCCACGACCGGGCCGATGCGCCCGCCGGACTCGCGCAACCGCTGCCGCGCCGCGTCCGGCGTCAGCCCCGCCAACTCCGCCACGATGGCCGTCTTGACCTCGCCGTGGCACGCGACCAACAGAGCGTCGGCCGCAGCCGTTTCGACGTGGGCGACGGTCCGCACGAGGCGGTTGGCGCGGGCCTTCAGCTTGGCGTTACTGGCCTTCAAATCGACCATCAGGTTGCCGTAGGTCTTGCCCAGCCGCACCATCGCGCCGGTGGTCAGCATGTTGAGCACGAGCTTCGTCGCCGTGCCGGCCTTCAACCGCGTCGAACCGCTGAGGATTTCCGGGCCGACGACCGGCACGACGGCCAGGTCAACCGCCCGCTCCAGTTCCGACTCGGCGTTGCACACCACGCCGATGGTGAACGCCCCGACGCCCCTCGCGTAGGCGACCGCTCCCAGGACGTAGGGCGTCCGTCCGCTGGCCGCGATGCCGCAGACGACGTCCTTTGCAGTGATTTCAAGTGTGCGCAAGTCGGCTTCGCCGAGTTCGGGCGAGTCTTCGGCCCCTTCTACGGCCTCGAACATCGCCCCGGGGCCGCCGGCGATCAGCCCGACGACTTGCGCCGGCGGCGACTGGAACGTCGGCGGGCACTCGCTGGCATCGACGACGCCCAGGCGGCCGGAGGTGCCGGCCCCCAGGTAGATCAGCCGGCCGCCGGCGGCGAGCCGCGCGGCGACGGCGTCGATGGCCTGGGCGATCGCGCGGGCCTGCGTGCCGACGGCCGCGGCGACGGTCGCGTCCTCGGCGTTCATCAGCGCCACGAGTTCGACGGAGGTCAACTCGTCGAGCCGGGCCGACGCCGGGTTCCGCGCCTCGGTTTGGAGGTCCGCGAGCGGGTCACCGGGGGGCGAGGGGGGCGACATGGGGGCGGCTCAGGCGGTCGGTGAGGAGGGCAACGCCGACGGTCGTACTCGCGCCCAGCAGCGCGAACCACGGCCAGGCCAATATAGTCGCGTCGAAGAACGACGGCACCCAAACGCCCAACACCGCCGCGAACCCTGCCACCAACCCGCCCAGGGCCGCCCGCGGCTGGACGGTGTGCCGCAACTTGCCCAGCAGGAACAGCCCTAAAACCAGGCCCGTCGTGAACCCGGCGACCGTCAACACCCGATCCACGACACTCCGCCCGCTGCCCGACCAGTGGGCGGCGAGCGCCACGCCGATTTGCGCCAGCCCCCACCCGGCCGTCATCAGCCGCGACGCGAGGACGTAGTGCCCCTCGGGCCGGCCCGGCCGCAGCGGCCGGTAGAAGTCCGTCACCAGGGCGTTCGCGGAGCTGTTCAGCGACGACGACAGCGTGGACATCGCCGCCGCGAGGATCGCCGCGACGAGAATGCCGACGACGCCGACCGGCAGTTTCGTCACGATGAACAGGCCGAACACGGCGTCGTTGCGGGTGCCCTCGCCGACTTCAAAAACGCCCGTCGTCATCGCCGCATAGAGGCCGACCCCCAGGGCCAGGAAGAGCACGAACTGCGCGAAGACGACGAAGCCCGACAGCACGACCGCGACCCGGGCCTGCGTCAACGACTTGGCGCACAGGTAGCGCTGGACCATCATTTGGTCCGCGCCGTGCGACGCCATGCTGAACGCCGCCCCGCCGATCACCCCGGCCCACAAGTTGTAAGCGACCGTCGGACGGAACTCGGCGTCGAGCCAGGTGAACTTGCCGGCGTCGGTGCCGATCTGCACGTAGGTGTCCCAGCCGCCGGGCAGCAGGCGGATGACGAAGACGAAGGCGAGCGCGGCCCCGACAATCTTGATGACGAACTGGATCAGGTCGGTCCACAAAACCGCCTTCATGCCGCCGAGGTACGTGTACAGGATCGTCACCAACCCGACCGCGACGATGGCCCACTCGATGCCGACGCCGGTGTACTGCATCACGAGTGCGGTGAGGTAGAGGCGCAGGCCGTCGGCGACGGTCCGCGTCAGCAGAAATAGCCCCGAGGCGACCCGCTGCACGTCCCGGCCGAACTTGACTTCGAGCACCTGGTACGCCGTGAAGAGTTCCCCGCGCATGTACAGCGGCAGCAGCAGCCAGGCGACCAGGCAGCGGCCGAGGACGTAGCCGAAGGAGAGTTGCAGGAAGGTGAAGTTGCCGCCGGCCGGGTTGTACGCCGTGCCCGGGACGCTCAGGAAGGTGACCGCGCTCGTCTCGGTGGCGACGATGGAGATGAGCACGAGGAACCAGCCGACGTTGCGGTCGCCGACGAAGTACGCCTTCAAGTCCTTCTGCTTGCGGGAGAACGCCACGCCGAAGAGCGTCATCGCCAGCACGTAGGCGAAGACGATTGCGAGGTCGGCGGCCGAGAGTTGAGCGTCCATGCCGAACAGCCTACCGCCGCGGCTCGACGCCTGCGAGGTGCCGCACGAAAAAGTCGGCCCGCCGAGATTGTTCCGATTTTTGCAAGATCGCTAAAGCCACTCGCCAACAGCGGTTCCGACGATTTCCTGATGGTTAAACCGCCTGTGGAGGTCGTGCTAATATTGACAAATACATGGGGGGGGGGGGGTATCTTCGCATTAGCCCGGTTGGGCAACTTGCCCTCCGGGTCACCTCACCCACGGAGATGGACATCATGGCGCACCGGCACCTCTGGATTCGGCTTGCAGCGGTCGCAGCACTCGCGATACTGTTCGGTGACCGGGCCTCGGCCCAGGTAGCGCCGGTGGCCGGCACGGTCAACAACACCAGCACCGCCCAAGTGGGACAGATCAACGCCAAAGCGACGGTTACCGCTAACAACCCCGGCTATATCGTGGGTTCTGTGGTGTTCGAGTTGGGCGACATGGTCAACGGGAAGTACGTGAGCCGAAGTGTTTCAATGCAGGGCACGAAGAACTTGGCTGGCGTCTACGTGGCTCAATTCGGTGCCCCCGCTGGTCAACCTAATTCACTGCCGCCGCAGGTTGTGGTCGTCCGGGCGTATGCTTTCTTCACCGGCAACCCCCCGGGCACGCCTGCTAACCTGAACAGGGCACCGTACGCGGACAACATCGTCACCGTCCGGTGACAAGCTAACCGGGGCCGCGCCCTCGCGGCGCGGCCCATGATCCTGCCCGAGTGCCTCGACGACCCGTCCGGAGGTTCCACCCGATGCGCCGCGCTATTACCCTCATTGAACTGCTGGTGGTGATCGCCATCATCGCCCTGCTGATCGGCCTACTGCTGCCGGCCGTTCAGAAGGTCCGCGAGACCGCGACCCGCATGAGGAGTATGAACAACCTCAAGCAGGTCGGCCTGGGCCTGCAAAACTGGTCGGCGGCGCGGGACGGTCGCCTCCCGAAGTGTATCATCCCGCCCCCCGTGCCGGGCACGCCTTGGCTGTACGACCCGGGCTTCGATGGGTCGCCTTTCTTGGTCATCGAGCGCGAGGTCGAACTCCAGATCACCCGCGACCCGATCGACCCGGAAGCTTACGTCGTCCCGCTGTACCACGGCCCTGCCGACCCGTCGTTCGACCGCTTTCCCATCTTCCTCGCGGGGGTCAGAAACAACTTCGGCGACTGCAGCTACGCCGCCAACGCCGTCGCGTTCGAGAGGTGCCGCCACCTGACCGCGATCGCCGACGGAACCACCAACACGATTTGCGTCTCCGAGCACTACGCCCGCTGCGGCGTCAGCGTCTATCTTAATGAGCCGCACAACTCCAATCCGGGTGGCAATTTCCACTTCAGGGAGTGTTCCGGACTCGTCGGTCTGGAAGATCTCCACCCCCGCCGGGCGACGTTCGCGGACGTGTACGCCGGCGACGTGGTGCCGGTGACGACCAACGGCGTCACGGCCGGCTCCCGGCCCGGCCCGCCGTTCCAGGTCGCCCCGAATCCCGCCGCCTGCGACCGGCACGTGCCGCAGGCCCCCCACCGCTCCGGGCTGCTGACGCTCATGTTCGACGGGTCCGTCCGCACCGTCGCCCCCGGCGTCGTGCCGGCCGCGTTCTGGGCGGCCGTCACCCCGGACGGCGGCGAGACCCTCGGCCTCGACTGACCCCGCCGGCCTACCGGCGGGGTTCGACGCCTGCGAGGTGCCGCACGAAAAAGTCGGCCCGCCGCCGGCTGCCGTAGGCCGTCTCCGCCGCCCCGTGGCCCGCGCCGGGGATGACGAGCAGGTCGAAGTCCTTGTCGGCCTTGACGAGCGCGTTCGCCACCTGCATCGTGCTGGACGGATCGACGTTGCGGTCGAGTTCGCCGACGATTAAGAGCAGCTTGCCCTTCAACTTGTGGGCCTGCGTCACGTTCGACTGCTCGGCGTAGTGCGGGCCGACGGGCCAGCCCATCCACATCTCGTTCCACCAGATTTTATCGACGCGGTTGTCGTGGCAGCCGCAGTCCGCGACGGCCACGGTGTAGAAGTCGCCGTGGGCCAGCAGCGCCCGCAACGCGCTCTGCCCGCCTGCGGAGCCGCCGAAGATGCCGACGCCCTTCGACAGGTCGAGTTGCGGGTACTTCGCGGCCGCCGCCTTGATCCACGGGATGCGGTCGGGGAAGCCGGCGTCGCCCAGGTTCTTGTGGCACACGTCGTGGAACGCCTTGCCGCGCCAGTTGGTGCCCATGCCGTCAATTTGCACGACGACGAAGCCGAGTTCGACGATCTTCTGCGCCGTGCCCGGTTCCGGGCGGAAGTGCTTCGGCACGAAGTGGTCGTGCGGCCCGGCGTAGATCGATTCGATCACCCGATACCGCCTGGCCGGGTCGAAGTTGGTCGGCCGGTGGATGAGGCCGTGGATGTCGGTCGTGCCGTCGCGGCCCTTGGCGACGAACCGCTCCGGAGCCTGCCACCCGGCCGCTTTCAACGCGCTCAAGTCGGCGGTTTCCAGCGCGACGACGAGCTTGCCGTCGCGCATCCGCCGCAGCTCCGCGACCGGCGCGGCATCGACGCGCGAGTACCGGTCGATGGCGAAGCGACCGTCGGGCGACGGGGTCAGGGTGTGCGTGCCGTCGCCCTCGGTGAGCCGCGTGAAGCCGCTGCCGTCGAGGTTCACCCGGGCGGAGTGGACGTGGTAGGGGTCTTGGTCCGGGTCGAAGCCGACGGTGCGAAAGCGCACCTGCCGGCTCTCGACATCGACGCCATCGACGCCGCGGACGTTCCACGCCCCGGAGGTCACCGCGTTCTTGACGCGTCCCGTCGTGGCGTCGATCAGGTACAGGTGGTTCCAGCCGCTGCGCTCGCTCGTCCACAGAATCTCGTTCGTGGCGTCGAGATACTCCAGGAACAGCTTGTTGCTGTAGTCGAAGAACGTCTCGCAAACCTCGTTGACGACGGCGCTGACTTTGCCCGTGGCCGCGTCGATGCGGAGCACGCGGATCGCCTGGTGGCCGCGCGGGTTGACGAGCACGCTGAACCCTTTCGAGTCGGGCGACCAGTGTTCGTAACTGAAGTCCCACGGGTTGTCGAAGAGGGCCGTTTCGCCGCTCAGTTTGACGGCCGACTTGGTCGCCACGGTGACGAGGACCGGCTTCGCCTGCGGGATGTCGTCGCCGGGCTTGAGGTAGAAGTACGTCGAGGTTTTGGGCTGAAGCTGGTCCTTCGGCGAACTCTCCACGAGGGTCACCTGGCGGTCGCCGCCGGGCGTGCGGCGGTAGGCGACGAAGGCCGCCGAGTCGGGCGACCAGAAGACGTCGGCCGCGTAGGCGTCGGCCTTGATGCCGTCCTTCGTGAGCGTCGTCTCGGCCTTCGACGCGACCTCCCGCAAGACGAGGTTGTGCTCGACGACCGCGACCCGCCACTTGCCGTCCGGCGAGAGCGCTTGCCGGCGCGGGCGGGGCGGCGGCGCGGTCGGGACGGCGGGCGGCTTCGGCAGTTTGTCGAACGCCTCCTTGGTCACGACTCGCCGCGTGCCTTCGACCGCGTTGACGACAACGTATTCCTTCACCCCCCCGCCGACCTCGACCGCGTAGTGGAAGCCGTCGCCGTCCGCCGACCAGACCGGGTTGACCGCGGCCCGACTCACTTTGCCCGCGAACTGCGGCCCGAGTTGGGCGGCCCGGTCGTAGTCGGCGGCGGTGCCCTGCGCCCGCGCGACCGCCGGGGCGAACAACAGCACGAGCAAGGCAATCGAACGCATGGGCGCACCGGGGATCGGGTGGGGGGTGATTGGGGTAGGGTATCGGTTCGGCACCGGGTTGGGCTTGCCGGGCGGGCGGCGGGCGGTGTATCCTGCGCGAACCTCGCGGGAGATTCGTCATGGCTCAGGGTTGGCTCAAACCGCTCGTCCTCGGCTGCGCTACCGTCGGGGTCGCGCTGGCCGGCGTCGGCGTCGTCAAGCGGGGCGCGATTGCCGAACGCTTCGCGGCGTCCGCGCTGGCCGGGGCCGCGACCGACGACGAGCGCGTCCGCCATGCCCGGGTTCTGCTCGACCTCGCCGACCCCGGCCCCGGCCGCTTTACCGCGCTGTTCGAGAGCGACCGGCCCGACGACGGTCGCGCCGCCGCGACCGCCTTCGCCGAGAAGTTCGCCGACGCCGCACCGGCCGATCCCGCGTTCGTCGCCTGGTGCCAGTGCCTCGTTCGCGGAACGGTCACACCGTCCGAAGCCGGCGCGGCGGCGATGCTCGACCTCGTGCCGACGCTGCTGCGGGCCAACGACCCCGGCTTGCCCGCCCTCTGCATGCCCCTCGTCGCGGCGGGATTACGCGGCACGGCCGAGACGAAACTGCTCGCCGTGCGGCACGCCCTGCACCCGAAGTTGAACGCCCGCGCCGACCTCGTGCCGCTCCTCGCCGACGCCGACGCGACGGTCCGCCGCGCCGCGCTGTTGGCCGTCGGCCCGGCGACCGACGACGGCACGGAAGTCGTCGGCACGGAGGACCTTTTCCACGCCCTGCACGACGCCGACGCCGAGGTCCGCGACCTGGCCGCCGCGGCCTTGCGGAGCCGCGGGTTGAACCTGTCGCAAGTGTCGCTGGCCCGGCAACTCAGCCACCCCGACCCGGCCGAGCGGATGGCGTTACTCACCGACCTGGGCACGGAAGAAGCCGTGAAGGACGCCGGGCCGTGGCTCGAACGCCTGAGCCGCGACGCCGACCCGGCCGTCCGCCTGGGCACGGCCCGCGTGGCGTTCGAGATGCGCCTGCAGTTCACCGGCTGGCTCGACCGCCTGTGCCGGACCGACCCGGACGCGACCGTCCGCCGGTGGGCGACCTATTATCAACAGCAGGCGGCCCTGGTCCGCCAGGCCGGGCACTGACCCGCTCGACGAACCCGGGGGACGCCGTGCGGATACTGCTCGCCGAGGACGACCGCAAGACCGTCCGGCTCGTGTCGCAGGGGCTGACCGAGGCCGGGTACGCCGTCACGCCCGCGTACACCGGTGACAGCGCGGTGTCACTGCTCGCGCAGCCGTTCGACCTGGCCGTCCTCGACGTGATGCTCCCCGGCCGCGACGGGTGGGCCGTGCTCGCCGAGTTGCGCCGATTATGGCCGCACC
Source organism: Fimbriiglobus sp. (assembly GCA_043745465.1). Classification (GTDB taxonomy): domain Bacteria; phylum Planctomycetota; class Planctomycetia; order Gemmatales; family Gemmataceae; genus Fimbriiglobus. The sequence goes on from JAYTSV010000131.1 coordinate 128,993, forward strand.
TGCCGGTCATCTTCCTGACGGCTCGGGACGGCATCCCGGACCGCGTGCGCGGGCTGGAACTCGGCGCGGACGACTACCTCGTCAAGCCGTTCTCGGCGCGCGAGCTGATCGTGCGGGTCCACGCGGCGCTGGCCATCAGCCAATCACGCCACGCCGCGCAGCGCGAGGCCGAGGTCCAGCGGGCCCGGCTCCTCGCGCTCTTCATGCAGGCTCCTGCGGCGATCGCCCTGGTGCGCGGGCCCGACCTGGTCTTCGAGATCGCCAATGGCAGTTATCAGCAGCTCGTCGGGGTCGATCGCCCGCTGCTCGGCCGCTCGCTCCGCGAGGCGCTGCCGGATCTGGAGCCGCGGATCCACGCGATCCTGAGCGGCGTGTTCCTCTCGGGTCAGCGCTTCAGCGCCCAGGACTTCCCCTATCTGCTCGACTGGGACCGGACCGGGAAGCCGTACACCCGGTACTTCAACGTGATCTACGAGCCGGTGCGGGGCGATGAGGGATCGATCGAGGGGATCATGACGTTCGCCTACGAGGTGACCGATCAGGTCATCGGCCGCCGCGAG
>JAYTSV010000132.1:0-5217 GCA_043745465.1 Fimbriiglobus sp.
CCGCCGCTTCCCCAAGCGCGGCTTCTCGAACGCGACCTTCGCCAAGGACTTCGCGATCGTCAACGTCGGCGACCTGAACAAGTTCGACGACGGGGCCACGGTCGATACCGCCTCGCTCGCCGACCGCCGCATCGTCAACGGCACCTACGACGGCCTCCGCGTCCTGGGCGAAGGCGAGCTGACCAAGAAGCTCACCGTCACCTGCGACCACGCGTCGGCCGGGGCCAAGGCCAAGATCGAAGCCGCCGGCGGCACGGTCGTCCTCGTCCCCAAGCCGAAGAAGCCGGTCCGCAATAAGATGGGCACGCAGGCCAAGCTGCTCACCGCCAAGCACGGCGGCAAGCCGAAGCCGGCCAAGGCCCCGAAGGCGTAACGCCGCCGCGGGGCCGAGTCCGGTTTGGCACGCGGGGTGCATCGTCATAAGGAAGTGTTTCCGAACGCTTCCTTTCTTTCAGGACGACTTGTCATGCCGCAACTGAACTCCGACCCCCACGCCGACGGGTACATTTACACCCCCGAGCACTGCGTTACCGCCCTGTTCGCACCGGGCACGGACATGACCGCCCTCCGCACCGCGGCCCTCGCCGCCGGCAAGGATGTCGGCCTGTCGGACGAGAACGTGTTCGTCTTCCAGGGCCAAGAGGGCGCGGCCCAGATCGACATCCAGGCCCACAAGCAGGGGGCTTACGCCCGGCTGCGGCGCGGCGTCGATAACGTCCTGTCCGACCAGATGGCGCTGCTCGAACAGGCCGACCGGGTGCTCAAGAACGGCGGCGGGGCGGCGGCCATTTACGTCGGCCCGGAAGACGCCGCCGACCCGCACAAGGCCCGCCGCGCGGCCAACTTCCTCAAAGTCCACGGCGGGCAGGAAGTCTACTACTGGGGCGGACTTGCGATCGAGCGGATGTCCGGCGAGCCGGTCGTCGCCTGACGACGGGACTGGTTGCCGGCCCGCGAACTGACTAGAAACGACCCCCGGTGGCCGCGGAGTGCCCGACTCCCCGGCCGCCGGGCGGTTTTCGTAACCGGGACTGGGACGGCTTCCACATGCTCTCGATGATCGCGACCATCTTCAAGATCCCGGAACTCCGCCGGAAGATCTTCATCACCCTGCTCTTCCTGATGGTCTACCGCATCGGCTATTACGTGCCGCTGCCGATGATCGACCAGGCCAAGATGGCCGAGAAGATGTCCCAACAGGCCACCGGCTCGTTCGGCCAAATCCTCGGCTTCGTGTCGCTCTTCTCGGGCGGCGACCTGAGCCAGGGGTGCATCTTCGCGCTGGGCATCATGCCGTACATCTCGGCGTCGATCATCATCCAGTTGCTCTCGTCGGGCGTGCTGCCGTCGCTCGAAAAGCTCCGCAAGGAGGGGGCGGCCGGGCAGAAAAAGATCAACGAGTACGTCCGCTACCTGACCGTGCCGATTTGTGCCCTCCAGGCGTTCATGTTCGTTCAGACCCTGATGCGCGTGGACGACGGCACGGGCACCGGGATGGGGCTGGCCCAGGCCGGCTACGCCTCGGAAACCTGGAGCGCGATCTTCTTCGGCGGCTCCGCGGTCCTCATCATGACGACCGGGTGCCTGTTTCTGATGTGGATCGGCGAGCAGATCGACGAGTACGGCATCGGCAACGGCGTGTCGCTCATCATCATGGCCGGCATCGTCGCCCGCCTGCCGCAAGCGACCGCGAGCTTGATCTTCGTCCCCGGCACGACGACCATCAATCCGTCGCTGTTCACCCTCGGCGGCGGGGACTCGGGCGACATCAGCCTCGAAAGCTTCGTCCTGCTGATGTTCCTGTTCGTCGCCGTCGTGGTGAGCGTGATTGCGATCACGAAGGCCAAGCGGCAAATCCCGATGCAGTCGGCCAAGCACGTCCGCGGCCGCCGGCAGGTCGGCGGGACCAAGGCGTTCCTGCCGATGAAGGTCAACGCGGCCGGCGTCATGCCGGTGATCTTCGCCAGCACGATGCTGCTGATCCCCGGCCTGCTCTTCGACTCGCTGAGCGCGGTCGCCCCCGACCTGACCTGGGCCTCGACCCTCGGCTCGGCCTTCCACCGCGGCGACGGCTGGTTCTACAACGTCGTCTACATCGTGCTGATCTACGTCTTCTGCTACTTCTGGGTGGCGATCCAGTTCAACCCCAAGGAAGTCGCGGACAACCTCAAGGACCAGGGGAGTTTCATCCCCGGCTACCGCCCCGGCAAGAGTACGGCCGACTACCTCGAACGGGTGCTGATGCGCATCACTTACGTGGGAGCGGCGTTCCTGGCGATCATCGCCATCATCCCGACGATCATCAGCGCCAAGCTGGGCGTCAACCAACAGATCGCCGCCTTCTACGGCGGCACCGGCCTGCTGATCGTGGTGAGCGTGGCCCTCGACCTCGTGCAGAAGATCAACAGTCACCTCGTCATGCGCAACTACCCCAGCCTCACCGACGAGTGACAGCCGTCTAGCGGAGGTGTGACATGACAGTTGAGCCGACCCCTCCGCTCGAATTCGATCGTTCTGTCGATGACGCCCGCGGTGCCCGTGCCGATTCGTCGGTCTGGTTGCCGCGGGTGTTTTGCGTGCCCGACCCCGAAAGTCGGGTCGCGGCGGTGATTCACAAGATGCCCGGCAGGTGGTGGCGACTCGGCCGCTGGGACTTCGCCAGTGGTGCTTACGAGGAGGGGGCGTGGTTCCGCGGCACGTTGTACCCACAGCGATGTGACCTTTCCCCCGGCGGCCGATGGTTTTCGTACTTCGCATTGCAGCCCAATTCCTCCTGGGCACCCGGCGAGAACTACCACGCGGTGTCGAGGCTGCCGTGGCTGAAAGCCTTGGCGGCCTGGAGGGAGTACGCGACCGGGGGGTACGTGCTGCAATTCGTTCCCGACCCTGCCGAGTGGGCTATCGGTAACCCTGCTTTCGGTGACGTGTCAGTTCTCAGCACAGTCAGTGGCCTGCGGGCAACTGAACCGTCCCAGTTCGCGGTGGAACGCCGGCGCGGCTGGGCGGAATCGATATCGACGCCCCCGCCAGACGCGGCGTACTTTTGGCAAGAGCGGCGTGAAGTTGTGATGGAGAAGCCCTCGCCCGACGCCGAGTGTGCGGCCGTGCTGTCGGTGCGAAGTCGCTTCGCGGGGTTTCGGACCTGTCCAACCATCTGCCCGCCTGACCCGACCGCTTACCGCTTGACGCACCGCGGGCGAACCGCTGTACTCACCGGGGTTCAATGGGCCGACTGGACGTTCGACGGCCGCCTCGCGGTCGTGACTGGCTCGGGGCTACTCCAAATCTTGGACGGACGAGGTCAGCAGGTTCTCCGGGAAACCCGACCCAGGGACGGCAGCCCGAGACCCCTGCCGGCCCCCGCCTGGGCGAGTGAGTGGTGAAGTCCACGGCGAAGTCGCGCGTCGAAGGCCGTCGGCTTGCGTGAACTTCGCGGGGCGGAATGTGGCGACTCTCGTCTCGGACTTCGCCCCTCAGTAGTCGTTGGCGCTGATCGTTTCGTTGCCGGCGCGGGTGGACAGGGCCGGCAGGACGCTCGCGGCGGCGTACCGCAGGAAGCGGACGGACCCGTCCGCGAATAGCCAGTTGCCGCCGCCGGAGTGCACGCTCCAGAAGTGTTGGGCGTCGCAGGGGTTGTCGGCCTTGCCCGGCGAATACGTGATCGGCATCGGGCAGCCGGGGTACAGGAAGCTGCGCCGCTCGGTCACGGCCAAAGCGCTGTCGTACCCGCTCCAGGCCCACCAGCCCCAGTCGAGGTCCGGGCCGGGGGACGGCGGGCGTTCGCCGAGCATCACGGTGTTGCTCGTCCCGTCGGTGACGTGGACGACTTGGGTGTCCGACGAGCGGTAGATCACGCCGTCGCGCGCCCCGGCGATCTCCAGGGACAAGTACGTCTTGGCCTCGCCGCGGGTGTACTCCTGGCCCTCGACGGCGAGGTACCACGTCAGGCCGAACCGGTTGCCGAGGTTCTTGAAACTACCGCCGGCCGACACGGTCCGCGACCGGTCGTCGGCCGGGCACGCGAACACTTCGACGAGTTGGCCCTGGCTGAGCGCGACGCCGGTGCGGGCGAGATTGACCTGGTCCAGGTAGGGCAGAATCATCGTCGCCCAACTCTGGCGCGGACGGCCGTCGGGCGGCTTGGGCGCGTCGCCCGGTTCGGTGAAGTTCCAGTACTCGTTGTAGGCCTGTGGGAACTTGAGGTTGTCCTCGTGGTAGAGGTACAACGCCAGGCCGAGTTGCTTGAGGTTGTTCTGGCAGCGCGTGCGGTCGGCCGCGGCCCGCACCTTTTGCACGGCCGGGATGAGCAGACCGATTAAGATGGCGACGATCGCCAGGGCGACCAGGACTTCGATCAGCGTGAACGCCGGGCGGCGGGCGGATCGACGGAAAGGGGTCCGAGCCACGGTACACCGCCCGGGGGAAAGGACAACGTGGCCGGCCGCAGGACGCGACTACTTCTTGGGCGATTCGGCGGCGACGTGGGTCGTCTTGCCGGTCTCGGCGTCGATCTGCACGTCCCCCACCACGACGACGAGGCGGTCGTCTTTCTTGGTGTACGTCAGGCTCGTGATGCCGGTCCCTTTGAGCGCGCCGGTGGCGATTTCGAGGATGCGGCCGTCGGGCAACTTGGTCTTGCCGCGGGTCATTTTTTCCATGAGGTCGAGCACGTCCTTGCTGACGTCTTCTTCGTCGGACTTCTTGACGCGCTTTTTGATGTTCAGGCTCTTGTTGATTTCGACTTCGACCACGCGGGGCCGCTGCCAGAAGTAGAAGCCGAAGACGTTGTTGCTTTCCGCGCGGGCGCGGATGAGCGTACCGTTCGGCACCTGGGCCTGGGCGGCGACCAGGGCCTGTTCAAAGGTCATTTCCTCGTCGGCCCGGGCGGCCGGTACGGCCCCAAAAAAGGCCACAGCGAGGAGGGCGAAGCAGGCGGCGCGGCGCGTCATGGCGGGAACCTCAAGGCGGAATGGGACGGCGAAATCACACAGTTACGACGGAAACTCCGGATGGGAAGTTTCCACGACCCGGAATCCTCGCGGCGAGATGAAAATTACTTTACCCGCTCGTTCGAGGACGGGGCAATCAATTTTTACCCGGAGCCGCGCGATTCGACGGAGCCTAGTGCAGTCTCAAGTGACATCCTGTTTGAGCGGTTCGGTGGGTACGCACCCGAAGTGGGAGCAGACTCGTTCCTTGACCTCGTCGGCGGTGAGC
>JAYTSV010000133.1:0-19799 GCA_043745465.1 Fimbriiglobus sp.
GTGGTCGAGATTCTGCGGAAAGCCGGGGCGATGGACTACACCATCGTCGTGGTCGCGTCCGCGGCCGACGCGGCCCCGCTCCAGTACCTCGCGCCGTACGCCGGCTGCGCGATGGCCGAGTTCTTCACCTACGACCAGGGCCGCGATACGCTCTGCGTGTACGACGACCTGTCGAAGCAGGCCGCCGCGTACCGCCAGTTGTCGCTGCTGGTGCGCCGCCCGCCGGGGCGCGAGGCGTACCCCGGCGACGTGTTCTATGCCCACTCCCGCCTGCTCGAACGGTCCGCGAAGTTGGCCGAACGCTGGGTGATCCTCGACGGCAACACCGACGGCGCGAACGCGGACGGTCACTGGGGCATCAACAAGGCGTCCAGCCCGACCGAGAAGCGCGGGCCGGGCGACGAGGGCAAGGTGTACGTCGGGCCGGGCGAGAAGGGCGGCCTCGACCAGGCCAAGCACGACGTGAAGAGCTTCCCGGGCGCGAAGGTCGCGAAGGTCGCCGGGAGCGGCGGTTCGCTCACCGCGCTGCCGATCATCGAGACGCTCGAAGGCGAAGTGTCCGCGTACATCCCCACGAACGTGATCTCCATCACCGACGGCCAGATTTACCTGCAACCCGACCTGAAGAACGCGGGCGTGCTGCCGGCCGTGGACGTGGGCATCTCGGTGAGCCGCGTCGGCGGTAACGCCCAGATCGGCGCGATGAAGCACAAGACCGTCGCCGGCGGTCTGAAGCTCGCGCTCGCCCAGTTCCGCGAACTCGAAGCGTTCGCCCAGCTCGGCACCGAACTCGACAAGGTGACGCAGTCGCAGCTCGACCGCGGTTACCGCATGGTCGAGATTCTGAAGCAGGGCCAGTACAAGCCGCTGAACGTGATCGACCAGATCATGATTATCTACGCGGGCAACAGCGGCGCGCTGGACAAGGTGGACCGCAAGAAGGTGAAGGACTGGGAAGACCAGTTCCTCAAGTTCATGAAGGAGCAGAAGGCGGAAACCCGCGCGCTGCTCGTCAAGGAAAAGAAGATGACCGACGAGGTCATTGCGGCGCTGGACGCGGCCATCAAGGCGTTCCAGCCGCAGTTCAAGGGCTGACCCAAAGTGACGAGTGACGAGTGATGACTAATGAGGCAGACATGACCTGCTTCTTACTCATCACTCATCACTCGTCACTCATCACTGAGTGAAGCATGGCAAACCTTCGTGTCCTCGTGAAGCGCCGCAAGGCGGTGCGGAACATCCGCAAGATCACGAAGACGATGGAACTCATCGCCACGGCCCGCTTCAAAAAGGCGTTCGACCGCGCGACCGAGGCCGACGCCTACACGCGCAAGATCGCCGAACTCGCCGCCGATTTGTCGAAGAACGCCGGCGAAGTCTCGCACCCGCTGCTCGCCGCCCGGCCGGTGGTCAAGAAGGTGCTCGTCCTGGTCATCACGGCCAATCGCGGCCTGTGCGGCGGGTACAACGGCAGCATCCTCCGCGAGGCAATGCCCAAGATTCGCGCGCTGCGGGAGGCCGGCACCGAGTTCGACCTGGACGTGTCCGGCAAGCGCGGCATCGCCTACTTCAAGTTCCAGCAAGTGCCGACGACCAACTCGTACACCAACTTTGAAGACAAGCCGAAGTTCGAGGATGTCGATGCCTTGGCGTCGCGCTACATCGACCTCTTCGTCTCCGGCCAAGTCGATCAAGTGATTGTCGTGTACCAGAAGTTCATCACGGCCGCGAAGCAGTACCCCATCGTCGAGACGCTGTTGCCGCTGTCGTCGGTCGCCGTCGAGACGAGCAAGAAGGCTGCGGCCGTCGAACCGACCGCCGGCGCGTCGGTCGGCTACGAGTTCTTCCCCGGTGCCGCCGAAATCCTCGGCGAACTGGTGCCGGTCGCCTTCAAGGTCCGGCTGTTCAAAGCGTTCCTCGACGCCGCGGTCAGCGAGCAGATCGCCCGCCGGGTGGCGATGAAGGCCGCGACGGAGAACGCCGGCGACCTGATCAAGGGCGTGACGCGGCTGTACAACCGCACCCGCCAGGCCAACATTACCAAGGAAATCAGCGAACTCATCGCCGGCTCCGAGGCGCTGAAATAACCCATGCCGACCCGCCGCCAGTTGCGCTTCGACACGCTCGACGACGCCGCCCGCGACGCCGAACACCTGCTGGCCGCGGGGTACGACAAGGCCGGCCGGTGGGATCTCGCGCAGGCGTGCAACCACCTGGCCCTGTGGGCGAGCTACCCGCTCGACGGCTTCCCGCCGATCCCGTTCTGGTTGAAGCCGGTGTTCTTCGTCGTGAAGCGGACGACCTTGCCCAAAATGACGCGGCAAGTCCTCGACGACCGGACGATGCCGGCGGGGCTGTCCACGGCACCGCAAACCGTTTTCCCGCCCGGCCAGGACGCCGCGGACGCCGTCCAAAAGTTGACGACTCAACTGCGGCGGTACGAAACCCCGCTCGGCAAAACCCACGAGTCGCCATTGTTCGGCTTTCAAAGTGACGCGAACTGGCTGGCAATGGTCCTGACGCACACCGCGCACCACTTGAGTTTCTTGGTCCCCAAACACGCCTGACGACTACTCAGCCCGGGTCACTCCGGGCACCGACATCACGGAGCGAACGCAATGGCAGCGACTGCGACCAAGCCCGGTAAAATTGTGCAGATCATCGGCTCGACCTTCGACGTGGAGTTCGACGAGGGCCACCTGCCGGACATTTACAACGCGCTCACGATCCACAGCGACGTGAAGGGCCGCGTGAAGATTTCGCTCACCGGCGAAGTGCAACAGCACCTCGGCGGCAACCGCGTCCGCTGCGTCGCCCTCGGCTCGACCGACGGCCTCGTCCGCGGCATGGCCGTCGTCGATACCGCGTCCCCGGTGACCGTGCCGGTCGGTATGGAGACGCTGAGCCGCGTGTTCAACCTGCTCGGCGAACCGATCGACGGCGGCAAGCCGGTCGGCGAGAAGGAGCGGCGGTCGATCCACCGCGAGCCGCCCAAGTTCAGCGAGTTGTCGCCCAAGGCCGAAGTCCTCATCACCGGCATCAAGGTCATCGACCTGCTCACGCCCCTGGCGCGGGGCGGCAAGGCCGGGCTGTTCGGCGGGGCCGGACTGGGCAAGACGGTCATTCTCCAGGAACTCATCACCCGCATCGCCAAGGTCTACAAGGGCTACTCGGTGTTCGCCGGCGTCGGCGAGCGGACTCGCGAGGGCAACGACTTGTGGCTCGAAATGCAGGAGACCAAGACGAGTGCGGAGGCCGACGCCAAGTCGGTCATCGACAACACGGCGATGGTCTTCGGCCAGATGAACGAGCCGCCGGGCGCTCGCATGCGGGTCGCGCTGTCGGCCCTGACGATGGCCGAGTGGTTCCGCGACTCGACCGGCACCGAGACGCTGTTCTTCGTCGATAATATTTTTCGCTTCTCGCAGGCGGGCAGCGAAGTGTCCGCGTTGCTCGGTCGCATGCCGTCGGCGGTCGGTTACCAGCCGACGCTCTCGACCGAGATGGGCGAGTTGCAGGAGCGGATCACCTCGACGACCAAGGGGGCGATTACGTCCGTGCAGGCCGTGTACGTCCCGGCCGACGACCCCACCGACCCGGCCCCGGCCAACACCTTCCAGCACCTCGACGCGTTCATTTACCTCGAACGGTCGATCTCCGAGAAGGGCATCTACCCCGCCATCGACCCGCTGGCGTCGAACTCGCGGTTGCTCGACCCCGGCATCGTCGGCGTCGAACACTTCACGGTCGCCGACCGCGTCAAGCGCATCTTGCAGCGCTACCGCGAGTTGCAAGACATCATCGCCATCCTCGGGGTCGAGGAACTGAGCGAGGAGGACAAGCAGGTCGTGAGCCGCGCCCGCCGCATCGAGCGCTTCCTGTCGCAGCCGTTCTTCGTGGCCGAAGCGTTCACCGGCAAGTCGGGCAACTTCACGACGCTGGCCGACACGATCCGCAGCTTCAAGGAACTGTGCGACGGCAAGTGGGATCACCTGCCCGAGAACGCTTTCATGTACGTCGGCACCATCGAGGAGGCCGAGGAGGCCGCCAAGAAGATGAAGTAGCCCGCGAATCGGGTTTCGGGTTTCGGGTGTGGGGTTTCGCAGACATTGCGAAGCGGTTCGACCAAACCCGACACCCGACACCCCACACCCGACTTCGAGAGTGAGTGAAGCAGTATGGCCACGATCAAGATCAGCGTCGTCACCCCCGAGAAGGCGGTGCTCGACACGACCGCCGACTTCGTCGTCCTGCCGATGTTCGACGGCGAACGCGGCGTCGGCGCGGGGCACTCGGCGTTCGTCGGCCAACTCGGGCCGGGCGAGTTCCGCTTCACGACCGCCGGGACCACGACCCGCTACTTCATCGACGGCGGCTTCGCCCAGGTTCGCACGAACACGGTGACGGTGCTGACCGCCAAGGCCGTCAAGGCGACCGACGTGACGCCGACGGCCGCCGAAGAAGCCCGCGCCGCCGCGGAGAAACTGCCGGTGACGAACTCCGTCGATCAGGCGAGCCGGCAAAAAGCCATCGCCCGCGCGTCCGCGATGGCCCGCGTCGCCGCCAAGAACTAGAGATTGCCCCGGCGAGCCAAGGGCGTGAGCGACGGGAGGTGTCTCGACCTCCCGTCGCTCACGCCCCTGGCTCGCCGGTGTCGTCCCACCCGAAGCGTGTCTTGACACCTCGACCCGAATATTTATACTCGCCCGTCCGCCCAGACTCGGTCGGAGAACCTTGCAAGTCTCTCGGAGGCAGAGCCGTGGTTGATCAGCCGGCGACCCCGCTCGCCATCGGAAAGTCCGGGCCTCACCTGCCGCAGTTGGATTCGCTCCGCGGCCTCGCTTGCCTGATGGTCCTGTTCGCCCACCTCAAAGCCGTCCGGTTCATGCACTGGGTGCCGGATTTCCTCGGCGACGCCGGGGTCGGGGTCTTCTTCGTCCTCAGCGGGTTCCTCATCACGCGAATCCTGGTCGCGGATCGGGCGGCGGGCCGGAGCCTCACGGGGTTCTACAACCGCCGCGTCGCCCGGATTTTCCCCATCTACTTCCTGACGCTGGCCGTTCTGGCCGTGACTTGGCCGGGCAAGGAATTGACCTGGGCCGCGAACTTCACCTTCAACTTCCAGTTCATGACCGACTCCCGCGCGTACTTCAGCACGGACGCCGCGGCGGGCAGAGTCCCCCCCGTGGCCCACTTCTGGAGCCTGTGCGTCGAGGAGCACTTCTACTGGTTCTGGCCGTGCGCCGCGATGTTCCTCCCGCGGGCCAGTCTGCGCTTCGTCTTGGCGGCGATCGTGTGCGCGACGCCGGGGGTCACCTACCTGCTCGCCGAGCGGCTCGATTCGGCCGGCTTTTCCCGGGCGAACGCCGACGGGCTGCTGAGCCGGGTCACGTTCACGCAACTCGCGGCCGTCAGCCTCGGGGCACTCGCGGCGCTGCACGAGGGCTGGCTGGCGCGCAGGTTCGGGGCGCGGCTAGGAATCTCGCGGGGCGTCGTCGTCGGGGTACTGTTGGTCCTGGCGGGGGCACTCTGGCCCGTCGCGGCGTCCGGGCTGTCGGAATCGACCCGGCGGGCGACCGACGCGACCGCACTCCACCTGCTCTGCGCGGGGTTGTTCCTCGTGGCGTTGGGGAGCGCCCCGCTGGGCCGGTTCCGCCCGCTCGCGCGCGTCGGGACCATCAGTTACGGCCTCTACCTCTACCACTTGCCCGTCTACGCGGCATTGGGCCTCACGGACGTCCGCGCCGGGGCCAACACGTTCTCGGCAGTCGCGGCCCTGCTCACGACGTTCGCGTTAGCCCTGTTTTCGTACCGATTCTTCGAGCACCCCATTCTGAAATGGGCCAAGTCGCCGCGGGCCTTCCGGCCGTCGGACCCGAGGTCGTATTTGGTCTACACGGGCAAAGTGCTCACCCTCGCCGTGGCGGCGCTCTTCGGCGTCGGCCTGAGCCGGGCGTACCTCGGCCTCACGGCCCTGTCCGTCCCGCCGGCTACTATCCCGCTCGGGGGAGACTCGACCCCCGACGCGGGTCGGCTCGCGCCGCAGAGCTTCGGCTCGACCGTGACCGCGATCGTGGTCGGCTCGTCCCACACTGAAATGGGCATCGCCACCCCGGAACTGTCGGAGGTCACCTACAACCTCGCCTTCGGGGGGCAGGACTTGTGGTACGACTGCGAGATCGCCAAGGCGGTCGTGGAGAAGTCGCCGGGCCTCAAGCGCATCTACTTCGGGATCGACGCCTTCGCCGTGCATTATTCGATCGCGGCCACGGACGGCGAAAAGTGGAGGGAGTCGCTGTACTTCAACGGGACCGGCCTCCGGGCGCGGGTCGATGACGAGCGCAAGTACAGCCCTCTCGTCTTCGCCACCGTGCGGCACAGCCAGGCCGCTCTCGGCATAATCCAGTCGAAAATGGCGCTGCTCGACGAGCCGATGCGGGGATGGCGTGCCGACACGCGGACCATTCCGTTCGACCGCCAGTACGGCAAGGCGAGGGCCGCCGCTCACGAGGGCTTGCCCGACCGGATGGAGGAGAACATGGCCTGCCTGACGCGGACGGTGCAATTCTGCAAAGCACGGGGCATCGAATGCCTGCTCGTTTCGACGCCCACCCACCGTTCGTACCGGGACCACTTCAGTCCGGCGTACCTCGCCGAGGCCACGGCCGCGATCCAACGGCTGGTCCAAGCGGAGGGCGTCTCCTACTTCGCCTACGCCGAGTGCCCCCAGTTCTTCGAGACGGATTTCACGGATTGCGACCACCTCAACCCGGCGGGTGCCGTCAAGTTCACCCGCCTGTTCCGCGCGGATTTGGAGCGCATCCGGCAAGCGAACTCCCGCTGAACCCAGGCCCATTTCCCCCGGCGAGCCAGGAGTGTGAGCGACGGGAGGTGAGAAGACCTCCCGTCGCTCACACTCCTGACTCGCCGGTCCCTTTCGCTTTGACTCTTGTGCCCCGTTGGCTTATCCTCACCTCACCCGCTTGGTTTCTCTTCCGCTGGTGCCGTCATGCGTAAACTGCCGCCTTGTGTCGGCCCGTCCCGCCGGGACGCCCTCCGCTTCGGGGCCGTGTCGCTGGCCAGTGCCGGGGCGCTGGGCGTCCGGCCGTTCCAACTTCGGGCTGAAAGCGGCGACCCGCGCACGTCGAACCTGCCGGCGGTGATCTTCCTGTGGTTGCCGGGCGGGCCGCCACACCAGGAGACGTTCGACATGAAGCCGGACGCGCCGAGCGAGTACCGCGGCGACTTCAAGCCGATCGACACCAACGTCCCCGGCATCCGCATTTGCGAACACCTGCCGGGGCTGGCCAAGGTCGCGGACAAGTTCGCCATCATCCGCAGCATTTCGCACACCTTCGCCGACCACGGCGGCGGGCACAAGAAGTTCCTCACCGGCCGCGACCCGCTGCGGCCGACGGAGACGGTCAACGACACGCCGATGGTCGGCTCGATGGCGGCAAAGCTCCTGGGCAACCGCACGCCCGGCCTGCCGACCTACGTCTGCGGGGCCGACACGAACCGCGGCGGCATCGACACCTTCGCGTTCGGCAGCGCCTACCTGGGGCCGAGCGCCCACCCGTTCACGCTCACCGGCGACCCGTCCGACCCGGCGTTCGAGGTGAAGAACCTTGCCCCACTCAAGGCGACCCAGGACCGCTTGACCGACCGCGTCGCGCTGCTCGATCAGTTCAACCGCGTCGCCGTGCCGGACGCTTCTCGGGTCGGCGAGGGGTTGGACGCCGCGCGGGGCCGGGCGCTCGAACTGCTCACCGGCGACCGCGCCCGCCACGCCTTCGACCTCACGAAGGAGACCCCGGCGACCCGCGCGCAATACGGCAACCACCGCTACGGCCAGCGTTGTTTACTCGCCCGACGGCTGGTCGAAGCGGGGTCGCAGTGGGTGACGATGGTCCTCGAAAACGCCACGCCGCACGGCCAGGAAATGGCCAAGGACTGCACGTACAACTGGGACTCGCACGCCGTGAATTGCAACCTCTTCACGGACACCAAGCACAAGCTCGGCCACCTCGACAAGGCGGTGTCGGCCCTCATCGCGGACCTGTACGCCCGCGGCCTCGACAAGAAGGTGCTGCTGGTCGTGACCGGGGAGTTTGGCCGCACGCCGAAGCTCGAATACAAGGACGGCCGGCCCGGCCGCGACCACTGGCCCCAGGCGCAGTCGGTCGTCGTGAGCGGCGGCGGCTTCCGCATGGGCCAGGCCATCGGCTCGACGACGGCCAAAGCCGAGACGCCGAAGGACCGGCCGATGAAACCGAACCACCTGTGGGCGACGGTCTTCAAGCACCTCGCCATCGACTACAAGTCCGCCAGCTTCCCCGACGGCAGCGGCCGGCCGGTGCCCGTCCTCGACGACGGCGAGCCGATCCGCGAACTGCTCTGACCGGAGTCGCCCCGGGTCAATCGACGCGGTACTGCCAGAGCTTGCAGTTCAGGCTGCCGTTGAAGAAGGGGTGGTTCGACCGCACCGGCCGGCGGACCTTGCGGGTGTGCGGGTTGTTGACCGTGAAGATCGCCAAATCCCAGCCGGCCCACTGGTTGGCCGTCACGTCGCCGATGGTCGCGTACAGCTCGTCGAGTTCGGCCTCCTCGCCGATCCGCTCGCCGTAGGGCGGGTTGCAAATGAGCTGCCCCAGGGTGGCCGTCGGCGGGCGGGACTGGCGGATGTCGCACTTCTCGAAGCGGAGCAGGTGCCCCAACCCGGCGAGTTTGGCGTTCTCGTGGGCGAAGTAAATCGCGTCGTCCCGCACGTCCGACCCGCCGATCGGCTGCTCCAGGGTGGTGCGCATCCGCCGGCGGGCGTCTTCGCGCAACGACGCCCAGTGGCCCTTGTCGAAGTCCATCCAGCCGTAGAAGGCGAACCACCGGCGGGTCAGCCCCGGCGGTCGGTGCAGCGCGATCATCGCCGCCTCAATGGCGAACGTGCCCGACCCGCACATCGGGTCCCAGAGCGGCCGCGTACCGTCGTACCCGACTTGCAGCAGTAACCCGGCCGCCAGGGCTTCGTTCAGCGGGGCGCGCGTCGAGATCGGCCGGTAGCCGCGCTTGTGCAAGGAGTCCCAGGAACTGTCCAGGCTCAGGATGGCGTGGTCGTGGCTGACGTGCAGGTTCAAGCCCATGCCGGGGAACTCGGTATCGACGCTCGGCCGCCGGCCGTATTTGTCGCGGAACTGGTCGCAGATGCCGTCCTTGACCCGCCGGGCGGCGTACTGCGAGTGTGTGATGCCCGAGTTCTTGACGTTGCAATCGACGGCGATGGTGTGGTCCGGCGTCAGGTGTTCGTCCCAGTCGATCGTCCGCACGGCGTCGTACAGTTCGTCCGGGTTGCGGACGATACCCTCGAACACCGGCCGCAGGACGCGGACCGCCGTGCGCAGGTACAGGTTGGCCCGGTAGACGAGTTCGAGCGGACCGCTGAACGTAACGCCGCCACGACCGGGGGCGATGTCGAAGGCCCGCAGGTTGGCCAACTCGGCGGCCAGGATCGGTTCGAGGCCACGGGCACAGGTCGCAAAATACCGGGTCATCCCTACGGCCGTCCGATCAAAAATAACAAGGCGACGCCGCCGACAACGATCAGCAGCACGACCGCCTTCAAGAGTTTATCGACGAACCAGACGGCGAGGCCCTCGGTCACCTTCAGGCCCATCATTTGGGCGTGGGTGAACGAGCAGATGGCCATGTGGGCCGGCAGGGCGAGGAAGAACTGGACGACGCCGGCCTCCCACAACGGGTAGCCGCCGGCGCGGTAGATTTGCGTCAGCCCCGCCCCGAACACCGCGTCCACGACGGCCGGCACGGTCAGCAGCACGCTCACCATGCCGAACGACCGGAGCAACCCCGGCTGCGGCACGCGGCAGATCATGCACGCCAGCCGGAAGACGAAGACCTCGAACCCCAGCACGGTGAGCAGCACCATGCCGAGGCAAACGAGGGGGGGCACGAGTTGGGCCGCGTTCACGGCGAGTCCCTGGGGGGAAAAAGCAACCTCACCCCCGGCCCCTCTCCGACGCGGAGAGGGGAGCAAGAGGGTTTCAGTCGAAGAAACCTCACCCCCGGCCCCTCTCCGACGCGGAGAGGGGAGCAAGAGGGTTTCAGTCGTCGCCTTCGAGGGTCGTTCTCCCCCTCTCCGCATCGGAGCGGGGGCCGGGGGGTGAGGTCTCTTTACGCCGGCAGCGGAAAGCTCTCGCATAGCTCGTGGACGCTGCCCCGGACGCGGGACAACAGGTCGTCGTCGGCCGGCTTCGACAGCACGTCGCCGATCCACTTGGCGATCTGCCGCATCTCGGCTTCCTTCATGCCCCGGGTGGTCAGGGCCGGCGTGCCGAGGCGGATGCCGGACGGGTCCATCGGCTTGCGGGGGTCGTAGGGGATCATGTTCTTGTTGGCCGTGATGCCGGCCGCGTCGAGTGCTTGCTCGGCCTGCTTGCCCCCGATGCCCGACTTGGCGAACACGTCCACGAGCATCAAGTGGTTGTCCGTCCCGCCGGACACGATGGGATAGCCGGCGGACATCAGCGCGTCCGCGAGGGCACTGGCGTTCGTCAACACCTGCTGCTGGTAGGTCACGAAGTCGGGCCGCAGGGCTTCGCCGAAGGCGACCGCCTTGGCCGCGACGACGTGCATGAGCGGCCCGCCCTGGACGCCCGGGAAGACGGCCGAGTCGATCCGCTTGGCCCAGTCCTCGGTACACAGAATGAGGCCGCCGCGCGGGCCGCGCAGGGTCTTGTGCGTGGTCGTCGTTACGAAGTCGGCGTGCGGCACCGGGTCCGGGTGGACCTTCGCGGCGACCAACCCGGCGATGTGCGCCATGTCCACCATGAACAGCGCGCCGACCTCCCGGGCGATTTCGGCGAACTTCGCGAAGTCGATCGTCCGCGGGTACGCACTCGCCCCGGCGATGATGATCTTCGGCTTGTGCTCCCGGGCCTGCGCCGCGACCTGGTCGAAGTCGATGCGGTGGGCGTCCGGGGTCACGCCGTAGAACGTCGCCTTGAAGTACTTGCCCGAGAAGTTGAGCTTCATGCCGTGAGTCAAGTGCCCGCCGTGCGCCAGGTCGAGGCCGAGGATCGTGTCGCCCGGCTGGAGGGCCGCCAGGAACACGGCCGTGTTGGCCTGCGCGCCAGAGTGCGGCTGAACGTTGGCGTGGGCCGCGCCGAAGATCGCCTTGGCCCGCTTGAGGGCCAGCGTCTCGGCCTGATCGACGTACTCGCACCCGCCGTAGTACCGCTTGCCGGGGTAGCCCTCGGCGTACTTGTTCGTCAGGACGGTGCCCTGCGCGGCCATCACGGCCGGGCTGGCGTAGTTCTCCGACGCGATCATTTCGAGGCCGAACCGCTGGCGCGAGACTTCGCCCTGGACGGCTTGCCAGAGTTCGGGGTCGGCGGTCTTGAGCAGGTCCATAGCGGTCCTCACACCTGGCAGAGAAGTCAGTCCAACACGATTCCGGCGGCGACCAGTTGGGCCCGCAGGTCGAGCCGCGGGTGGTACAGCAGTCCCCGCCAGCCGTGGGCCTCGGCGGCGGCGATGTTCCTCGGCAAGTCGTCGAGCAGCAGGCACTCGCCGGGCCGGGCGTGGGCGTACTCCTGGCAGTACTCATAGTAGGCGGCGAGCGGCTTGCGGGCCTTCGCTTCGTGCGACGGGCACCGCGCACTGAAGTGCCCGAGCACGTCGGCGTAGTCTTCCGCGTAGCGCAGGTAGTGCGCGTCGCAGGTGTTGCTCGCCAGCACAAGCCGGTAGTTCTTCGCCAGAGCCGGGATCACGTCGCAGACGTGGTCGTTCCGCGAAAAGATGTCCGCGAACGCCCGTACGAACTCGGCCTGCGAGCAGGTCAACCGCCCGGCCACCCGGGACGCGTCGAAGAACTCGGCGGTCGTGATCGCGCCCGATTCGTAGTCGTCCATCGCGTCGCCGCCGTAAACCGCCCGGTCGAGCGCCTCGGCGTCGAGGGGCGAGTGTCGGACGAGTTGGGCGACGGCCCGGCGGTGGTCGAAGAACCCGAGGACGTTGCCGAAGTCGATGAAAATCGTTTTCATGCGGGACATTTTACGAGCCGAACGACCCGCCGGCGTGCGAATCCGCTGCGTCGGGGGCGGCCCGTCGTTCCCCGAAAGAATCCTCGCGGTGAAGTTGACGCCGGCCCAGACTCTTGCGTCGGCACGGCCGGGCGGTTACCATCGTCAGTCTGCCAACACCTGTGCCCCGCAGGACCCGTCCCCATGCCACTCCCGTTTCGCCGCCGACCCGTCGGGGTCGCCGCGGCCGTTGCCGTCGGGCTGACCGTCTGGGCCTTCGCCGCCGAACCGCCGACGAAGGTCGCCGCTCCGGCCGCGGTCGCCTTCCCCGCCGCCCGCGCGATCGTCGTCAAGTACTGCCAGGACTGTCACTCGACCGAGGCCCAGAAGGGGTCGCTCGACCTCGAGCGGTTCGACACGGCGGACGCCGTCCGAAAGCACGCCAAGGTCTGGCAGGGCGTCGTCGAGATGGTCGAGGCCGGCGAGATGCCGCCGAAAGAGAAGCCGCAACTCACGGCCGGCGAGAAGCGCGACCTGCTGGCGTGGGCGCGCGGCCTGCTCGACGCCGCCGCCCGGGCCAACGCCGGCGACCCCGGGTTCGTCCCCTTGCGGCGGTTGAGCAACGCCGAGTACGACGCCACCGTCCGCGACCTGACCGGCATCGACCTGCGGCCGACCCGCGAATTCCCCGCCGACGGGGCCGCCGGAGAGGGGTTCACCAACGCCGCCGAGGCGCTGACGGACGTGTCCCCGGCGCTCCTGACGAAGTACCTGAACGCCGCGAAGGACGTGGCCGACCACGCCGTGCTGCTGCCCGACGGCTTCCGCTTCTCGGCCGGCAAGTCCCGCCGCGACTGGACCGACGAGAGCACCGCCCGGCTCCGCGCCTTCTACGCCCGGTACACCAACCCGTTCGGCCAGCCGCCGCTCGCTTCGTACCTCGCCGCGACCCTCAAGCACCGCGCCGCCCTCCGCGCCGGCACGACGACCGTCGGGGCCGTCGGGGTCGCCGAGAAGCTGCACGCGAAGTACCTCGGGGTCGTGTGGGCGGCGCTCGACGGCGGCGACGGCGGCGAACCGCTCGACGGCCTGCGCGGGGCGTGGGCCGTCGCCGGCCCCATGGACGCGGCGGCGCTCGCGGCCATGGTCGCGGTGTGGCAGGCGAAGCTCTGGAAGCCGGCCGCCGTCGGCAGTTACCGTAGCCCCGCGCAACGGCTGCCGGTCGAACCGCCGGGGAGTGATCCGAAGGCGGCGGCGGGCCACGCGGCCTTCCGGGCCTGCTTCCCGCAGGTCGTCTGCTTCCCGCAGGTGGTGCCGAACGACGAGGTCGTTTCGTTGAAGATGTTCCACCGCGAGGACGCCGACCTGGACCGGTTGTTCCTCGACGCCGCGGCCCGGCGGGAACTCGACGACCTGTGGCGCGACCACCGCACGGTCAGCCGCCAAGCGGAAGCCGAGAACGCCTACCTGCCGCAGTTCATCGGCTTCGTCACCCAGGACCAGCCGAAGGAAACCCTCGCCCTGTTCGAGGCGATGCGGCCGGAGTTCCAGCACCGCGCCGACGACTTTGCCGACGAGCTGCGAGCAGCGGAGGAAAAGCAGGTGGCGCGACTGTTGACGTTCGCCGCCGGGGCGTACCGCCGGCCGCTGACCGACCGCGAGGCGACCGACTTGCCCGAGTTGTACGCGACGATCCGCCGGAAAGGGGCCGGGCACGACGAGGCGTTACGGGGCGTGCTGGCCCGTGTCCTGGTCTCCCCCGCCTTCCTGTTCCGCGTCGAAACCGCGCCGCCCGGCAAGCTCGTCGGCCCGGTCAACGACCACGAGTTGGCCACGCGGCTGAGCTACTTCCTCTGGTCGTCCGGCCCCGATACTGAACTGCGCTCGCTCGCCGCCGCCGGCAAACTGTGCGACCCGGCGACGCTCGAAGCCCAGGCCCGGCGGATGCTCGGCGACCCGCGCGTGCGGGCGCTGGCCGTCGAGTTCGGCACGCAGTGGCTGCACGTCCGCGACTTCGGCAGCTTCAACGAGAAGAACGAGAAAGTCTTCCCGAGCTTCACCGCGGAGTTGCGGCGGGCGATGGACGAAGAAGGCGTGCGGCTCTTCCAGGACCTGTTCCAGGCCGACCGCGCCGTGACGGGGTTGCTCGACGCCGACCACACGTTTCTGAACGAACTCCTGGCCGAGCACTACGGCATCCCCGGCGTGACCGGGCCGCACTGGCGGCGCGTCGAGGGCGTGCGGCAGTACGGCCGCGGCGGGGTGCTGGGCCTGGGCAGCGTGCAGAGCAAGCAGGCCGCCGCGTCCCGCACCAGCCCGACTCTGCGCGGCAACTGGGTCGTCGAGACCCTGCTCGGCGAACGCCTGCCGCGGCCCCCGGCCGACGTGCCGAAGTTGCCCGAGGAGGGCGGCACCGACAAGCTCACCGTCCGCCAGTTGACCGAGCGGCACAGCAGCGACCCGGCGTGCGCCGTCTGCCACGTCCGCACCGACCCCTACGGCTTCGCGCTCGAAGGCTTCGACGGCATCGGCCGCCGCCGCGCCGCGGACGCCAACGGCCTGGCCATCGACAGCACGGCGACGCTGCGCGACGGCACGACGTTCGCCGGCCTCGACGGCTTGAAGCGGCACCTGCTCACCGCCAAGAAGCCGGTCGTCGTGCGGCTGTTCTGCAAGAAGCTCCTCGGCTACGCCCTGGGCCGCGCCGTCGCCCTGTCCGACACGGCGCTGCTCGACGAGATGGTGCTGGCGCTGGAGAAGGCCGACGGCCGGGTGACGGCGGCGGTCGCGGCGGTCGTCCGCAGCCCGCAGTTCCGCACGGTGCGGGGCGGCGATTTCGACGAGGCCGAGTAACCCCGCGGGAGTCCGCCGATGCCGACGCGAATTGTCAACCCGGTCACCCGCCGCGCCTTCCTGCACGGCGTCGGCGTGAGCGTGGCCCTGCCGTGGCTCGAATCCTCGGCCTGGGGGGCACCGGTCAACGGCAAGGCGGTCGAGCCGCCGGTCCGCTTCGCCTGCCTGTTCTCCGGCAACGGCTTCCACAGCAAAGAGTGGTGGGCCGAGGGCACGGGCAAGGACATGAAGCTCGGCAAGGTGCTCGAACCGCTGCTGCCGCACCGCGAGAAGCTGCTGTTCCTGCGCGGCCTGTACAACCAGGAGGCCCTCGTCGGCGGCATCCACAGTTGCCAGACCGGCAACCTGCTCACCGGCGCGCACCTCGCCCCGAACGGCGAGATCAAGAGCGGCGTGAGTTGCGACCAGCTTCTAGCCGAGCGGACGAAAGGCCAGACCAAGGTGCCGAGCCTGGTGCTGGGCACCGAACCGTCGATCGCGGCGATTCACAAGAACTACTCGATGATCTACTCGTCGCACATCTCGTGGAGTTCGGCGTCCACCCCAACGCCGCTGGAACTGTACCCCGCGCTGGCCTTCGACCGGCTGTTCCGCGACGAGGCCGGCCGCGCCGACAAGAGCGTGCTGGACGCCGTGCGGCAGGACGCGCGCGACGTGAAGCGGACCGTGAGCAAGAGCGACGCCCGCCGCCTGGACGAGTACCTGGCGTCGGTCCGCGAGGTCGAGCAGCGGATCGACGCGGCCGGCAAGGGCGGGCGGTTGCAGGGCTGGCGGCCGACACTCGCCAAGCCCGACGCCCCGCGGCCGGCCGACGGCGTGCCCCAGGACATCGACCAACACATGCGGCTGATGTGCGACATCCTCGTGCTGGCCTTCCGCACCGACACCACGCGCGTCTGCACGCTGAAGCTGAACAACGACCACTCGTCGTTGCGCTTCCCGCACCTCAAAGTCGATTACATGATCCACCACTTGTTGTCGCACACGGACGGGGCCGACTGGTTGAAAGTGAACCAGTTCTTCGCGCAGCAGGTCGCTTACGTCGCCGGCAAGCTCGACGCCGTGCAGGAGGGCGAACGGACGCTCCTGGACAACAGCATGATCCTGTTCCTGTCCAGCATGATGACCGGCAACCACAACAACGACCAACTCCCCGTGGTGGTCCTCGGCGGCGGCGGCGGCAAACTCCAATCGGGCCGGGTGCTCGACTACCTGGGCAAGCCGAACCGCAAGATGTGCAGCCTGTACCTGTCGCTGATGGAGAAGGCCGGCGTCCGGCTCGACCGCTTCGGCGACTCGACCGAGAAGCTGGCCGAGATTTAGCCGTCCACGAGCGACTGGAGATCGAGGCACCTCCAGTCGCTCGCGCTCTTGGCTCGCCAAAAACTTGCTCGTTTAGCAATTGCCGCATCGCATACGGTGGATGACGCCGTGCTGGGAATCGAGGACTTCTTGCATCGACGCGAGCGGTCGGCGAGAAAGTCCGGCGGCATCTCCGCCGCGCCCGTGACACTCTCGGTGAAGGCCGCCAACGTCTGCGCCTCCGGCGCGACGACCGCTTCCCCTGCGAGTCCCCGATGAGATACGCCGTCGGCCTGACCCTGGCCGCGACCCTGGTCATTGGGTTCGCGGCCCACGCCCACCCCGGTCACGACCACGATTCTCCCGACCCGGTGCGGCGGCCGGACCCGGAGCCGACCGGCGTCGCGCCGGCGTTCGCCGAGCCGGCCGTTTTCGCGGGTGGCGCGCTGGCGGTATTGGCGGCCGTCGGGTTGGTCTTCCGGCGGAAGGGGTTCGCCCTCCCGGTCGGGGTCGTCGCCGTCGCCGCGACGTTGACCGCGCTCGCTGCCGCGGACGACAAGAAAGTGCCGGCGGCCCCGACGCACTTCGAGCCGTTCCGGGGCAAGCTCGAATTGCACGCCGACGGCGACACCTTGTTCGTCGGGTCGAACGGGTTCCCCGACCACCCGATGATGATCGGCATCAAGGCGTGGCAACAGCAGGTGCCGCTGCCGCAGCCGTACACCGGCAAGAACGCCTGGCAAATCCCGCTCAAGCCGCGACTCGCGGACAAGCCGATCTCGGGGAAGACCAGCCTGTACCGCGGGGCGATCGCGCTCGCGGTGAACGGCGTGCCGATCTTCAACGCGCTGAACAACCGCGGGGAGGACGCGTACCTGGCCGGGGAACTCGACGAGTACGGCGGGCACTGCGGCCGCGGCGACGACTACCACTACCACGTCGCCCCGGTCCACCTCGAAAAAATCGTCGGCAAGGGCAACCCCATCGCCTACGCTCTCGACGGCTACCCCCTGTACGGGTACGCCGACGCCGACGGCAAGGAGCCGACCGACCTCGACGAGTACAACGGCCGCACGGAGGCCGGCGGCTACCGGTACTACTCGACGAAGACGTACCCGTACATCAACGGCGGGATGCGCGGCGTCGTGACGGTCCGCGGCGACGGGATCGAGCCGCAACCCCGCGACGCCCCGGTGCGGCCGGCGGGCCAGCCGCTGCGCGGCGCGGCGATCACCGACTTCACCCGCGACGACGACAAGAAGGCGTACGCCCTCAAGTACGAAGTGCGGGGCAAGCCGCTGTCGGTCCGGTACACGATCCGCCAGGACGGCACTTACGCCTTCGTCTTCACCGACGCGGCCGGCAAGGAGACCACGGAAACCTACCGCCGGCGCGACCGTAAGGACGGCCCGCCGAAGTAAGGGGGAACCCAGCCGGACCGCCGCACAACCCGAAACACCCCAGCACTTCGCGCTTGCGTCGGCGTTACTCTGCGGCCAAAGTGTCGGTATCCCCTGGTCGTGGATGGCGGAATGTCAGCGATTTCATCGTCGAAGCCCGAGCCGAAGTGGGCGCACATGGCGACGATCGTTGTCCGGCTCGACCCGCAGTTGCTGGCCAACCCGGACGCCGATATCCGCTACCGCCTCCCCGACCTCCTCGCGGAACGGTTGGGCGGAGTCGTCAGTGACGACGGGTACGACTACGTCGGGCCGCAGCCGTTCCTCGTCCTTTTCTTGAAGGTGTCCGACCTCAAGTCGGGACTTGCGTGCGTCCTCGACGTGATCGAGAATGTGCAGGTGTTGGGGAGCTACCTCCGGCCGGGGGCAGTCGTGGCTGTGGAACGCGACGGAGGGCACGACGTGATCTTCCCGACAGGTTTCACCGGGCCTTTCATTCCTGCGTAAGTGTTGCTGACCCATTCGGCAGGGCACGAGTGGTACTGCGGGGCAAAGCAGGGGGCGTGTGCGTGCGGAAGTCGCTCGAAGAGACTTGGCGGTATCTGGAGTCCGAGGGTGAGGAAATGCCCCGCCGACCCGACGGCCGGCCATTCGTCCACGCCGGGATGCCGAATCACGACGACGACGAACTCGGCTTCCATTACTTCAAGGCCGGCCTGGAGGACGCGGATAACGGCAACCTCACACTCCCGCACACCTTTTTCGGTCGGTCGCGGTTCGCGCGGGTGAGCTTTGCGAACACGGACTTGTCCGAGTCGCGGATGTGCTGGAACGAATTCGACGAGTGCGATTTCAGCGCGGCCGACTTGTCGCGGTGCGACATGCGAGCGTCCACGTTCAAGGACTGCGTATTTGTCAGGGCGATCCTTCGCGGCGCGGACCTTCGCCGATCGACATTCGATGGGTGCGATTTCACGGGGGCGACTCTGGACGGGGCGATGGCACCAGACGAAAACTCTGAAGGGAGCATCGACGAGTCCGTCAGCGCGGAGCAGTTGGCGGTCATGGCGTTCGAGGGCGACGGACCGGTACCGCCCGGCGGGTGAGACAAACTTTCAAGCGGCGTGTTGATCGGCAGAGCTGAGTCGTTAGGTGCCCCGTTTCTTGCGACTGTACGCCGTTAACAGCGCCACGCTCGCCGGGGTGCGGACTGCGTGGGACTCCAGGCGCTGACGCTTCTGGCTCGCCGTCGCGTCGCCCGTAGAATCTCCCCATGAACACACTTGCTCACCCGCCCGAATTGCTCGCCCCGGCCGGGGATTGGGAGGCGCTGCGGGCGGCCGTCGCCAACGGGGCGGACGCGGTTTACTTCGGGCTGTCGGCGTTTAACGCCCGGGCGCGGGCTGCGAATTTCACGCTCGACGAACTGCCGGAGGTGATGGGGTACTTGCACGCCCGCAACGTCCGCGGCTTCGTCGCCATGAACATTCTCGTCTTCGACGACGAACTCGCCGAGGCCGAGCGGTTCATTCGCGCGATGGCCGACGCCGGGGTCGATGCCGTCATCGTCCAGGACCTGGGCGTCGTCACGCTGCTGCGCGAGATCGCCCCGACGCTGGCGGTCCACGGCTCGACGCAGATGACGCTGACGGAGCCACGCGGGATTGCGTTCGTCCGGGAGCTTGGTGTCGAACGGGTGGTGCTGGCGCGGGAACTGTCGCTCGACGACATCCGGGCCGTCACGGCCGGGACCGACACGCCAGTGGAGGTGTTCGTCCACGGGGCGCTGTGCGTCGCCTACTCCGGGCAGTGCCTGACGAGCGAGGCGCTGGGCGGGCGGAGCGCCAACCGCGGGCAGTGTGCGCAAGCGTGCCGGCTGCCCTACGAGATGATCGTGGACGGCGTCGCCAAACCGCTCGGCGACAAGGCGTACCTGCTCAGCCCGCAAGACCTGGCGGCCTACGACCTGATCGCCCCGCTGATCGAGGCCGGCGTGATCTCGTTCAAGATCGAGGGTCGGCTCAAGGGCGGGCCTTACGTCGCCGCCACGACGGCCACGTACCGCAAGGCCATCGACGCCGCCCTGGCCGCGACCCCCTTCGCGCTGCCCCGCCGCGAACAACTCGACCTGGCGCAGACGTTCAGCCGCGGCCTGACGCACGGCTTCCTCGACGGGGTCGATCACCAGAAGCTCGTCCGCGGCCGCTTCCCC
>JAYTSV010000134.1:0-5164 GCA_043745465.1 Fimbriiglobus sp.
CCGCCCACCACGATGCTGATGCCCTCGGCCTCGGCCGGGTTCTTCATGCCGTGGCGCTTCTGGACGAGCGCGGTGCCGGGCGCCATCGCGAACTGAACCTCGATCACGGATGTGACCGGGACGACGTTCCACTCGGGGACGCTGTAGTGGCCGACGAAGTTGCGCCCGCGGGAGTGCGTGTCGGTCCACCGCATCGCGAGTTGTCGCGTGTGGTCGATCATCGGCATGCCGAGGGCGAGCATGACGCCGGCGTTGCGGTAGTGGAGGTGGAGGTAGTCGTGGGACGGGCCGCGGCCCTTGTTGACTTGCAGTCCGAGGCAGACGTTGAACGCTTCCTCGCCCGGCCCGCCTATCCAGAAGTACGCCTCGCCCGACTTCGACATTTTGATCGACCGCTCTTCCATCGCCCGCGCCCGGACCATGTGCCGGAAGACCGTCAGGGCGAGTTCGGCCGAAATGCTCTCCCGCCCGGAGCGGACGACCGTCGGCGACGACCGACGTTTCAACGGCCCGGTCTCGGGGGGTTCGGTCATCGCCGGCTCCGTAAGGTGTGACCACATTATAGGCCCCGCCAACCGGCCGGCGACCGGCGCGACGTGGTGCTGGTCTTGTCGAGAGCCAACGGCCGAGGTAAGATATTTGCACAATTGTCGATGAACTGGTGGTGGCCATTCCCCGATGCACGAAGACACTGCGTACCCGGACCCCACGCGACGTAACGGCTACTTGTACCTGATGACGCCGAAGCACCACGGGGCAGGCGGGCCTACCGCGTCGTGTTGGAGCCTTGTCCCGGTCGATGAGTTTCGCGTGTTCGACGACGGCGACTTTCACCGCATCGTAGACTACAAGGGGAAGATTTACGGCGTCCTCAGAGTCGGCGAAGAGTTACGATCCATCGGCACGTGGCAGCAAGAAGTTGCGGTCTTTTACCCGCCCAGTCCGCCGGGCCGCTGGCACGGCCACCCGTTGTTCCCAGTGCGAGCAGCCGCACCAGACAGCTTGAAGGAGTCACGAATGAAGCCTTCAAAAGCAGTCTTGACGCTGCTACATAAAGCCAGTCTCATTACGCTGGTTCAATGGAAACGTTTGGCGAAGGGAGATCCCTCGTGAACAAGTCCCCCCTCGACGCCGGCAACGCGCGCCTCTGGAAATCGCTGATGACGGGGCGTGACGACCTGTCGTGGGCCGGCGCGTCCGCAGCCGACCGCGGCTTCTGCTTCGGCACGGAGGACGGGACCGTTCTGTGGACGAATTTCGACGGGGTCCAATACCGCGATCCGCTCGTGAATGCGACCCTCGACGACGACGATGGGGCCGTTAACGGCGTCGCATTTAACGCCGGGCGGATGGTCGTTACGACCCGGAGCGGGTCGGCGATTTGGAAACACGTTGAGGGAAAAGCGAAGAAGCGGGAGGCCGTGCGAATCGGCATAGGCTCGCACGGTGTCGTCGCGGGACGAAACGAGACGTTCCTCATGCCGCTCAACGTCGGCGGGCTGATGAGTGTCCACGAGAGCAGCCCGTCACGCATCTCGACTTTCACCACTGTATCGGAAGTGATGGACTTGAACGTTTATCGAGCCGTGAGTTTAGCGACCACAGCGGGGCAACAAGTCGTAGCACTTGCCGCCCGCTGCGGGGGCGTGGCGATGGGCCTTTACAAACCAGGTGACATCCTGAATTTGACAGCGCTAGAACTTCCTGGTGCGGACTTCATCGACATTTGTCCGGCCGGCAACTCCGACTTCCCGTCGGCAGCGTATGCCTTGACGCGTGACAGCTACATCCTCGCGTTTCAGGACGTTATGATCGACCGTAAACCCGCTAAAGTTCACTATGATGGTATCCCGGGGGTGGCTTATCGAATCTTGTCGGCCGGAGACTTCGTCTTCGTCCTAACCAGTAACGCACTCCACGTTATTTACAAACTTGTCGAGAGTTCGCTGGGATCGCTCCGGGTGAATCGCCGGACCCCAAGCACATCGTTCGTGTTGGAAGCGGTCGACATCAATCTCGTTGGCAATAGGTGGCTTTTGGTATTGTTGGCTAATGGTGTTCTCCGACTCGATTTACACGAACTCGCCAGAGATTTATCGCATAGCTTCGAGGAGAAAGTTTCGGAGCCAACGGATGTTTGGGCCAACGCGACTTTCACCGAGCGCAAGCTCGATTCGCACAAGTTGGATTTCACAATTGCAAAGTAGCTCAATTCCGGCTACTGATATCAAATACTCATTCACCGGAACCGGCTCGATATCGCCGGGGCGTTACTTCCGCGGCATCAGCGTGCCGGTGCCGTCGAGGCCGAGTTGGAGAACTTCGCCGGTGCCGGTCGGGACGGCGGCGGTCACGGCCAGGCTTTGGCCGGGGGCGGGGGTCAACTCGGCCTGGCGGTCGCCGGTCTCGGCGTTCAGGACGATCACGCGGCCGGTCGGGTCGGTGGCGAACACGTCCTCGCCGGCGACGGTGAAGCCGAGGAGTTCGCCGGCACTCTCGTCGATTAGCTTCACCGCGACCCAGGCCGGGGCGGCGCGGTCCGGGTCGATGCCGACGAGCGACCGCTCGGCGACGCCGTAGACCAGGCGCAGGCCCGCGGCCGTCGGGATCGCCGTGAGGCGCAGGGTCGGGCGGCCCAGGGGGATCGGGCCGTCGGGCGTGCCGCGCCAGCGGCGGAGCGGCTCGGCGACCTTGTTCG
Source organism: Fimbriiglobus sp. (assembly GCA_043745465.1). Lineage (GTDB taxonomy): Bacteria > Planctomycetota > Planctomycetia > Gemmatales > Gemmataceae > Fimbriiglobus. The sequence goes on from JAYTSV010000134.1 coordinate 2,699, forward strand.
CGTCGAACGTGAACAGCGTGCCGCCGGCGTCGGCCACGGCCACCATCAGCCCGGACCCGGTGTCGAAGGCCAGCGGCGGCAGGGCGATCTTCGTCGGCACCTCCCAGGAGCCGACGAGCAGCGCCGGCTTCGCGGCCGGGTCCAGCGGCCACTTCCAGCGGAGGAACTTGCGGCCGCCGTCGGTGGCGAAGAACTCGTCCGGGCCGTGCGGGCTGAGCAGGCACTGCAACTCGCCGGCCCCGCCGTCGCCGCGCCACTGCGGGCCGACCACGAGTTGGCCGTCGCCGGGGCCGAACCGGTAGACGTAGCCGTTGACCAGCGGCAGCAGCACGGCCGGCCCCAGCACCACCGGCGGCCCGGCGAGTTGGTCCGGCAGCGGCACGACGACGTCGGTTTGCAGCTTGCCGCCGACGAGGTTGCGCAGCCGCACCCGCCGACCGGCCTTGTCCACCTCGGGCGTGACGACCCAGACGGTCTGGCCGTCGGCGGACGCGGCGAACCCGGACTTGCCGGTCGATTCGGCGTAGGGCGACGCGACCGGTTCGGCGACGACCGACGGGCCGGTGCGGGTCGGCGACGTGTTGACGCTTGAGACCCCGCCGTCCTCGTCGATGACGAGCGCGCGGCCGCCGGCCAGGGCGACCGGCGGGCCGGCCGGGGCGACACCAAGTCGGCGGATCCAGCGGACGGAGCCGGTGCCGAGGTCGAAGGCGACCGCCTGGACGCTCGCGGCCCCGGGACTGCGGCAGACGACGACGCCCAGGTTCGCGGCCGGCCGGAGTTCGGCGCGGTGCAGCGGCTCGCCGACCAGTTGCCCCGGCCCTTGGGCGACGATTCGCAAGCCCTGCACCGGATCGACGGCGGTCCGCAGCCGCGTCAGCCGGCCGGCGAGGACGACCCAGTACGCGTCCTCCTCGACCTGGACGACGACCGACCGCGCGACACCGTCTTGCTCCGGCGGGGCCTTCGGCGCGGGGAGCGTGAACAGCGGCGCGTCGGCGTTGCCGATCTGGTTGACGCCGAGCGCGAAGAACGCCCCGGCGTCGGACGCCAGGACCAGCCGTTCGCCGTCGGACACGGCCGGGAACCACGACCACCCGGCGACCGCCACCTCGCTCGGCTTGTCGGCACTGCTGACCGGCCCGGCTGCGGCGGCGGCGACGATCTCGTCCGGCTTGGGCACGGCGAAGGCCCGCAACTTCATGGCCATCGGCCCGTCGGTCTGCGTGAGCACGAGGTAGCGCGGCCCGGCCTCGTCGCCCGGGGTGATGACGGCGACTTCGCCCCGGAGCGAGTCGCGCGGGTGGTCGGTGAGCAGCACGCGGACGCAGCGCGGCGGCAGCCGCTGGCCGTCGGCGTCCTCGCGGCCCAACTCGAACAGGAAGACGCGCTTCATGTCCCCCGGGACGACGAGCAGGTTCGCCCCCGTCCGGCCCGTCGGCAGGAGCGACAGGCCCGCCCCGACCGGCTGGCGCAGGGTCAGTTCGCCGGTCCGCGCGCCGCTCGCCGTCTCGAACTCGGCGACGGTGCCGGTGGCGTCCCGCAGGGGCAGGTAGACCCGGCCGCCGCTGACGACCGGCCGGCCGGCGGGGGGGGCTTCGAGCGGCTGGTACCAGACCGGTTCGCCGGTGCGGGCGAGCCGCGCCGTCAGGCCCGGCTTGCCCCCGATGTCCCCGGCGACGAGCACCCAGTCCCGGTCCCCCATCGTCACGCGGACGGGCTGATCGACGGCCCGCAGGTCGGCCGTCGGGGCGGCGATGCGGGTGCCCCAGAGTTGCGCCCCGGTCCCCGCGTCGAGGGCGTACACGACCCCGCGGGCCACGCCGAAGACCACGTCGCCGACGGCCCCGGCGGCGACCCCGTCGGTCGGCTTCGGCGGTGCCCCGAGGCGCGACGAGAACAGGACCGGCGGGGCCAGGTCGGCCGGCGGAATCCCGGACGGAAGCCGCTTGACCCGGTAGCCGAAGAGCTTCTGCAAGCTCGCCTCCGCCGCCGCCAGCATCGCCACCGCCTCGGCGTCGGTGGACAGCGAGTTCGCCTTGAGTGCCGCTTCGAACTCCTCGATGCGCAGGGCGGTCGGGTCGTCCGACAGGGAGCGGAACGGCGCGAGCACGCTCAGCCGGTGCCGTTCGACGGCGACGGCCGCCGTCAGGTCGGTGAGCCGCTTCCGCTGCGTGTCGAGGGTCACGGCGGTCTTGTCGCGGAACTTGTCCACGGTCGGGATGAGTGCCTCGGCGACCGCGACCCCCTCGGCCGTGGCGTCGAGTTCGGACAGTTTCTTGCGGTCGAGTTTGAAGACCGTAAGGCGGTCGCCGGCGTGGTCGGCGAGGACGTCCACGAGCTTGCGGCCGAGTTGCACGATCTCCGCCCCGTACCCGCTCTCGGGCATGGCAAGCGGCGACTGCGCGAACTCGGTCGTGAAGCGGGCGAACGCCTCCCGGGCCGGCGTCGGGTTCTCCCGGACCA
>JAYTSV010000135.1:0-57506 GCA_043745465.1 Fimbriiglobus sp.
GGGTCTGAATCTCCGCCGGGTCGAGGCGGAGCAGTTCGGCCGCGTTGCGCGCCAGGTACTCCGCCGGGGTCATCGTCGTGCCGATCATCTTCTCACCTCGCGGTTGAACCGCAGCCGAATCGGGTGGGGGGTGTCGGGTCTGGGGTGTCGCAGAACCTCGGGGTGCGGTCGTCCCCCGTTCTGGTTCGACCAAACCCGATACCCGATACCCCACACCCGACGCTAGATCGTGTCCGCCATCGTGTTCTCCACGCGGCGGAAGTATACCAGGCCGACCGCGAGGATGGTCGTGCTCACGGCCCACGAAATCGCCAGGGCCGGCCACTGGATCGCTTCGCCCAGCAGGCAGGCGCGGAAGTTCAGGATGATGCCGTACAGCGGGTTCAGGGGTAGTAATTCTTGCATGCGTGGGCCGATGCCGGACAGCGGGCGGTAGATGCACGGGGTGCAGAACATCCACAACTGCATCCCGAAGGTGAGCAGGTAGCGGAAGTCCCGTTGCACGGCGATCAGCCCCGAGAGCATCGCCCCGAAGCCGAGCGCGGTCAGGCCGACGAGGGCCATCAGCGGCGGCACGAGCAAGAGTCGCCAGGTCGGCGGCGGGCCGTCCACGACGAGCCAGACGGCCAGCACGAGCATGGCGACCAGGAAGTCGAAGGTCGCGGCCCCGACGTTCGACGCGGGCAGCAGGATGCGCGGGAAGTACGTCCGCGTGACGAGCCGTTCGTTGCCGATCAGGCTGTTCGCGGCGTTCGAGGTCGCGTTCGAGAAGTACAGCCACGGCAGCACGCCGCACAGGACGAACAGCGTGTAGTTCTCGACGCCCTCACCGAGCGAACCCAGGAAGACAGCGAACACGAGCACGGTCGCCAGCGGCTGCAACAGCGACCAGCCGACGCCGAGGATCGTCTGCTTGTAGCGGATTTTGATGTCGCGCAGGGTGAGGAAGTAGAGGAGTTCGCGGAACCGCCAGACTTCCTTCACATCCTCGACGTTCCAACTGTGGCGGGCTTCGACGACGGCGAGCCGGAGTTCGGGGGCGGGCGGCAGTTCGGGCACCACGGTCGGCAAGTTGGTGCGGCTCGGCCGGGCGAGCGGCGGGGGCGTGTCGGTGCCGGCGGGGCGGGCCAGGTCGTCGGCGGTCAATGGGTCGTTCAAGCGCACGGCCTCTCATCCTCGCAGGGCTTCCGGTGAACGGGTTAATGTAGTGCAGGTTTGCCTTCAGGGGTGGAAAAGTGGTGCGAGAAACCTGTCGCCTTGCGGCCGGCCGGTCGTTACGATGGCCGTCGAACCTCTCGCCTGTTTCCCCCGTTTGTTCGGAGTGTGCCCCATGTTCCGCCGCCTCGTCCCCGCCTTCGCGTTCCTCGCCGCGGTCGGCCTCGCGCTGTCCGCCCAGGACGCGCCGAAGCCCGCGGCCCCGCCACTGACCAAAGTCCCCGAGGGCAAGTTCACCCTGGCTTACGGCAGCGGCCCCCAGGCCATGCAACGGCTCTGCATCGTCGAGATCGAGGGGAAAGACGGTAAGCCGACCGCCACTCTCGTGGGCGCGTCGCCGAACATGGCGGGGGCCGACATCGAGTTGGGCACGCCGACGGTCGCCGACGGGGTTCTCAAGCTGTCGGTGAGCTTCGGCTCGAACAAGCTCGCCTTTGAGGGCCGGGCCGACCCGAAGAACCCGAAGCGCTTCCTGGGGACGTTCGGCGACGCCGACCGCGTCCAGCGGGGCGTGCTGGAGCCGACGGAGTTGGGGAAGCTCACGCAGAAGGACGCGATCATCCGGGTGCCGATGTCCGAGACGGAAAAGGCGATCATCAAGCTCCGCGGGGAAGAATCGACTTTGCGTAACAAGGCCCGCGTGACGAAGGACGACGACGAGAAGAAGACGCTGACCGCCGAGGGGGACGCGCTGGCCCGGACGAACGCCCCGGAGGAGGACAAGCTTCGGCGGAAGCTCTTCGAGTCCGGCGACGCCTCGGAGCGCTCCCAGGCGGCCCAAGGACTGATCTCCCTGGCTGCCAGGTCGAAGGCGAGCGACGCAGACGTGGCGACGTGGGCGAAGGCGATCGAGGACGAGGCGGCCCTCTACGGCCCGAGGATCGCCGCCCAGGCGAAGACGAGCGTCGTCAACCTGCTCATCGCCCAGGAGAAGTACGGCAAGCTCGCCCTGCCCTACGCCCTCGACGCCGCGGCCGACAGGTCGCTGACCAGGAAGGCCCATCTCCCCGCGCTGAAACTCTTGCAGCGGGTCCAGGTCCAGGCCGGGTTGCCCGACGACGCGGACGCCACGATGAAGTTGGTCGTCGCCCTCGACGCCGAACTGGACGCCGAGTACCTCAAGACCGTGCCGCCGTTCAAGCCGACGAAGTACGCCGGCCGCACGGACAAGTCGGCCAACCGGGTCGCCGTGATGGAACTGTTCACCGGGGCGCAGTGCCCGCCGTGCGTCGCCGCGGACGTCGGGTTCGACGCCCTCATCACCAGTTACAAGTCGGCCGACGCGATCTTCCTGCAGTACCACGAGCACATCCCCGGCCCCGACCCGCTGACCAATGCCGACAGCGTCGCCCGCATGGCGTACTACTCGAAGCTGCACAAGGACGACTTCCGCGGCACCCCGTCGGTCGCCTTCAACGGCAAGGCGGCGGCCGGCGGCGGCGGCGGCATGGCCAACGCCGAGAAGAAGTTCGGCGAGTTCGGCGAAGTCCTGGCCAAAGTCCTCGAAGAGACGACCGACGTGACCGTCCGCGGCGGCGTCAAGCGGACCGGCGACGAGTTCGCCGTGACCGTCGAGTTGACCGGCAAGAAGGACCTCGACGAGACCGCCGTCCTCCGGCTGGTCCTCGTCGAGGACACCGTGAAGTACGTCGGCGGCAACGGCCTGCGCTTCCACCACCACGTCGTCCGGTCGCTGCTCGGCACGCAGAAGGGCATCAAGATCGCCGACCTGAAGGACGGCAAGTTCGCGGCGACGCACGACCTGAAATCCCTGCGGACCGACCTGACGAAGTACCTCGACGACTTCGCCGCGAAGGGCCGCGCCTTCCCGTACCCCGACCGGCCGATGGACTTGAAGACGCTAAAAGTCGTCGCCCTGGTGCAGAACGACGAGACCGGCGAGATCGTCCAGGCCGCCCAGTTCGACGTAACCGAGTAACGACCCTGCCGTCACGAGCCGCGGGATCGGGTGCGCTCCGGCCCGGTCCCGCGGCTCGTGACGCAGGGTCACGGTTTTCGACCGCGGGATTGCCCCGTAAGATTCGGTAGGAGGCTCACCGTGACACAGTTACTTCAGCAGGCGTTCGACGCGGTCGCGGCCCTGCCAGCCGAGGAACAAGACGCCCTCGCGGCACGGCTGCTCGCCGAACTCGCGGACGAAGAGGAATTCGACAGGAAGTTGCAAGCGACCGGGCACCGACTGTCGGGGTTGGCTGCCGAGGCGCTCGCCGAACACCGCGCGGGCCAGACGCTCCCGCTCGATCCGGACACGTTGTGAACTCCCGCACCAACCGGCGATTCCGCGACATGCTGGCTGCGCTCCCTGCATCGGTTCGGCATCAGGCCAGGGAGGGGTATCGGCTATTTCGGGCGAACCCGAACCACCCAGGGCTGAGATTCAAGATGGTCGCCACTCCGCCCCCGACTTACTCCGTTCGCATCGGGGGCGGCCATCGGGCCGTCGGCGTCCTCGACGGGGGAACGGTCGTCTGGTATTGGGTTGGCAGCCACGCCGATTACGACCGACTCCTCGACACGCTTTAAACCCTGGTGCCGCGATGAACCCTCTCTCTCTCCAGCAGCGGACGCGGCGGCACTTCCTCGGGGCGGGGTCGCTCGGCTTGGGGGCGCTCGCGCTTTCGACGATGACCGGCCGTGCGGCCCCGCCGATCGACCCGCTCGCGCCGAAGAAGCCGCCGTTCGCGGCCAAGGCGAAGCGGGTCATTTATTTGCACATGTCCGGGTCGCCGCCGCACCTCGACCTGTTCAGCTACAAGCCCGAACTCGTCAAGCGGACCGGGCAGGACGTGCCCGAGTCGCTGCTCAAGGGCAAGCGGTTCGCGTTCACATCGGGCGTGCCGAAGTTGCTCGGCACGCCGCGGACGTTCAAACAGTACGGGCCGGGCGGGGTCTGGATGTCCGACGCCGTGCCGAGGCTGCACGAGGTCGCCGGGGATATGACCGTCATCCAGTCGATGAAGACCGACGAGTTCAACCACGCCCCCGCGGAACTGTTGCTGTTCACCGGCAGCCCGCGCCAGGGCCGGCCGGGGATGGGGTCGTGGGTGACCTACGGCCTCGGATCGGAGAGCCAGAATCTGCCGGGGTTCGTCGTGCTGATTAGCAGCGGCGTGCAGCCGTCGGGCGGGTCCAACTGCTGGTCGAGCGGGTTCTTGCCGAGCGTCTACCAGGGGGTTCAGTGCCGCTCCAAAGGCGACCCGGTGCTGTACGTCTCGGACCCGCCGGGGATGCCGCGCGACTTGCGCAAGGACACCATCGACGCGATCAACGACTTGAACGCGTTGCAGGCCGGGGAACTCGGCCACCCCGAAACGACGACCCGCATCGCCCAGTACGAACTCGCCTTCCGCATGCAGACGTCGGTCCCCGAGGTCATGGACATCAACCGCGAGACGAAGCAGACCCTGGAAGCCTACGGGGCGCAGCCGGGCGGCGCGAGCTTCGCCAACAACTGCCTGCTGGCCCGGCGGCTCGTCGAGAAGGGCGTCCGCTTCGTGCAGCTCTTCGACTGGGGCTGGGACTTCCACGGCACCAACCCGAACGAGGACATCCGCGGCGGCCTGACGACCAAGTGCGCGACGATGGACAAGCCGGTCGCGGCGCTCATCAAGGACTTGAAGCGGCTCGGGATGTTCGACGACACGCTGATCGTCTGGAGCGGGGAGTTCGGCCGCACGCCGTTCCGCGAGGGCCGCACGGCCGGCGGCAGTGTCCTGGGCCGCGACCACTACCCGGACGGCTTCTGCGTCTGGCTCGCCGGGGCCGGCATCAAGCGCGGCTTCCACTACGGCGCGACCGACGACCTCGGCTTCACGACGACGGAAAACCCCGTCCACGTCCACGACCTGCAGGCGACGATCCTGCACCAACTCGGCTTCGACCACACCCAACTCACGACCCGCTTCCAGGGCCGCGACTACCGCCTGACCGACGTCCACGGCAAGGTGGTCAAAGACATCTTGGCGTAACACAACCGACCGGGACGCACGCGGTTGCTCTTGACGCGCCCCGGCGTGCGGTGTCACGCTGAAGGCGGGCACCGACCCGGGCCTTTTGCACCACGACCTCCGACGAAGGATGAGGATGTCCCCGCCCCCCACTTCCCTTACCGTGCGCCCGGCGGCCGCGACGCCGGCCGTCAACCACTGGGCCGACGCCCGCTGTGCCAAGGCGTTCTGGAGCCAGAGCGAACTGCCGGTCTTCCACAAGCTCGTCGCGGACACGCTCGACCTGGCCGCGCCGCAAGCCGGCGAGGCGTGGCTCGACCTCGGCTGCGGCGGCGGTACGCTCTCGCGCGGCCTGTGGGAGCGGACCGGCGGCACGGTCGCGCGGGTCGTCGGCCTCGACTACGCCGCGGCCAACGCCGACCGGTACGCGGTCCTCGCCCGCGACCTGAGTGCCGGCGACCGCATCCGCTTCGAGCACGGCGACTTCAGCGGCGGCCTGGCTCGCTTCCCCGACGGCAGTTTCGACCACGCCGTGTCCGGCCTGTCGATCTCCTACGCCGAACACTTCGACGAAGTCACCGGGCGCTGGACGCAGGCGGCCTACGACGCGCTGTTAAAGGACGTTCACCGGGTGTTGAAGCCCGGCGGGCGGTTCGTTTTCAGCGTCAACGTGCCCGAGCCGTCCTGGTGGGCGGTCGGCCTGCGGTCGCTCTTCGGGGCCGTGGCCCAGTCGCGGCGGCCGTTGAAGTTTTTGAAGAACTGTCTGCGGATGAACCAGTACGGAGCGTGGCTCAAGGCCGAAGCCCGGACCGGCCGGTTCCACTACCTGCCGGCCGCCGAGACGACGGCGAAGCTGACCGCCGCCGGCTTCACGGACGTGCGGCACACCGTCGTCTACGCCCGCCAGGCCTTCCTCTTTTGTGCGACCAAGGGGGACTGACCGATGCGCGGACGCACCTTGGCCCTGTCGCTGCCGCGCCGCTTCGTGGGCGACTTGCTCCACGCCGCCGCCGGCGTTCCGACCGTCCCCGTGCAGCGGCCGATGAACTTGGCCCGGCTGGCGGACGCCCGCGCCGCGCTCGCCGACCGGCCGACCTGGACGGCCCTGTTCACGCTCGCCTACGCCCGGGTGGCGCGGGAGTTCCCCGAACTGCGCCGCGTCTACCTGGGCTTCCCGTACGCGCGGCTGTACGAGTACCCCGTCAGCGTCGCCGGGATTGCGGTCGAGCGCGACTTCGGCGGTGAAAAGGGCGTGTTCATCGGCAAGGTGAAAGACCCGGCGGCGCGCTCGCTCGAAGAACTCGACGCCGTGCTCGGCCGCTTCCGCACCGCCCCGGTCCGCGACGTGAAAGACTTCCGCCGGGCGCTGCTCGTCGCGTCGTTCCCGCGGCCGGTGCGGCGGTTCGTCTGGTGGGCCGCGCTCAACAGCGGCCGGCAGCGCGGCAACTACCTGGGCACCTTCGGCGTGTCGGTCTACTCGGCCCTCGGCGCGGAGTCCCTGCACCCCATCTCGCCGTGTACGACGACCCTGACCTACGGCGTCCTCCGGCCGGCCGGCGACCTGGACGTGCGGCTCGTCTACGACCACCGGGTTCTGGACGGGGCGACCGTGGCCCACGCCCTGGAACGCCTCGAACGGCAACTCGCGGAAGTCCTGCCCGGCGAACTCGCGGCCCGCCCGCAGGTCGTCCGCGTGCCCCGCATCACCGCGGCGGCGTGATCCCGGGAGCCGTCACCCCGCCGGACGGCTTTTGCCCGGAATCCACAGCACGTCGGCTTTGCCGCCGTCGTTGGCGACGCGGCCCAGGACGAACAAGAAGTCGCTCAAGCGGTTCAAGTAGATCAGCACGTTCGGGTTGATCGCCTCGATGTGCATCAGCGAGACCACCGCGCGTTCGCTCCGCCGGCAGACGGTGCGGGCCAGGTGCAGCCAGGCCGCGGCCGGGGTGCCGCCGGGCAGGATGAAGCTGTGCAGCGGCAGGAGGTTCTCGTTCAGCCGGTCGATGGCGGCTTCGAGGCGTTCGGCCTGACCGGGCAGGATGCGCAACTGGTACGCCGGCTCGGTCGCGTTCTCCGGGGGCATGGGCACGCACAGGTCGGCCCCCACGTCGAACAGGTCATTCTGAATGCCGCGCAGCAGTTCGGTTTCGGCGCAGTCCGGGCAGTACGCGGCGAGCAGCCCGAGGACGGCGTTCAACTCGTCCACGCCGCCGTAGGCCTCGACGCGGGGGTGGTCCTTCTGCACCCGGTGGCCGTCGCCCAGCCCGGTTTCGCCCGCGTCCCCGGACTTGGTGTAGATGCGCGAGAGGAAGACCATGGTCGGCGTCCCGGAGGGCGGGGGAGGTACGGCAGCGTGGGTAAGGCACCATTCATAGTCGGCACGCGGGAATCCGGGCCTGCGGCCAAACTTCTGCCGATTTCGTTCAACCTTGCCCCCGGTGCGACCGATAAATGCGGTAGTCACGGACGAAACCGTCCGACCGACAGCACCCGGGCGACCTGGTTTGCCGGCATCGCGTGCCTTCACACGCGGCCGGGGGGAACTCACCAGGTCCACGATTCCGGCGTGTTGCGGGTAGGCGGTCCGGTTGGCACGACGCACGGGGGGAAGTCACATGTCCTGGTATCGCAAGTTGGGTCTGCCGGTCGCGGCCCTGGTGGTGGCCCTCAACGGCGTCGGCTGCGTGCAGCCGTGGGTCGCCAGCCGGCTGGACGACAAGCTGGGCCACAAGGACGACCACCGCACGCCGATCATGCCGCCGATCCGGGACGGCTACCCGGCCCCGGTGTGCGAAGACCCGCCCAGCGACCGCGAGGTCCTGCGGTCCTTGCCCAAGGGCATCCGCGGGGTGCCGTGGGTGTACGAAGAGTTCCGCGACGACATCCAGATCACCAAGTCGCGGATCGTGGACAAGATCGACCCGCCCCGGTTCTTCCCGCTCATCGGCATGGCGCAACTGCACCACTGCCACTGGGAGTGCGCGGTGTACTACACGGAGACAATCGAGTCGAGCCACCCGTACCCGGTCTACCTGCGGAAGCCCCGCATTCAGGTCGTGTACATCGACAAGGACCACCTGCACCTGTACGTCGGCCCGAACCCGGACACGCAGAAGGAAATCCTCCTCGAAATGACGAAGTATTGACGACGACGCCCTGGACGGCCACCCGCGTCACGCCAGGACCGTTGAAGGACGAACCGCACGCCCGGCCCCTCTGTCAAAGAGCGGCCGGGCGTTGGCGTTCGGCGAGCCGGAAGCGTCAGTGCCCGGAGTTCGTCGCGCCCGGAGGCGACCTCACCCCCCAACCCCCTCTCCGAAGCGGAGAGGGGGAGCAAGCAAGTTCGAGTCGGTGACTGCCACCCACTGGCTCCCCTCTCCGCGTCGGAGAGGGGCCGGGGGTGAGGTCGCCTCCCCCGCGCGCCTACACTAGACGCATGACGACCGCACTCATTGTCGGCGGCGGACTCGCGGGGTTGGCGGCGGCTTCGGCGTTGGCGCGGCGGGGGGTGCGCGTCACGGTCCTGGAGTCGCGGCCGCGGCTCGGCGGCCGGGCCGGGTCGTTCCCCGACGCCGCCACCGGGCAACTCCTCGACGCCTGCCAGCACGTCAGCATGGGCTGCTGCACCAACCTCGCGCACTTCGCCCGGACCGTCGGCATCGACCACCACCTCGAACCGCAACCGGTGCTGTACTTCATGACGCCCGACCGGCGCATCAGCCGGTTCGCGGCGGACCCGTGGCCCGCGCCGGTCCACCTCGGCCGGGCGTTGCTCGGCGCGCACTACCTCACGCCCGTGGAAAAACTCCGCATCGCCTACGGGCTTGTGATGCTGCGGCAAACGTCGCCGGACATTGACCCGCCGCTGCGGCCGTGGCTCGACCGGCACCGCCAGACGGCGCGGACCATCGACCGCTTCTGGGGCGTCGTGCTGACGAGCGCGCTGAACGAGACGGTGGACCGCGTCGGCCTCAAGTACGCCCGCAAGGTGTTCGTCGATGGGTTCATGAACCACCGCGACGGCTTCACGGTCGAGGTGCCCCGCGTGCCCCTGGGCCGACTGTACGGGGCCGAGTTGCGCGACTTCTTCACCCGCCACGGCGTCGAGGTCCGCGAGAGCGCCGGCGTCAAGGAACTGCTCGCCGACGGGCACCGGATCGCCGGCGTCGCCCTCCGCGACGGCTCGACGCTGACCGCCGACGAGGTCGTGCTGGCCGTCCCCTTCGACCGCGTCCGGGCGCTGCTGCCGGGGCCGTGGGCCGACCTGCCGTGCTTCGCCGCCGCCGGGCGATTGACGCCGTCGCCGATCACCAGCGTTCACCTGTGGTACGACCGGGCGGTCACGCCGTTGCCGCACGTCGTCTTCGTCGATTGCCTGGGCCAGTGGCTGTTCAACCGCGGCGAAACGTCCCCCGGCGAGTTCTACGTGCAGGTCGTCGTGAGTGCCGCGCGACCGCTCAAGGGGCTGGGCCGGGACGAGATCGAGAAGCGGGTCGCGGCCGAACTCGCGCAACTCTTCCCGGTCGGGGCAAACTTGCTCCGATCGAAAGTCGTGACCGAACACACGGCGACCTTCAGCGCCGTCCCCGGGGTCGATGACCACCGGCCGTTGCAGGCGACGCCGGTCGAGAACCTGACCCTCGCCGGCGACTGGACCCGGACCGGTTGGCCGGCGACGATGGAAGGGGCCGTCCGTAGCGGCTACCTGGCCGCCGAAGTGATCTTGCGGCGGCGCGGGGATTCGACGGCGTGCGTGCAACCGGAGTTGAGCGGGCGAGCGCCGTCGGGGTGAAATCCCCGGCCCCGACGCTGCCCCGGGCGGCGTGCCTACAATCACGGGGTGCGAATTTTCGAGACGTTTCGGGGAGAGCGAGCGATGAACATTCCGTGGTGGGGTTACGTGGTCCTGGCCGGGCTGTCGTGGGGCACCTACGTGCCGATTATTGCCTTCGGCGGGCTGGAATTCGGGGGCAAGCCGAACGGCCGCATCGCGGCGATCTTGTGCGTCGGTCTGGCGTACTTCGTCCTCGGCGTCGTCTTCCCGCTGGTCCTGTTCGCCACCGGGCAACTCGAATGGCCCGAGATCAAGGGCAACGCCGTCGCCTTCAGTTCCCTGGCCGGCGTGGCCGGGGCCGTCGGCGCGATGTGCGTCGTCTTCGCCACGAGCACGTCGATCCAGGCGGCACGCGACGCCGGCCTGCCGCCGACCTCGTACAAGCTGTACATCGCGCCGATCATCTTCGGCCTGGCCCCGGTCATCAACACGCTCATCAGCAGTTTCTGGCACCCGAGCCAGAAGGACGGCTGGGCCAACTTCCACTTCGAGATGCCGAACCCGCTGCTGATCGTCGGCATCGTCTTCGTCGGCCTCGGCGCGGCCCTCGTGCTGTACTCGAAGGAGCTGACCGAGAGCCAGGCGGCGAAGCCGACGCCCGTGCCCGTACTCGAAACGCCGACGACGGCACCGTAGGCGGCGGTTTTGTTAATCAGACGAGATAGCGAGTATCGAACTGTCGAGGACGGTGCGGGTTGACGACGACTGTCCAGTTGTTGATTGCCCGCATGCCCCTCGACCGTTCGACCCTCGCTGGCGCGTCGGGCTAACAAGCAATCAACCTGACGCGCCATTCCGGCGGCCGCGGACGCTGTGCGGGAAGAGGACTTCTTGCCGGAGCGTGCCCGCGTCGTCGAACGGCAGTTCGCGCGGCCCGCCAACGAGTTCGACGCCGGGCAACCCGCTCACGTCGGCGGCGAGGGCCGGCGACACCCACGCCTCGGCGACTTCGAGCGTGTTCGGGATGACGCAGACTTTCAGGCGGTCTTGAATCGGCTGCCAGCAGGTATCGACGGCGGACTGGACGCACTCGCGGTCGGTGTCGAAGCCGAGCGGCAGTTTCGAGCGCCACAGGAAGCGCGCGGTCAGGTTGTTCATGCGGAACGGGCCGGGGTCGATCGACGCCAGCGCGCGGTTGGTCGTCAGGTCGGCGATGCCGATGCCAGTGCCGTTGCCGTGGCTCTCCGGGGAGATGTCGAGCACGGCCATGCGGGTGACGCGCGGGTGGTTGGTCTCGGCCTCGGGGGTCGCCTCGATGAGCATCCGGCCGACGACGTTGGGGTCGATGCCCGCGCCGGAATAGTTCTTGCCGCACTCGCCGACGATGAGCGCGTCCATCGCCGCGAACGGCAGTTTGCCCATGATGCGCCGCGCCTCTTCGAGCAGCCCCGGCTCCACGTCAAACAGGTCCGCGGCGGCGACGACTTCGAGCCGCGCCGTCTCCTCGAAGGCGTTCTCGATGATCGCCAGGCCGCCCAGGAACGGCGTCTTGGCGACGAGCACTTTCGCCGTCTCGGGCATCATGTCCCGGAGGCCGCGGGTGCCCCAACTGTGGTGCTGGTCGGCCCCGTCGCGCTTGCCCAGGCCGATGACGAGCATCTTCAACAGCCCGCTTTCGAAGGCCCCGCGGAAGTCGGTGTGCGGCTTGACCCGGGCGACCAGGACCACGCCATCGGCGGCCAGGGCGTTGGCGTCCCACCAGCACGGCTCGCCCCAACTGTTGACGCCGATTTGCGTCGCCGTCATGTCCGTGACGACCGGCACCCCGAGGCGGGCTTCGTCGAGGCCGTAGGAGGCGAGGAGTTCGCGCTGCCCGGCCGGGGTTGCCCCGCCGTGCGACCCCATCGCCGCGACGACGAACGGCTTCGCCCCGAGTTCGCGCAGGGCGTCGATAGTGGCCCTGGCGATGGCCAAATAATTGCGGATACCGCGACTGCCGCAGCCGACCGCGACCCGCATCCCCGGTCGAATCTTCGCCGCCACCTTCGAGGTCAACCAGGCTTCCCGCACCCGGCCCGGCACGTCGTCCACGCGCGGCTGGGGGGCGACGTTGCGGACGAGTTGGAACGGCGGGATTTTCACGGCACGGCTCGCGGGAGGGGGCGGAGGGAGCGTTATTGTAAGGTGAATCCCGCCCACGTCGGCGGCTCGGGGGCCGCGATCGTCAGGGTCGCGTTGCCGAAGGGGTGCGCCAGCGTCAGCGAGCGGGCGTGCAGGGCGATGACGGCGTCGCGCGGCAGCTCGCCCGCGGGGCCGAACGGGGCGACGCTGCCGTACTGAACGTCGCCCAGGATGGGGAAGCCGCGCCACGCCGCCTGGACGCGGAGTTGGTGCATCCGGCCGGTGACCGGGGCCAGTTCGAGGGTCGTCGTGGCGTCCGTGCGGCCGACGACGGTGAAGTGCAGCGTCGCCGTCTTGGCCCCCGGCTCGCCTTCATTCGCTCGCTCGACGCGGGCCTCGTCGGGGACTTTGCGGACGAAGTCGTGCCACGTCCCGGCATCTTCGGGGACGCGCCCGGCGACGACGGCGCGATAAATCTTGACGACGGTCTTCGCCTCGAACTGCGCCTGAACCCGCTGCGCCGCCTTGGTGTTGCGGACGAACAGGATGACGCCCGTGACCGGCCGGTCGAGCCGGTGCGGCACGGCCAGGTAAACGCCGGCCGGCTTGGCGTACTGCGTTTTGATGTACGCCTTGACCAGCGCCTCCAGGCTCGGCACGCCGGGCGGAGCCTGCGTGAGCAGCGGGGCCGGCTTGTTGACGGCGATCAGGTGCGGGTCTTCGTAGAGCACGTCGATCATCGCACGGCCCCGCCGTTGACGCGGACGGTTTGCCCGGTGACGAACCGCGCCGCCGGGGAGGCCAGCCAGACCGCCGCCGCCGCCACGTCCTCGGGCAGGCCCCAGACGCCCAGCGGCGTCTCGCGGCGGACCCGCTCTTGCCAGGTGGCCGACGCCGTCTCGCCCCACGCCGTGCGGACCCACCCGGGGGCGACGCAGTTGACGCGCACGGCCGGGGCCAGGCTCAATGCCAGGCTGCGGGTGAAGGCCATGACGGCCCCCTTGACCGCCGCGAAGAGTTGACCGCTGTCGCCCTCCATGCCGGTCTCCGCCTGGTCCCAGCCGACCGTAAGGATCGCGCCCGAACCGCGCGCTTTCATGCGCTCGCCGAAGGTCCGACCGAGGAGCACCGTCGATTTCAAATCGACGGCCAGGAGTTCGTCGAGCTTGCGCGAAAAGTCCCACGGGGCCGCCGGTCCGGTGAGCGTGTCGGCCCCGGCGTTCAGCACGACGATGTCGAGGCCGCCGGCGATTTCCCACGCCAGCCCCGGTAGCCGCTCGACGAAAGCGCCGTCCGCCAGGTCCCCGGCGACGTGGGCTTCGCCGGGCCGTTCGCGCCGGCCGTGGCCGACGACGTGCGCGCCTTCGGCGACAAAGGCGGCGCGGATCGCCGCGCCGATGCCGGCCGTCGAGCCGGTGACGAAGGCGTTCAAGCCGCGCAGCGAGCCGCCCGTAGGCTGCGGCGCGGTCCACGGCACGACGGTCGCGTCCGGCGGCAGCGCGGCGAGCATCGCGCCCACCGTCGAGCCGCGGACCGGGTGGACCATTTCCGGCGCGATTTCGGCGAGCGGCACCAGCACGAAACTCCGCGTGTGCAAGCGCGGGTGCGGCACCGTCAGCGTCGGGGATTGGACGACGCGGTCGCCGGCGAGCAGCAAGTCGAGGTCGAGGGTGCGCGGGCCGTCGATGACGCCGCGGACGCGACCGAATTCCTGTTCGACGCGGTGCAAAAGTGCGAGCAGGTCTTCGGGCGAGCGTTCGGCTTCGACGACGAGTGCGCCGTTCAAGTACGCCGGCTGGCCGCCCGGCCCGCCGACGGGGGCGGTCTCGTACCAGCGGCTTACCACGACGACGCGCAGGCCCGGCTCGGCCCGCAGCCGGCGGACGGCGGCGGCGAGGGTCGCGGCGCGGTCCCCGAGGTTGGCACCGACGGCGAGGGCGTAAAGCACAGGCGGCTCCCGGTCCGGAAACGACGAAACCGCCGGGCGACGCCGACGGTTCCAGTCCGCCAACGGGGGCGGGCTACTTCTTCTTCGCGCCGGCGGCCGGGGTCGCGGCTTCTTCGCCCTCGACCTTTTCCTTCTTCTTCTTCAGCACGACCTTTTGCACGCGCGTCTTCGGCAGGGCGATCGGGCTGCGGCCCTCGGTCCACTTGCCGTCTTCCATCATCTTCAGGATGCGCTCCGTGCGCTTCATCACGCTGCGGTTCGTGTTCCCGCCCGTTTTGCTCTTCAGGCTCTTATCCATCGACATGGCAGGTGTCCGGTACGCGGGTGCAAATTTCGCCAAACCGCCATGATAAGACGGCCCCGCGACTCGACAAGTCGAACTCGCCGCCCGACCCCGCCGAAAACCCCCCGCCCGGCGGTCGGACTTCGGCCGCGGCGGGGCTTGACCTTGTCCGCCGGACGGTCCGCCGGGTAGATTGCACCCGTCCCGATCCTTCGGAGGTGCGGCACGGCGATGGGCGACGCGGGCACGGTCACTCGGACTCGGATTCTGCGGCGGCGGGTACTCTTCTGGGTGCTGCTGATCGCCGTCGTACTCGTGTCCGGTTACCGGTACGTCGAGAAGGTCCGCAAGCCGAGCCGCGACGGCACCCAGACGAAGTCCGCCATCCTCCGCTGGCGCGACCAGATCGAGGGCCTGGCCAAGGGCGAGGACATCTACGCCAAGTACAACTACCCGAACCCGCCGGTCCAGGCGATCATCCTGTCCCCGCTGGTCGAACTCGACCGCGTGCCGGGGGCTTTGCTCTGGTTCGCGCTCAAAGTCGGCATGGCCTGCCTGTCGATTCTGTGGGCGTTCCGGTTGGTCCGGGGCGACGGCCCGCCGCTCTCGGACGGGGCGAAACTGCTCGCCATCGTCTTCGCCGCCCACGCGATCCTCGGCGACCTGTCGCACGGGAACGTCAACATCTTCATCGCCTTCCTCGTCTTCGCGGCGCTCGAACTCCAGCGCCGCGTGCGCCCGGTCGCCGGTGGCCTGACGCTCGCCCTGGCCATCGCGTGCAAGGTGACGCCGGCGCTGTTCGTGCCGTACTTCGTCTGGAAGCGGGCCTGGCGGATGGTGCTCGGGTGCGTCGTCGGGTGCGGCCTGTGGCTGCTCGTCGTGCCGGGGTTCCTGCTCGGCTGGCAGCACAACGCCGACCTGCTGGCGAGTTGGTTCCACACGATGGTCAAGCCGTTCGTCATCGACGGGCGGGTGACCAGCGAGCACGCCAACCAGTCGATCCCCGGGCTGACCTTTCGCCTGCTGACGAGCGAGCCGTCCACGATCCACTACCCCGAGGACGACGACGGCAAGCCGCACGCCGACGAGTTCCACAACCTCGCCGACATCGGCCCGCGCGGGGCCAAGTGGGTCGTCCGCGGCTGCCAGGGGCTGTTCGTCCTGGGGATCGTCGGGCTGTGCCGCACGGGGACGCGGACCGGGCGGATTTACGCCGCCGAGTGCTCCTACGTCATGCTCGGGATGCTCCTCTTTTCGGAGCGGACCTGGAAGCACCACGGCGTCGTCTTGATCCTGCCGTTCGCCGTACTCGCGGCCGTGGCCTTCGACCGCGCGGCGAAACCGTGGCTGCGCAAGTCGGCCGTCGGCCTTTTCGCCGCGGTCCTCGTGCTGATCCTCGGGCCGAGTCTGATCGGCGGCGAGGGGCAAGACCTGGCCCTCACCTTCGGCAGCCACACCGCCGTGTTCCTACTGCTCGCGGCCGGGGTGCTGCTGGTCCTGCTGCCGTTGGCCCGGCGGGTCACGCCGCCGGGCGTTGGGCCATCGGCCGGAGCAGCCGGCACGAGTACCGGCCCAGCCGCATCAGCAGCAGCCGGTTGAGGTAGCCGGTCGTCGCCTTGGCCCCGACCTTGCCCAACACTTTGCCCGCGACCCCCGCGCCCATGCCGACCCCGACGACGTGCAAGCCCTGCTCGAAGACGTGATCGGTCTGGCCTTCGATGACACTTTCGAGGTCGTTGAACTGCCCGGCCAGGTACGAGTTAAAGAAGACGCGGCCGAGCAGCACGGCGGTCCCCGACCGGCCGGCCCGCAGGTGGTAGATGCGGCACAGGTCGGTCAGCATGGCGAAGCTGAAGTACCCGGTCGAGAGGGTGTCGATCAGGCCGTTCGGCGACAGGGCGGTGACGACCATCGCGCGGTTCGACCAGTACTTGATGCGGGCCTCGGCGAGGTCGTCGAGCGGGGCTTGAAAGCCCGCGTGGAAGCGGTCGAACCAGACGGCCGAACTGCCGAACCGGTCGGCGTCCGTCAACTCGGTGCGGGCGGCGAGCAGTCGCGTCGCCACCTCCGGCGTCAGGCCGACCCCGGCGAGTTTGCCGGCCCGGTCCAGCGGGTACGCCTCGACGTACCGGGTCAACTGGCCGCGGGCCGCATCGACCTTGGCGTCGACCAGCCAGCGCAGCCGGGTCCGCGCGTTCAACTCTTCGAGGCCGCCGACGCGGACCTGGCGGTTCCGCTGCAAGCGGGCGTAGACCAGACCCAACCGCAGCATGGCGAACAGCACGCAGCCGCTCAACAGGGTCAGGCCGCTGTAGGCGAAGTACTGCGCCCAGACCGGTTGCGTGGCGATGTTGGCGAGGATGCCCAGGACTTGCGAGTAGAGGAACAGGCCCAGCACGCCGACGCCGCCGAGCAGGAAGGCGGCGGCGAGCGGGTGGGCGAACCAGCCGAGCCAGCGGAAGACGGCGGGGTCGGACGCGAGCAGTTCTTCGGCGCGGGCGACCTCGTCGCGGACTTCCGCCTCGTCGGCCACGCGGATGGCCCGCAAGTCGGCGTCGGTGTGCGTCGAAAGCGTCGCCGGTTTTTGCGGAGCCTTGCCCAGCCCGTAGTCCCCCTCGCGGCCACCGGAGTCGTCGTCGTCCGCCGGGGGTGTGGGGGCAACCGGTCGGGTGACCGGCTTGCCGCGGGCCAAGCCGACGCGGCCGTCGGTGTCGTCGTCGTCGAGCATGACGAGCCTCGTAAGTGCGTGCGCCGGTGAGCCGAGAGCGTGAGCGACTGGAGTTCTTAAGACTTCGCCGGCCGGTAGTCGGCATTGACCGGTTTACGCCAGAATCTCTTTGACGACGCGGCCGTGAACGTCGGTCAGGCGGTAGTAGCGGCCCTGGAACTTGTACGTCAACTTCTCGTGGTCGATGCCGAGCAGGTGCAACAGCGTGGCGTGGACGTCGTGGACGTGGACGGGGTCGGCGGCGACGTTGTAGCCGTGGTCGTCGGTCGCGCCGAAGGTCGTGCCGGGCTTCATTCCCCCGCCGGCGAACCACATCGCGAAGCACCGCGGGTGGTGGTCGCGGCCGTAGTTGCCGGGGCTGAGCTTGCCCTGCGTGTACGCCGTGCGGCCGAACTCGCCGCCCCAGGTGACGAGCGTGTCGTCGAGCATCCCGAGCCGCTTCAAGTCTTGCACGAGCGTGTAACTCGCGCGGTCGATGTCGGCCGTCTGCCGCTTGATCGCGCCGGGCAGGCCGCCGTGTTGGTCCCACCCGGGGTGGTAAAGTTGAATGAAGCGCACGTCGCGCTGGGCCAGGCGGCGGGCCAGCAGGCAGTTGGCCGCGAAGGTGCCGGGGGTCTTCGCCTCGGGGCCGTAAGCGTCCAGGACCGACTGCGGCTCCTTGCTCAAGTCCATCACGTCGGGCACGCTGGTCTGCATCCGGTACGCCATCTCGTACTGTTGGACGCGGGCGCTGACCTCGGGGTCGGTCGCGGCGTCGGCACTGGCCGCGTTCAATTCGGCGAGCTTGTCGAGCATCTTGCGGCGCGACTCGGGCGTCACCCCGCCGGGGTTTTGCAGGTAGAGCACCGGGTCTTTGCCGCCGCGGAACTGCACCCCCTGGTGCGTGCTTTCGAGGAAGCCGTTGCCCCAGAGCCGCGCGTACAGCCCCTGCTCGGCGCGGTCCTTCGACACCAGCACGACGAACCCGGGCAGGTTCTCGTTGGCGCTGCCGAGGCCGTAACTCAGCCACGACCCGAAGCTCGGCCGGCCGGCGAGTTGGTGCCCGGTCTGGAACAGCGTGATCGCCGGGTCGTGGTTGATCGCGTCGGTGTGGACCGACTTCACGAAGGTCAGGTCGTCGGCCATCTTGGCAATGTTCGGCAGCAGTTCGCTGACCGTCGCCCCGGACTGGCCGTGCTTGGCAAACTTGGCGAACGAGCCGACGAGCGGCAGCGACGATTGGAAGCCCGACATGCCGGTCAGCCGCTGGCCGCCGCGGACGCTGTCGGGAATTTCCCGGCCCTGGTTTTTCAGCAGCAGCGGTTTGTCGTCGAAGAGTTCGAGGTGCGACGGGCCGCCGGCCATGAACAGCGAGATGATTCGCTTCGCTTTCGGGGCGTGGTGCGGTTGAGCGAGCACCCCCGGCGTGCCGCGGCGGGCGGTTTCGGCGACGGCGTCCCGGCCGAGCAGGCCGGCCAGCGCGATACCGCCGAGGCTGAGGCCCGACTGCTGGAGGAAGAGGCGGCGGTTGGCGGCGGGGAGGATCGTGTGCATGGCGACATTATGGCCGACGCCCGGCGCGAACTCAAGTCCGTCGTCGCCGGTCAACGCTGTTGGCTCGCCGGGGTTTGACCCGGGGGCGGGTAGTTTTTCGCGGCGTCGTCGAGGACGAGCACCCAGTCGAGGAGTTCGCCCGGGTCGGGGGGCAGGAACTCGCGGGTGCCGGTGTTGGCGAACTCGCCGATCTTGGTCGCCGTGCCGGTCCGCGGGTTGAACCACGACGCCGTCACTTTGCTGCCTTTGATGACGCCCATGTTCACCGTGAACGCGCGGCCGACGGGGGCGTACACCATCGCGTAGGTGCCGTCGGTGTCGCGGGTCGCGGCGAAGCGGCGGGTGCCGGCCCCGGGGACCGCCGTGGCGATGCGGTCGGCGACGATCGCGTCGTCGGCGGGGACGCGCGTCAGGAACGGGCGGGACTCGATCAGCCGCCGGCCGTAGGCCATCTGCTTGCCGCCCGGCTCGTCGAGCGCCGCCATCCAACTCATCAGCGGCGAGTTCGTCTCGGGTACGCCCGGCTTCCAGAAGGCCCAGATACTGTGGTGCCCGTAGGTGTGGCCGCACGCCCCGCCGAACAGGTCCCAATAGAGCGGCCGGCGCACGTCGGCCGCGGTCGAGTGGCCGAACTTCTTGGCGTCGAAGGAGACCGGGTGGCCCTCGTAAATCGGCTCGCCGTCGATCACCGGCTTGACCGGCGTGCGGTCGTAATCGACGCGGGTCTGGTCGTACCGGCCGGTGAACTCGGCCTGGTGGCCGTTCTGCCGCATGTTGAAGTCGAGCCAGTCGTCGGCGTGGAAGTCTTTCGCCGAGCCGCTGCCGCCGGACGGGTGGAAGGTCTTCAAGTGCCGGCCGCCGTCACGAGGAAGTGCTTGTTCGCGCTCACGGCCAACCGCGGCGCGGGGTCGGTGGCGACCGCCGGCGCGGCGAGGGACAAGAGGGTGACGACTACGAGGAGGCGCGAGGTCATGGCGGACCACCTGGAGGAGAGGAGGCGTCGGGAGAAAGGTGCCCTCTGCAGTGATCGTTTTACGGTTTTAGCAGGACGCCGCGGCCGGGGAAGAGCTTGTCGAGTTCGACGCGGATTTCCTTCGTGTCGGCCCCCTTGACGATGGCCGCGTTCGCCTTGTCCTTGATCGCCGTTTCGAGCGACGGTTTGACGCGAAGCAGCGTCCGCAAGACCACGTCGCCGACCACCTCGGCCGGCTTGCCGTCGAGCCGGACGATGTGCTCGCACTTCAACTCGCCGTAGCTCAAGTCGGCGTCGGTCACCCGGACGCGGACCACGGCGGCCGGCAGGAAGTTACCGGGCGTCTTCTCGAAGCGGGTCGTCATCTCGCAGTTCACTGTGACCGCGACGCGGGCGGTCGCCCGGACCTCCCCGGCGTAAAGCCGGTGCCCGGCCTTCCAGAGTTGCTGTTCGTGCGTCACCCGGACGTTCAGCCCCATCGTCGCCTCGAAGGTCGTCGCGTTCGGCACTGGCGATTTCAAGTCCTTGAGGATGAAGCCGAAGCTGTTCGCCGGGTCGATGGCCTCGACGCGGACCTTCGTCCAGTGGCCGTCGTTCTTGACGCCGCGCATCACCTCGGGCTTGAGCCGGTGCCACTTGACGCCGACGGCCACCTCGCGCTGCTGCCCCCAGTTGCCGTTCGACTCGCCCAACGGCTCCGGCATCGCCTTCAACAGCAGTTCGCGCAAGAACGGCGTCAACGTCTGCTCGTCCGTCGGGGCGACGGGGTCGGCAGCGCGAACGGTCGGGGTGAAAAGGAGGGCGACGAGCAACAGGAGTGAACGCATGGACTCTCCCGACAGGGTACGGTATCGTTTCGGCTCCGCCGCAGGCGAATGTTAGCCCGACGCGCGAGCGAGGGTCGAACGGTCGTGGGCAAGGCAGGGTGTCGTAAGCCGTACTGTCGTTGGCCGTCCTCACCGTTGACGACCGTTCGACCCTCGCTCGCGCGTCGGGCTAACAAAACCGCTCCGCCCGGGTACTGGCATCCTACGCCGTGTTCGCCCCGGGGTGCGGCGCATTTGTCACGCCAGGCGGAGGCCGTTGGGCAGGGCTTCGCCGAACAGGCGGCTGGCGTCGTCGGCGGCGTCCTCGACGCGGCCCTCGACCATCGCCGGCCACGCCTCGGGAACGCCGTCCGCACGCAGCGCCGCCGCCAGGATCGGCCGCGCGTCGTCGGGCAGATCGACCCCGCGCAGGCCGGTCACGCGGGCCAGTTGCGCGACGGCGAAGCCGCGGCCGAGTCGGTCGGCGTCGGTGGTCGGCGTCAGTGCGAGGAGTGCCTGCACCCAGCCCTCGACGATGTCCGGGTGGACGACCGCGTTCAACGGCCCGTAGAACGGCTTCCGCGCGCCGAGCCGGGTCAGCGCCCAGAAGGCGTAGTGCGGCACCGGCGACCGCTTTAACTGCGTCAGCAACTCTTCGCCCAGCGACGCCTTGATGCGGGCGTCGAGGCGTTCCAGCGACGCCGCGGCCCGCCACATCTCGGCGAGTTCGTTCAGGCTCACCTTCGCCCCCGGCTTGCCCCGCGGCGGCAGCAGCGTCGGCTTCAACTTGCCCCACAGAACCTGTTGCAGCGAGGCGTTCAACCCCCCGGCCACGCGCCGCCACAAAATCCAGTAGTCGGCCCCGCCCTCGACGACGGTCGGTTGCTTGGCCTGGGCCGCGGTCGTCGTCGTGATGAGCTTCCACAGGGCTTCGACGCGGTAGCGGTCCAGCGGATCGCCAAACCCGGGCCGCAGGCCGAAGCCGACGAGGTTGTACCACCGGGCCAGGTGTTGCGGCGACCGGGTGCGGTCGGCGGCGACGGCGGCCAGGTCGTCCCAGACCCGCCGGCACAGCCCGGACGGCCAGTCCGTTCGGGGGGCGTCGTAGGCCGTTTCCAAACGCTTCGGCAGTTCGGCCGGCGTCGGATTGCCGGTCGTGAAGCAGGCGGCGACGAGTGCCGACCCGGCCTGCACCTTCTCCTCGGGGAAGACATCCAACAGGGTCAGGGCGTCGCCCCCGGCCGCCGCGGGGGCGTCCGGCCGGACCCCGTCGCGGACGTTGAATTCGAGCTTCCAGCGGTTGCCCTCGGCCGAGACGCAGGACAGTTCGAGCGTGCCGATCTCGGTACACTTCGCGGCCAGCGTCACCGGCACCCGCTTGACCCCGGCCCGCTTGCCGCCGCGCAAGATCGTGTGCAACGGCGGCAACCGTAGCAGTTGCGCGGTCGTCGGCCGGAGCAGGTCGCCGGGCCGGTCCTCGCCGCGGACGGTGGACGAGTAGAGCGGGAACAGCACCGGTTCGCCGAGGGCGAGTTCAAACACCGGCTGAGCGATGAGGACTTCGCGGCCCTCTTCGAGTTGCCGCGGCACGATGCAGACGACATCGACCCCGGCGGCGTCGGCGGCGCGGTCCTTGGCCTCGATGCCGAGGTAGTACGAGCGCGGGATGCCGCCGCCGATGCGCCGGCCGCCGGACTGCTTCAAGAACCCGGCGTAGGCCGCGCCCCAGGCGACCGCCAGGTCGAGCGACGGGGTCGTCAGCGCCAGCGGCGACCACGGCACGCCGGGCGTCTCGAACCAGCCGCGCAGGACGCCGACGAGCCGGTCGCGCAGCGCCTTCGGGGTGAAGACGCCGCCGTTGAACAGGACGGCGTCCACCGTCGCGCCGGGTTCGGTCAGGTGCTGCCGGAGGAAGGCGGCGAGGTGCCGGGTGACGGCGGGGTCGTTCACGTAGGGCAGGCCCATCTCTTGCAGCCCGGCCCGCGCCGACCGCTCCGGTTCCGCCGTGTACGGCACTTCGGGGAAGAAGCCGTCGAGCATCGCCCCCTGCACGTCCGCGGCCGTGACCGCGACGCTGACGCTCGACGCGATCACGCTCCGGCCGCGGCCCATCACGGTGACGGGGAACTCGGCCGGCGGGTCGTCGCCCAGCATCGCCTCCTTGGCCGCCCGGCACGCCTGCACCAGCGCCCCGAACTGCGCCGCGTCGAGCTTGCCGGTCGGCAGTTTGGCCTCGACCGCCTTGGCCAGCGCGAGGTCCATGTTGTCGCCGCCGAGCAACAGGTGGTCGCCGACGGCGTCGCGCAGGAAGGTCAATTCGCCGGCCTCGGCCCCGACGCGGATCAGGCTGAAGTCCGACGTGCCGCCGCCGACATCGACGACCAGGCAGCGCATCCCCGGCTTCAATTTGCCGGCCTCTTCGGGGGTGTGCGTACCGAGCCAGGCGTAGAACGCGGCCTGCGGCTCTTCGAGCAGGCTGACGTGCTTCAAGCCGGCCTGTTTCGCCGCCTCGGCGGTGAGGTTGCGGGCCACGTCGTCGAACGACGCCGGCACCGTCAGCGTCACCGGCTGCTCCTCCAGGCGGTCCTCCGGCTTGCGGCCGGGCGCGGCGTTCCAGGCGTTGACGAGGTGCTTCAGGTACTTCGCGCTCGCCCCCAGCGGCGAGACCCGCTCCACGTCCGGCGGTGCCCCCCACGGCAACAGCGCCGCCGTGCGATCGACGCCCGGGTGGCACAGCCAGGACTTCGCACTGGACACCAGCCGCCCCGGCACCTTCGCCCCGACGGCCCGCGCGTAGACGCCGACCACGTCGGTCGCGCCCGGCAGCCACGGCAACGAGATCGCCCCCGGCGGCAGGTCGTGCGTGCCCGGCAAGTAGAGGAACGACGGCAGGAGCGGCAGGCTCTGCAGTTCGCCCGGGGCGACGAGTTGCGCGACGGGGAACGTCGTCAGCTTGACGCCGCCGGCCGCTTTCGCCACCGTATCGACGTAGGCGAGCGCCGAGTTCGTCGTGCCGAGGTCGATCCCTACCATGAAGCGTGCCATGCCGAACCTGACTGCGGAGCGAGGATTGCCGTGCCGAAGGTCGTTCTAGGTCTGGACATCGGCGGGGCGAACCTGAAAGCCGCAACCGCGACGAAGCAGGCCGCATCGGCGAGTTTCGCCCTCTGGAAGAACCCGGACGGCCTGGCCGACGCCCTTCGCCAACTGTTGGCGAAGTTCCCCGAAGCCGACGAGTTCGCTGTCACGATGACCGGCGAACTGTGCGACTGCTTCGAGACGAAGCGTCAAGGCGTGGCCCACATCCTCAAGCACGTCCGCGCCGTCAGCCGGTCGCACCCGGTCCGCGTCTGGAGTACGGCCGGCCGCTTCCTCGACTGCGAGCAGGCCGCCGCCGACCCGATGGCCGTCGCGTCCGCCAACTGGCACGCGCTGGCCACCCTCGCCGGCCAGTGGTGCCCCCGCGGCGTCGGCCTCCTCATCGACATCGGCAGCACGACGACCGACCTCATCCCACTCTTAGACGGCCGCCCCGACCCACGGGGCATGACCGACCCGACCCGGCTGCGCGAGGGCGAACTGCTCTACACGGGTGCGCGCCGCACACCGATCATGGCGGTTCACCCACAGGGCAAAATCGCGGCGGAGCACTTCGCCACAATGCACGACGCCTACCTGCTCACCGGCGACATCGCCGAGGACGCGACCGATTGCGACACTGCCGACGGCCGCCCGGCGACCAAGGCGTTCGCCCACGCGCGGATGAGCCGGATGTTGTGCGGCGACCCGGAAGTCACGCCGGAGGCCGACACTTACGAGTTTGCGGACCTTACGCGTCGGTATCAGCGGTGCGAAATCTTCGACCGAGTCATCACTCAGTTCGAGCGAAGGCGACTGGTGCGCGACAGTTCCCTCGACGCCGAGTGTCTGGTCGTTGTCACGTCCGGTTCTGGTGAGTTCCTCGCCATCGAGGCCATGACCGATGCGAACAATCTCATCTGGGACAAGATCACAAAGCACGTCTCGCTGACGGCCGAGTTCGGCCCCGAGTTGGCGGCGTGCGCCCCGGCCTACGCCGTCGCGGTGCTGGCCACGGAGCGACCGTCGTGACGCACCCCGACCGGCTCGTCGTCAAGGTCGGCGGCAGCCTCTACGACCACCCGAAGCTCAAGGACGGCCTCAAGGCGTGGCTCGCCGCGCGGCCGGAGGCGCACGTCCTGATCGTCCCCGGCGGCGGCGACTTCGCCGAGGCAGTGCGCCGGCTGGACACGGTCCACGGGTTGGGCGACCAGGTCGCGCACGAGTTGGCGTTACGGTCGCTCGACACAGCGACAATGTTTTTAGCGGGCCTGCTCGACGTGATGGACCGAATCGCTTTGCCCCAGGAGTGGTATCGTTACGGCTCCCCGGCGGTGATGGTCCTGTACGAGATGTTCATGGACGAGTACGCCGCGAAAGCGCAGGTGCATCTCCCCCAGACCTGGGAGTTTACCACCGACAGCCTCGCGGCGTGCGCCGCACACGACGCCGGGTGCAAGCTCGTGCTGCTGAAGTCGGTGGACATCCCGGCGACAATGTCCTGGCAGAAAGCCGCCGACCGCGGCAACGTCGATGCGTACTTCCCGACGCTCGTCGCCCGGCACGGGCTGAGCGTGACGGCGGTCAACTTCCGCCGGGTGCTGGACGCTTACTGACTGTTTTCGACGGCGCGCGGCTCGGGGGCCACGTCGGGGGACGGCGGCAAGCCCTGGGCGAAGCGGACGGCCTTGTCCCGCGCCGCGCCGGTCAATTCCGTGGCCTGGTCGAGCGACTGGCCGAGCTTCCACAGGAAGACCTTCTCGGCCGGCACGGTCGCCGCCGGACCGCCGGCCACGGCCGCGACGGCCGGCACCTTCGTCGGCGAACCGCCGTGCGTGCGGGTGCCGGTCGGAGTGGGGGCCGCGACGGGGGCGGAGGATTTCAAGTCGGCGACGACGAGGCCGTCCTCGGCGAAGCCGAGGACGCGGAACTTGCGGGCCGTACCGCTCGTCGCCTCGGAGATGTCGAGGTCGCGCTCGGCGTCGTACGACTTCTTCGCGCCCTTGATGCTGTAGTAGAACTTGGTCACCTCGGGGGTGAGCGAGGAGTTGACCCAGGCCAAATCGACGAGGTACTCCTGCTTCGAGGCGCGGTCCTCGATCACGGCCGTCCCGGACCCGTCCGGGTTGCGGCCCAGGCCGGTGACGCGGATGAACGCGCTCGTGTCCTCCTTGGGCGGGGCGACTTCTTTCACTGCGACTGCGACGGGCGGCGGCGGTGCCCCGTGGAATACGTCCTTGACGAGGAGCAGCGAGTAGTCGCGGTCGGTGGCAGCGAGGGTGCGGACCAGTTGCAGCGGGGTCAGGCCGCGGGCCGGGCCGGGGGAGTTCTGCACCGTGGCGATGCCGGCCCCGCCGCCGACCGCGCCGAACCCGCTCGACACGGGCAACAGCGACTGCCGGGTTTCGGCCCCGTCGAGGATGATGGCCTCGGTCACCAGCGTCACGTCGAGGTCGGCGCGGTCGGCGACCAGCGACCCGGCCGACGGCGGGGCGTCCCGGGCCTCGTCGGACTTCTTCACGCTGAACTTGGTGATTTGCTGCAAGAGGTTGAGCCGGTAGTACCGCTTGAGCACGTCCACGGTCGTGGCCAGGCTGACCTTCTTGAGGGTGATCTCCAGGCCGACGCGGGTGTACGCCGGCTTCTTCGCCGACAGTTCGGGGGCCGCCTTGCCCTCGACCGCCTTGGGCTTCACGGTCAGCGAACTGCGCGGCACCTTGGCGTCGCGGAGGAGTTGCGTGATGACCGCGTCGTACTCCTGGCGGGACTGATCGACGTTCGCCGGCAGGCTGCGCAGGACGGCGGTGGCCAGGCGCGGCATTTCCTTGCGGACCTTGGCCAGCTTCGCCTCCTGGTCCCCGACTTCGGCGGCCAGCCTGTCGGCGGTCGCCGCCTTGTCCTGGAGCGGGGTGTAGACGAAGAAATAGCCGACGAAACCGACGGCGAGGAGGACGCCGCCGAGCAGGGCGGCGATCCGTTGGTCGCGGGGGGTCATACCTTAGTCGCCTCCGGGGAGTTCGTCGTCGGCCGGGGGCAGCGCCGCGGGCTTCGGGAAGGCGACCGTCAGCCGCCGGAAGTAATCGGTGGCCGCGCGGTGCATGACGTTGGTTTGCACCGTGATGAGTTGCCCCTTGCCGCCCGCCTCCGCCAGGATCGACGGCTTGATGTCGGCGTAGAACTTGTCCGTCTGGAAGCCGTCGATGACGCCGCGGCCCAGCTTGTCGTCCGAACTCCGCAGGCTGACCGTGAGCTTCGCGGCCGGGGTCGGCTTGACCGTCTTGGGGTCGGGCGCGATCTGCCCGGGCCGCAGGGTGACCTTGGGTACGGCGATGGCGTCGGCTTCGATGAGCGTGACCGAGACCTTCGACACGTCGGGCACGCGGTCGGCCAGGTCGTACAGTTCGTCGAGCCAGACGACCTGCCGGGCCTCGAACTCGTCCACGGCGGCGAGCCGCTTGACGTCGAGGTCGGTCCGCTTCAACGCCGCTTCGAGGTCGGTCTTTTGCGACTCCAACTCCGCGATGCGGGCGTCGGCGGCCTGGAGTTTGAGCACGCCGAAGCCGCCCAGGAGGCCGACGACCACGACCGCGGCGAGGGCGGCCAGGAGCACCTTGAGCCGCGTCTTGGTCGGCGCGGCCTTGGGCTGGCGCGGCGCGGTGAAGTTGATCGGCAGGACCGGGCCGCGGCCGCGCAGTTCGAGCAGGCCCAGCGGCGCGGCGAACCGACCGCGGACGGCGTCGGCGGTCCCTCCACCGGCGGCACTCCCGGCGAGCGGATCGAACGACTTGACCGGCACCGGCAGGAGGTCGGCGAGCCGCGCGGCGGAACCGCCCCGGGCCGACTCGGCGACGTACAGCGCCTCGACGGCCGTGGCCCCGCGCTGGCCGGCGTAGACGGTCAGGTTGCGCTTCAACTCGCCGGCGAACGCCGCTTCGCTCTGGGCGGCGGCGGGGCCGAGCGTGCGGGCGTACAAGACTTCCAAACCGCGGCAGACGACGAACTCGCCACCGCCGTCCCAGAGGCTGGCGACCGCCTGGACGCTGCCGGTGGCGGACGCGGGCAGGCAGGCGGCGAGGGCGTAAGGCCGGGGGGTGACGCCGGCGAGTTTCAGCCCGGCCGCGTCGCACAATTCCCGGGCGGACACGACCACGTCCTTGCGGACGATGACGACCTGGGCTTGCCGCAGTGGGTCGGGTTCGGCGTTGAGCGTGAGGGCACGCGGGGCGAGCGGGATGTAGTCCATCAGCACGTCGCCGGCCGCCTCGACGAGGTCGCGGCCGGCCTGCCCGCGGACGATGGCCGGCTCGTCGGCCGGGGACGACGGCGGGTAGTTTACGTCCTTGAAGATGACCCGGTCGCGGCCGAGGACCAGCAGCACCGGGGCGGGCGCGACTCCGGCCTGCTTGAGCAAGTCCTTGAGCTGCGCGCCGAGGGCGGCGACGGCGGCGGGGGTCAGGGGCCGCGCCTCGTCGGGGCCGAGGGGCAGGCTCAGGGCGTGCTCGACCCGGGGGCCGGCCTTGGTCAGGGTGCCGGCGAGGACGAACAGCCCGTGCGCGTCGGGGTCGAGGGCCAAAAAGCGGGACACGGGCGTCTCCGGGTGCGGGTCACTTGGGCAGGTCGAAACCCTTGCCGAGGTCGGTCACGTCGCGGTAGTACAGGATGCGGGGCGTGCCGCCGTTGGTGTCGATCACCGCTTCGACCCGGGCCGCCGGGCCGCCCTTGCCGAAGTACCCGACGCTGTGGACGCGGTAGACCATCGTCTTGCCGGTCACGTACGGGGCGAGCGCGGCGAACTTCGTCGGCGACAGGCCCCCGGCGGTGACCATGAACGCCCCGGTCGTCGCCGCCGGGTCGGTCGGGTCGAGGCCGGCGCGGGCGGCGACGATGGCGTCCACTTCGGTTTGCGTCAGCCCCGGCAGGCCGAGCAACACTTCCGGCGGCGCGGTCATCGCGTTGATCCGCGGCGTCATGTCGTAGTCGGTCGCGGGGTCGCGGGTCGTCGTGGCCTCCAGCAGCGCCGGCAGCATCGTCGCCATGTTGGCCGGCGTGCCGAGCGGGCTGGCGACGGTGACCGTGGGCGCGGTCGCCGGTGCCCCGGTGACTTTGGGCAGCGTGACCGTGCCGCTGAAGAGCGACGACATCGACTTGACCTGCTGCTTGAGCCGCGGCGGCGTACTGGCCGCGAGGGCGGTCGTCACGGCAACGTTCAAGTCCTGCATCGACCCCATCACCGTCGTCGGCGTGGTGGTTTTAGCGCTGCTGCCGTCGTCGGCGTCAGCCGTGCTAGGGATGGGCGGGATGGGCGTCGGCGTAGCCGCTTTGGTCGTCGTCTTGGAACTGGTCACAGTCCCGCCGGACGTGGCCGAGAGTTGAATCGTGCTGCTCGACGTGGTCTTGGTCGTCGTCGTGCCGGTGCCGCTCGAACCGGTCGAGGTCACGGTCATTGTCGTGGTCACCGTCGATCCGGTCGGGGTCGGGGCGGCGGTCGTGCCGAAGAGGCGGGTGGCCATGATGTAGTCGGCGAGGCCTTGCGGCAGGGCGGCCGTGAGCTGGCCGTACAGGGTCGCGGCGTCGAGATTGGGGTCGTTCAGGTAGATGCGGGGGACTCCGGCGAAGGTCGTGTCGAGTTCGTGCCCGTAGACGGTCAGGAACTCCGCCCAACCGCGGCTGAAGTCGGTGCCCGCGTCCTCGCCCGGGTCGAGCTTGCCGTTGCGGTTGCGGTCGTTGCCGAACAGCAACTGCGGGGTCACGCCCTTGACCAGCAGGAGTTCATCGACGCTGTTCAAGGGGCCGTTCTTCGCCTGGTACGGGGGGCTGAGTCCTGCGTAGTATGACGACTCGGCCCCCGCGGTTCGAGCGGTATCGTCGGCGTCCAGGTAATCGACGATGGCGTCGGCGATGTCGGCCGTCATATTCGGCAGGTTGAGCAGGGATTTGTAAAGCGTGTCGCCGGTTGGATCGAGCCGCATCAGGCTGTTGAGGTTGAGCTTCGCCGACTCGTCGGTCACGCCGTAGCGCACGGCGTACCGGGACTCGCCGCTGCCGGTGTACGTGTCGCCGACGCTGATGAGGCTGAACCGGCCACCGTTGCGCTTGGTGCCCGACCCGACGGTCTGGGCGGAGAAGGCACCGGGGTTATCGTAGGGGTTGGAGTTGAGCGTGCCGGAGAAGGTCGAGGGGTCGGCGAGCATCCCCATCGCGTAGTGGACGCCGGACGCGGCGAACGCCTTGGTCTGGGCGGCCTCGGCCGACCGGGCGGCGACGGTGTACTCGGAAGTCATCGCGTCCGTGAAGCGGTACGCGGCCAGTGCCAGGACCGTGACGACGATCAGCACGGCGATGAGGACGTAGGCCTTGCGGGGCGTCGCGCCCGGGGCGGGGGTTCGGCGGCGCATCACATGCCTCCGGTGGTCGAGGGTGCGGTCGTGGGGGTCGTCGCTGCGGCGTCGGCCGGGAGGTAGTTGCCAACGGCGGCGCGGAGCGGGATCGTCTGAGAGACGCGCTTCTGCTTGGGGCCGCCGCGGCCGGCGATCTCCAGGACCAGGATGACGCGGATCGCACGGGGCGGGCCGATCAGCGACACGCCGTCGATGTCGGTCTGCGAGCCGTCCCAGGACGACTGCCAGGTGCCGCCGTCGTAGTACTCGAAGGTCGCGTCCTTGACCTCGGGGGCGATGACCTCGGCCAGTTCGTTCGCGCGGTCGGGGTCGGTCGCGTTCCAGACGCCGTCGGCGGTGACCCACGGCTTCGACTGGCGGGCCAGGCCCGCGCCATCGGACGCGAGGTAGTAGGTCACCCGCCGCAGGTCGCTGGGCAAGGCCACGTCGGTGGCGTTGATGACATCGAGGTCGGTCAGCGCGGTCGGCAGGCGGCTGACGAACAGCGACAATTGCTTGTCGGTGCCGACCACCCCCGAGCCGAACGGGATGTTGACGCCACTGGCCGCGGCGCTGGTGGCGGGGTCGCCGGTCGCGGCGGTGCCCGACGGCGAGGACGACGCCGTCGAACCCGACGACGCACTGGTGGAGGCGGTCGTTGACGCCGTTGTGGCGGTCGTCGCGGGACTGGCGGCGGCGGCGCTCCCGGTGGTGCCGTCGCCGCCAGACTTGGGCGGCAGTGGACCGAGGGCGTTCGACAGGTCGAGGGTGAGCCGGTTGAAGACGGCCCGGCTCAGGTCGTTGGCGACGATGACGTTGCGGTTGGCGTCCATGCGGACGAGGGTGACTTCGAGCGCCGAGTACAGTGCCCCGAGGAGTACGACGGCGACGACGCTGGCGAGCAGCACTTCGAGCAGCGTGTACCCGGGCCGGCGGCGAGTGCGGGCGCGCATCACTTACCCCCCGTGCTGGCCGTGCTGGCCGTGGTGGTCGTGGTCTCGGTCGGCTTGGTGATCGCGGCGGCCTTGCCCTGATAAGCGGGGTCGAAGATGATCTGCGTGAGCACGACTTCGTAGGGCCGGCCTCCCATCTCCCGGCGAACCGTGACGGTGACCGGGTAGGTGTTCGCGGCCAGGGCGGCCCCCGGTTCGACGGTGTACGTCCAGTCGGGTTCGTCCTCGAAGGTGCCGGACTCGGACGAGTTGGGCGGGGAGACGCCGGCCTCGATCTCGGCGAGCTTGGCCTGGGCGAGGCGGGTGCCGAGGGTGGTCATCGAGGCGGCCTGGGCACGCTCCGCGCCGAAGTCCACCAGGCCGGCGATGGAGGCGAGCGAGATCAAGAAGATGGCGAGGGCCACGAGGACTTCCAAAAGCGACAACCCGGCGCGTTGCGGCGACCGGGTCAGGCGGGTGGCAGCGGTCGGGCGGAGGATCACGAGGTCTTCCCGGGCGCGGGGCCACTCTCGGTGACGGCGGCCCCGGTGAGGCCGCGGATGCGAATATAGATCGACTTCGACCCGGGTTCGACGATCTTGACGGTGGCCGAGTCCTCCCGGCAGGTGCCGTCCGGCTGGAAGGTGGCGACGCGGACCCAGCCGGCGTCGTCCGGGGTGGCCTGCGACCCGTCGTCGTGCTGCGTGGTCGCGGTCACGTCGGCCGGCAAGGCGCTCTCGGCGATCAGCGGGCCGTTGTCGTCGTCGTCCGCGTTGGCGGCCATGTTGACGAACGCCTGCTCGTCCGGGGCGACGCGGACCCGCTTGCCGTCGGTGGACACGGCGAGGCGGTACGGCCGACCGCCTTCGACGGCCGCGCCGCGGGCGTCGGCGATGCGGCCGCGCAGAGTGTCGGCCCCGGCCTTCGACTTACTGTCCCGGCTCATCGTGCGGAAGGTCGGCGCGAGGATGCCGCCGAGGACTACCAAGACGGCCATCGTCGCCATCACTTCGACGAGTGACGCGCCCCGGCGGCGGGTGAGGCGGGGCGTGGCGGGCAGAGCGGTCATGGGCGGACGACCTCGGTGCGGCGGGAGCGGGGTGCCATGAGGATGGAGGGCTTTACTTCTCGGGCCAGGCGATCTGGGTGCCGCTGCCTGTCGAGACGATGCGGACCCGGGTATTGTTCTGTTCGTCCTGGACGATCGACATTTGAAACGGCACGCCCCACGGGTCGAGGATGGCCGTTTGTCCGCCTTCGATCAGCGGGGCCGACCCGTCCGGGCTTTGCGTGACGAGTTGCGACGGGTCGGTCGGGTAATCGTTGTACACCGCCAGGTACGTCTTCGCAGCGTTCTCGATCTTCTGCATTTTGAGCTTCGCCTCCTGCCGCTTGGCCGTGTCCAGGTACTTGGTCACGCCGACCGTCGCGGCCCCAGCGATGATGACCAGGATGACCATGACGACGATCACTTCCACCAGCGTAAACGCCGGGCGGACCCGAGACGAACGGGCGACGCGACCCGCGATGATCGAGGCCGGCGAGGTGGGGCGAATCATCATGGCTAAGACTCCCAGGTTGGACGGGCGCGGGCGGTGGAGTTTGACGGCAGGCTTATGTTGCAAGTATAGCGGAACGGGGGCTTAACAAGTTATGAGAGAAACGCCGTGAGAGAATGAGCCGGGGGTGAAAGTCCCGCGCAACCGACCGTCCCGCCGGTCATTACGACGTGGCCGCTCCGATGGTCCGCGCACGGGTGTGATGGATTTCTCATCGCCGTCGGGGCAATATGGTCGAGGCTATTCCGGGGGTGCCCCGTCGCCGCCGAACTGGCTGCCCATGTTGAAGATCGGCAGGAGCAGCGCCAGTACGACCACCAGGACCGCGAACCCCATGACGAGGAGCATTAGCGGTTCGAGCAGTTTGACCATCAGGTCGAGGTTGCGGGCGGTCCGCTTTTCGAGGCCGTCGGAGATGTCGATGAGCACCTTTTCGAGGTTGTTCGACTCCTCGGCGATGGCGATCATCTCGACCACATCGACCGGGAAGTACTTCGACCGGCGGAGCGGGTCGGCGAGTTTCTGGCCGGCCGTGATGTTCTCGGCCGACTCCTCGATGGCGTGCGACAAGACCTTGTTCCCCGTCGAGTCTTTGGCGATGGCCAGGGCCTTCAAAATCGGGATGCCGTTCTGCAGCATGGTGCCGAGGATGCGCGTGAACCGGGACAGGGCAAGGCTCAGAAAGACCGGGCCGAACAGCGGCAACTTGATCCGCATCCCGTCCGCCCAGGTGCGGCCACTGCCCCGCGTCCAGCGCAGGAACAGGACCACGGCGACGACCGCCAGCACCGCCGTCACGGCCCCGCGCCACGACTGCTCGAAGTGCGACACGGCGAGCAGGGCTTCGGTAATTCCCGGCAGCGTGCCGGCGTTGCGCATCTTGGTGAAGATGTCCTCGAATTTGGGCACGAAGAAGACGATCAGGATGTTAATGACGATGAACCCGACGACGCCGAGGAAGGCGGGGTAGGCGAGCGAACCGATCACCTTCGACTTCAAGTCTTGTTCACGCTCGACGAACACGGCGATCCGCTTGAGCACGTCCTCCATGAACCCGCCCTCCTGGCCGGCGCGGACCATGCTCACGGCCAGTTCGTTGAACACGTTCGGGTGCATGCCCATCGCCTGGGCCAGCCCGGTGCCGTCGGCGACCTTCATGCGGACCTCGCGCAACACCCCTTGCAGCCGGACGTTGGGCGACTGCTTTTCGAGCAGTTCGAGCGACCGCAACAGCGGCACCCCGGCGTGCAGCAGGTCGGCGAGTTGCGCGTAAAAGGTGGCCAGGTGCCGGCCACTGACGCCGCCCCGGCCGAAGCTGAACCGCGACTTCCCGGCCTCCCGCGCGACGGCGATGGTGACGGGGAACAGCCCCCGCGCGTCGAGCAGCGCGGCGACCTCGCGGTCGTTGCCCGCGGAGATCGTGCCGGTTGATTTCGCCCCGCTACTGGCGACGGCGGTGTAGGTGAAGTCGGGCACGAAGTGCTCCCCGGTGATGATCTTGAGCGAAGCAACCTCACCCCCCGGCCCCCTCTCCGAAACGGAGAGGGGGAGCAAGAGAGTTTCAGTCAATGACTCGAATCCACTGGCTCCCCTCTCCGGGTCGGAGAGGGGGAGACCGACCCATCCTGCGAACGACTGCAAACCCACTCGCTCCCCTCTCCGCGTCGGAGAGGGGCCGGGGGTGAGGTCTCTGACCCCGACTAGGACACATCCCCGGCGGTGACGCGGGCCACTTCGTCGAAGGTCGTGCGGCCCATCAGGGTCTTGCCCCAGCCGTCCTGGCGGAGGGTCCGCATCCCGTTCTTCAGGGCTTCGAGCCGGATCACGCTGGAGTTCACTCGCTGCACGACTAGGTCGCGGATCAGGTCGGTGTTGACGAGCAGCTCGTGAATGCCGGTCCGGCCGCGGTAGCCGGACTGGCGGCACGACCGGCAACCGGTGCCCTTGGCGAGCTTCAACGGCGTGCCGTCGAGCATCGTCTTGGGGAAGTCGATGGGCAGGTCGTCGGGGTCGGGGGCGTACTCGGTCTTGCAGTCCGGGCAGCAGGTCCGCACCAGCCGCTGGGCCATGATCCCCTCGACCGTGCTCGCCACCAGGAACGGCTCGACGCCCATGTCGATGAGCCGGGTGAACGCACTCGGGGCGTCGTTCGTGTGCAGGGTACTGAACACGAGGTGGCCCGTCAGGGAGGCTTGAATCGCGGCCTCGCTCGTCTCCTTGTCGCGCATTTCGCCGATCAGGATGATATCGGGGTCGTGCCGCAGGATGCTCCGCAGGGCGGCGGAGAAGGTCAAACCGATCTTGGCGTGCGTCTGGATCTGGCAGATGCCGGCCTGCTGGTACTCGACGGGGTCTTCGACGGTGATGATCTTGACCGTCTCGTCCTTGACCTCGTTGAGCGCGGAGTACAGCGTGGTCGATTTGCCGGACCCGGTCGGGCCGGTGACGATGACGATGCCGTGCGGCCGGTCGATGAGCTGGCGGAAGACGCGGTCGGTCTCGCCGTACATGCCGATGTTCTTCAAGTTGAACACCATGCGGCCCTTGTCGAGGAGCCGCATGACGATCCCCTCGCCGTGGGACATGGGGATGATCGACACCCGCACGTCCACCTCGCGGCCCTGCACCTTCATCTTGATGCGGCCGTCCTGCGGCAGCCGCTTCTCGGCGATGTTCAACCGGGCCATGATCTTCAACCGCGACACGATGGCCGCCTGGAACCGGTTGATCTCCGGCGGCAGGCGTTGCTCCTGGAGCAGGCCGTCGATGCGGTAGCGGACCTTGATGCCGGTCTCTTCCTGCTCGATGTGGATGTCCGACGCGCGCTCGTTGGCCGCCTCGACGAGAATCTGGTTGACGAGCTTGACGACGGACGCTTCGCTGGCCTGCTTGGCGAGTTCGCTGTCGTCGGCCTCAATGTCTTCGAGCAGTTCGAGGTCGTCCTTGGCGGTCGCCTCGGCGGCCAGCGCGGCGACGGTGTCCCCGCCGACCCCGAAGTGCTGCTTGATGAGCCGGGAAATCTCGCGCGGGCTGCCCAGCACCGGCTGGACGGTCAGGCCGGTGAGCGTACTGAGTTCGTCGAGGGCGTAGGCGTCGTAAGGATCGCCCGTGGCGACGACGAGCGTCCCGTTCTGCCGGGCGATGGGCAAGATGTTCCGGCGGTGGACGAGCTTCTGCGGCATCCCGACGAGCGCCTGCGAGTCGATGGTCGCCGTGGTCAGGTCCACGAAGGTCATGCCGAACTCGTCGGCCAGCATGTCGTAAAGCGGCTCCTCCTTGATGAAGCCCTTTTCGAGCAGCGTGAAGTGCGCCGGCTTGTCCGGGGCCGCCGCGACAGCCGCCTCGGCCCGGTTCAGGTCGTCACGGGCGATCAGGCCGCGGCGGGCCAAGCTGTCGAGGAGCGTCATGGTGCGTCCGACCAGTTGGGGGCGTTCTCATTTTTAATTCTAACCGAAGATCGGTGAGAGTCTTCTGATAGCCAGTGGGAACAACCGCAAAAGCTCACAGCCGGAGCGTTGCGACCCGGGTGCGTGCGGGGTGCGTCGAAGCGGTCGATAGCGGCCACGGTGGGGACGACCAGGCCGGGTCGAACGTCGCGGTCGGCTCGCCCTCCCGCGGCCCGCCTCACTTCATCAGCTTCGGGAGTTCGCGCTGGACGAGGTCGTAGCGCTCCTTGAGGCGGTTCTTCTCGTTCTTGACTTCGCCGTCGAAGTTGTTGGCCCAGTCCTTGTTCTGCACGGCCAACGCGTCCCTGGCGCGCTTGGCGAGGGCGTCGATCCGCGGGTTGAACTTGTCCGGGGTGAAGTGCTTGTCGGTCATCTCCTTCAACTTTTCCAGCGTCTTCTTCTTGCCCTCGGGGGCGTCGAGGAGGGCGCGGGCGACCATGCCGCCCCACCCGTGCCACAGGCCCTCGCCGGGGTTCTGGAACATCTGATCCATGCCGTGCGGGATGAAGACCGCCTTGCCGCCGGTCGGGACGTACACGCGGTAGTTGTTGCGGTTGCGCACGTAGCCGTCCCAGTCGGTGCCCAGAATCTGCAGCGCCGCGTTGGTGTAGAAGCGGTCGGCGTCCACGAGCTTCGAGACCTCGTCGAACCGCTTCTTGGCGTCGCCGGTCTGGCACGCCTTGACGATCGGCTTGAGGTCGGCCGCCTTCACGTCGGTGCCGGCGTCGAGCTTGAGGTTCGCGTCGATGTCCTGGAGGAAGCCGCCGTCGTACAGGTTACCGTCGCGGGCCGCGGGGAAGTTGCGCCGCACGAAGGCGTTGTTGTACCCCTCCTTGAGCACGTACAGCCCGACCTTGCGGCCGTTCAACTCGACGACGGCGTGCGCCGCCCGGGCCGTCGGCAGGCCCATCGCGATCGCCAGTTCCGAGCAGACGATTTCGTTCAGGTAGCTGCCGTCCTGGACGGAGTTGTTGAGGTGAATCTTGTCCAGGCCCATCCAACTCTGGCCCTTGGCGAACTTGTCGAAGTTCAGGGTGAGCGCCGGCTTGTCGTCCCACGGGCGGGACGACCCGGCCGCGCCCTTGATGTGAATGCCCACGTCGGTGAAGGTCTTGTCGTCGATCTTGACGGAACACTTGACGTACTTCCGCGGGTCGCCTTTGAGTGCCTTCAGGTTCGGCTCGTCCACGACGATCCGCACCCGCGGCACCGGGCCGACGAGTTTGAACAGGTCGGCCGCCGGGTCGGCGGGGGCTTGCGCCCGGACCGGGGCGGCACCGACGAGAAGCAGGAGGACCAGGCAGAAACATCGGGGCATAGCGCGGCTCGGGCGGGAGGGGTTGACCGGGGGCCTGTGGAGATTGTCACGGATCGGCGGCGGAAACTCAACCCGCGGCGCGAAATGTTCCGGGGCGACAAAATCTGCCGATAATTCAGAAGTGCGCACTAATCTCTTGACGCGGAGTGCGAGAGTCACCTAAACTTTCGTCGCACTGTTGCCCGGACGCGCGAGCCTTCCCCGAGAGCCAGAATGAACGCGGTGTCCATGCCCGACGCACTGTTACGGCGGATCGAACGCAGCCACCTGCTCGACGCGGTCCAGCTCGCGCCGTACGCCGACCGACTCCGCCCGGGCGGGGCCGCGTCCACGCGGGAGTCCCTCGTGGCGCAGTTGCAGCGCGACGGCTTGCTCACGCCGTACCAGGGCCGGCAACTGCTCCAGGGCCAGTCGCGGTCGTTCTTCCTGACGGACAAGTACAAAATCCTCGACCTCGTCGGCGAGGGCGGCACGGGCCGCGTCTTTTTGTGCGAGCACCTGCTGCTCGAAAAACTCGTCGCCGTGAAGGTGCTCACCCTGGGCGACGAGCCGATCCCGGGGGCGGTCGAGCGGTTCCTCCGCGAGGTGCGGGCGGCGGCCGCGCTCGACGACCCGAACATCGCGCGGACGTACGACGCCGACTACGCGACCGAAGGCCCGTTCCTCGTCATGGAGTACGTGGACGGCACCAATCTGCACCAACTCGTTGCGCTCCAGGGGCCGCTCGACCCGATCCGGGCGGCCCAGTACATCCGCCAGGCGGCCCTCGGGTTGCAGCACGCGCACGAGCGCGGCCTGATCCACCGGGACGTGAAGCCGGGCAACTTGATGGTGGACCGGACCGGCACCATCAAACTCCTCGACCTGGGGCTGGCCCGCTTCTTCGACCCCCGGCGGAACCAGAACCTGACCCGCCGGTTCGACGCCAAGACGGTCCTCGGCACGGCCGACTTCATCGCGCCGGAGCAGGCGATGAACTCCAGCGTCGTGGACACCCGGGCGGACATTTACGCGCTGGGCTGCACCTTTTACTTTCTGCTGCTCGCCCGCTTCCCGTTCGCGGACGGCAGCCCGGCGGACAAGTTGCAGTTGCACGTGACGGCCGAGTTCGACCCGGTCGAGGGGCACCGGCCGGGGTTGCCGGGGGGCCTGCTCGCGGTCCTCCGCAAGATGGTCCGCAAAGACCCGAACGAGCGGTACGCCACGCCCGGGGAGGTCGCGGAGGCGCTGGCCCCGTGGGCGGCCCGGCGGGTGCCGCCGCCGACGCCCGAAGAACTTCCGCCGCTCGCGCGGATGAACTTCCCCCTCGGCCTGTGCCCCGCCCCGTCCCCGGCCTGGCTGGTCGCCCGCACCGGCACCGGGGACGCCACTCCGCTGCCCGGCGTGCTGGTGCGGCGGCCCGACCCCGACGAACCGCTCGCCGCGAACGCCCTGACCCCCGCCGGGCCGCTGACCGCGGAACTCATGGCGCTGAGCGCAGGGCGGACCGTCCCGGTGCCCGCACCGCCGCGCCGGACGGCGATCCTTCGCCGGTTGGCGGCGTTGACGGTGCTGCTGGTCGCCGTGGCCGCCGGGTTCGCGTTCGCCGAGTGGGGCCGGCGAGGGGATCGCGCCGGCACGCCGCCGCCGGTCGTCGCCTTGAAGGCGTCCGGCTCGACCTTTGCGCAACCGCTGTTCGAGCGGTGGGGCCGGGAGTACGCCAAGGACTCCCCGCTGACCCTGGAGTACGCTGGGACCGGCTCGACGCGCGGCATCGCGGCGATGGTCGAGGGCGTGACCGACTTCGGCGGCACCGACGTGCCCCTGTCCGCCGCGCAGGTCCGGTCGGCCGCGAACGTCCGCGGCGAGGTCTTGCACGTGCCGGTGGCGGTCGTGGCCGTGGCCGTCGCGTACAACCTGCCGGGGGTGACGAAACCGGTGCGGTTCAGCGGGCCGATCCTGGCCGCGATGTCCCTGGGCAAGATCGCCAAGTGGGACGACCCCGCCCTGGTCCAGGCGAACCCCGGCGTGCCCCTGCCGAGCCTGCCGGTGACCGTCGTCCGCCGCAGCGACGGCAGCGGCACGACCTATCTCTGGACGGACTACCTCAGCGCCGTCAGCGTCGAGTGGCGGACGCGGGTCGGGACGACGGCCGAACCGGACTGGCCGGCGACCCGCTTCCTGCCGGCGCGCGGCAACGACGGCGTCGCCCGGGAAGTCCAACGCACGCCGGGGGCCTTCGGCTACCTCGATTTGAACGCCGCGCTGGCCACCGGCTTGACCGTCGGGGCGATCAAGAACCGCCACGGCACCGAAGTCCGGCCGTCGGTGGCGACCGTCCGGGCCGCGCTCGACTCCTACGGCAGCGGCCTCCCGACCGACTTGCGCGCGAGCCTGATCGACCGGCCGGGGCGGGAGAGTTACCCCATCGTCGGGGCGACGTGGGTGGTCGTGTACGAGCACCAGCCGGCCGGCAAGGCCGACGCACTCCGGCGCTTCTTGAGGTGGGTCGTGACCGACGGCCAAGTTTACGCGGAGGAGTTGAACTCCCCGGGCATCCCGGCGGCCCTGCGGCACCGCCTCGACGACTCGATCGGCCGGATCACC
Organism: Fimbriiglobus sp.; assembly: GCA_043745465.1. Classification (GTDB taxonomy): domain Bacteria; phylum Planctomycetota; class Planctomycetia; order Gemmatales; family Gemmataceae; genus Fimbriiglobus. The sequence continues at coordinate 39,646 of JAYTSV010000135.1, forward strand.
GACGACCCAGTCCCGTGAGTCGGACGGTGCGAGTTCGCGCCGCACCCACGAGGGGTGCCCCCACAGGATTCTCGTGGAGACCCCCGCCATCGGCCTGCGGCGTTACTGGCGTTGGACGGCGGTGAACAGTTCGCTCATCTTGATGCCCAGCGCGAGGCAGATGCGGTACAGCGTCTCGATGCTCGCCGAGTTCTTGCCGAGTTCGATCTGCGACAGGTAGCCGAGCGACACGTTCGTCATCTCGCTCATCTTCGACAGCGTGAAGTTCAACGCCTTGCGGCGCTCGCGGATGGCCGACCCGAGGCTCTCGCGCAGGGCTTCCTCGGTCATCCGCAGGAGGCCCTTGCTCTCCAGGCAGCGGATGACGATTTCGCGCAGGTGGTCCACCTGGAACGGCTTGGTCAGGTAGTCGTAGGTGCGGGCGCGGAGGCAGTTCAACGCGCTATCGACCGACGGGTAGCCGGTGACGACGACGATGTTCGCCTCGGGCTGGTTGTCCCGGACCCAGCCGAACACCTGGTCGGGGTCGAGGCCCGGCAGGACGTAGTCCATGATGATGAGGTGGTAGTGCGACTTGCGGGCCAACGCACTCTCGATCAGCGCCGGGTCGGAGACCGCGTCGATCGTGAAGTCCCGGTTCGACAGGGCGGCCTGCATGACCGCGCAGGTCGCGGCGTCGTCGTCCAGGATGAGCAGGCGGATCTCGCCGCTGCTGCGGAGTTCGCCCAACGCGGCCGGGGCGCGCGTCGGCCGGGGGGTCTGCGTTGACGACTGGTGGACGCGGTCTTCGAGTTCGAGCGACATGGCGGTCACTTTCCTAACAAGGTGGGGGGCGTGCGGGGGACGGCCGGCGTCGGCGGGACGCGGACGGCGGCCGGGGGCAGGACGACGCGGACAGTCGTCCCGGGTTCGGTCGGGGGGTTCGGTTCGATGCGGATGCCGCCCCGGTGGGCGCACAGGCTGCGGTACACGACCGCCAGTCCGAGGCCGCGGTGCCGCACTTTGGTCGTAAAGAACGGGTCGTTGAACAGCCGCACGCGGACGTCCGGCTTGATCCCCGGGCCGGCGTCGCGGACGGTCAGTCGGACGTGCCGGCCGGGCTGCGCGGCCCCGAGGTACCCCCGCGCGTCAGCGGCCGACAACTCGACCATTTCGGCGACGACGTGAGCGCGACCGCCGGCCGGCATCGCCTCGGCCGCGTTGGCGAGCAGGTGGCCCAAAACCATGCCGAGCGGGCCGGCCTCCATCGCCACCCCGACCAGGTCGGCCGCGAGATCGCTGGCCAGTTCGACGGCGGGGGAGGCAGCGGCCAGGCGAGACGCCTGCGTCGCCAGGGCGACCGGCACCGACCCGGGCTGCGGCTTCGCGTGCCCGCTCCGGCTCAACTCGTGGAGTTGCTGCGTGAACAACACGCCGCGCTGGCCGACCTTCGAGATTTCCTCGCTGTACTTCGCCGCCTGCGACCCGGCCGCCAACAGCGGCAGCGACAAGTCCGAGAAGCCGATGATGCCGGTCAGGATGTTGTCAAATTCGTGCGCCATGCGGCCGGCGATCACGGCCGCGTCCGCGAGGCGTTGGCTCAGCCGTTCGGGGTCCACCGTCGGCCCGAGGAGTACGGCCAGCGCCGGCGAGCGTTCGATCAGCCGGGCGGAGAGTTTGAGGTAGTTGCGGTCGTCGTCCGTCCAGGGGGAATTGCCGTCCCGTTCCGCCCAGATCAGCCCCGGCTCGCGGCCCGGCGGGGCGAGCAGTATCGTCAGCCGGCCGGCCGGGTTCGGCATCGGCGTCATCCCGACATCGCTGGGGTTCATACCGGACAGGGCGAACTCGACGCCCCGTTCAACGCGCTTCGGTGTGGCGCGCAAGCTCAGCCCGACCATCGCCGGATCGGACCAGGCAAACCCGGCGCTCTGCCAGCGGGAGGCCGCCACCCAGCCGCTGAGAAGTTCGTCCACGCCCGCCACGTCCCGGCAGTCGTTCAACCAGTCGGGGAGGTATGCCAGTCCGGCCGATAAGCTGCCAGGAGTGGACATGAGCGGTTCCCCAAACTTCCGGTCGCAACGGGCAAATCAAGTCGTCAGGTTTGATGCGGCCTGAATTCGTTGCTGTTACAGCATATTTAGAACACCCCTGAGCGAAGTCAACCGATTTTTGTGGGTTCTGCCTCAAGTCCCTTGCCAGGCGCAACCGAAGTCCGGCGCGAAACGATACCCACAAACCGGGGACAGATTTCGAGCCGTTGGATTGCGTCTAAATCGTTACGGCTTCGGGGGTTCCGACGCCGGTTTTGCGCCGGCCCGGTCGATCTGTTTGATCGCTGCGGTGGCCGCTTCTCGGACGCGGATTTGCGGGTCGCGCTGGGCGGCACGCAGGGCCTGAATCGCGGCCTTGCCAGCGACTCCCAGACCGCCGAGTTCTTGCGCAATTGCGACTCGAACCTCAAAATCGGCGTCGGTTTGCAGCCGTTGAGTGAAGACAGGAATCAGCCGCGCCGCTTCGGAATTCAGACCCTTGCACAACGCCCGAATACTGACCTGACGGACGCCCTTGTCCGGGTCGGTTTGGAAGAGCCCGAGGAGTTCGGATTCGACGCTTCGCACGGCCGGGCCGAGTTTGCTAATGGCGTCGATGGTGAGGAGGCGGTGCTCTGCATCCTGATCCGCCAGTTGTGCCGCAAGTGCCGGAAGTACGCCGCTTTGGGACTCGCCCAGCAAGCCCAAGGACGTGATCGCCTCGCGCCGCAATTCGACCTCCGTGGCGGTCTTGAGCGTTTCGACGAGGGCCGCGGCGACCGGCGGTTTGTCGTCCGAGTCGATGCGCCCGAGGGCGAAGGTCACGGCCAACCGCAAGGGTTTATCGGTCCCCTTGACGAGCTTCAACAACTCGGGGGCGGCGGTCCGCGCTTCCGGCCCGACGCGGCCGAGGGCTTCCGCCGTCGCCGCCTTGACGCCGTCGTCCTTGTCGGCCAGGGCTTCGATCAACGCCGGAACGGCCTGTTTCGCCAGCTTGCCGAAGCGGCCCAGGGTCACGGCCACTTCGCGGCGGACACTTGGTTCTTTCTCGACCCGCACGGCCGTCGTCAGGTCGGTCAAGACGACGAGCGCGTCCTCGACCTTTTGCTGGCCGATGACGGCCGCCGCCTGCTGCCGCACGGCGGGCGTGGCGTCGTTCGTCATGGCCCGGCCGACGGCGGCGATGGCGGTCACGAACTCCGCCTTGTTGGCCGCGGCGATCTGCCCCAGGGCGACGACGGCGGCGCGGCGCTTCCGCGGCGTCGGGTCTTCTTTCAACATCGTCAACCAGGCCGACAGCGGGCGGTCGTTGAACGTCGGCTCGTCGGCCCGGCCGACGGGTGCGGCCGATGCGAAGCAGGCGAACAGCAGGCAACAACGCATGGGAACACTTCCGGGGCGGGGGTCGGTGCCCGATGATACCCGGAGGGCGCGAACCGCGTCAAAGCCCGGCCGCGCGGAATCTTCTTCGGGCGGGGTCCGCGGGCGGCGACCAGCCTCGAACCGAAAAGCGGTTCCGGCGGGAAGTTGCCTCGCTTCACGGGGCGATCGGCCGGCCCTTGTCCGCGACCACCACCGCCGGGACGAACCAACAGCCCGTCGGCGTGGGTGATGTCGGCCTTGTCCACGACGCGGATCGGCCGGCCGATGTTCGACTGGTTTTGCTCGCTCGGGTCCACGCCGACAATGTCGCAGACGGTGGCGAGTCAGTCCGGGACGGAAACGGGACGGTCCTCGACGGTTCCGCCGTCCGCGTCCGTCCGGCCGACGGCCTGGCCGCCGCGGACGACGCTCCAGGCGTTTGGGTAGTGGCCGCGGCCGGCCCCGCCGTTGATGCGCGGGGTGCGGCCGTCGTCGTTGGCGGTTCAGAGGCGATCCGGGAAATGGGGTACGACGAGCAGGCCCGGGGGGGGGACGCGATCGCGGCGAAGGGCGGGGCGGCCGTGCGAAGCGGGATTCGTCAGGCCAAAATCGCCTCGATCACGCGGCCGTGAACGTCCGTGAGCCGGCGGTCGATGCCGTTGTGCCGGACGGTCAACTTCGTGTGGTCGATGCCGAGGAGGTGGAGGACGGTGGCGTGGATGTCGTAGACTTCCGTCGGGTTCTTACGGTCGGCCGGCTTGTAGCCGAACTCGTCGGACGGGCCGTGCGTCACGCCGCCCTTGACGCCACCGCCGGCCAGCCAGTTCGTGAAGCAGTACGGGTTGTGGTCCCGGCCCTTACCGCCCTGCGACGACGGCATCCGGCCGAACTCGGTGGTCCACAAAACGATCGTGTCGTCGAGCAGGCCGAGCCGTTTCAAGTCGGCGATCAGGGCGGCCGCGCCGCGGGCCATGCCCTGGGCGAGGGGGCCGTGGTCGCGCGCCACGTCCTCGTGCGAGTCCCAGTTGCGGCGCGGGAAGCCGTTGTCGTTGCCGCTCCAGATTTGCACGAAGCGGACCCCGCGCTCTAACAGCCGCCGGGCGACGAGGCACTTCCGCGCGAAGGCGTCGGTCTCCTCGGTGGCGTTGATCTCGCGGTCGAACGTGCCCTTGCCGTGGTCGAGGCCGTACAGCTTGAGCGTCTCCTTCGTCTCCCGGGACGTATCGAGCGCCTCGGGGGCCGCCGCCTGCATCCGCGCCGCCAACTCGTAGCTGCGGACGCGGGCTTCGAGGCGCTCGTCGCCCGGCCGCGTCGCGGCGTGGTCGCGGTTGAGCCGGCCGAGGAGATCGACGCCGGCTCGGTCGGCGACTGGACCGGCGAAGTTGACGCGGTCGTCGGGGAACAGGTCTTCGATCGGCCGCCGGGAGCCGGGGGAGATCACGGTCCCCTGGTGCTGCGCCGGCAGGAACGCGCTGTCCCAGTTCTTCGTGCCGTTGGACGCCAGCCCGCGGTGGTCCGGCAGCACGACAAAGGTCGGCAGGTTCTGCTGCAAACTCCCCAGGCCGTAGCCGACCCACGCGCCCATGCCGGGGAAGCCCGGCCGGTCGAACCCGGTCGTCTGAAGGAGCGTACCCTGGCTGTGGATGCCCGTCTTGCCGACGACGTTGTGGACGAAGGCGATGTCGTCCACGACCGCGCCCAGCGGTGCGACCACCGAGCCGAGCCGCTTGCCGGATCGGCCGTGGGGGGCGAAGTCCCAGACCGGCTTGAGCCACGGGCCGAGGCCGTCCTGGAACGCTTCGACGGGTTCCCCGAAGTCCGCCGGCCGGCCGTGCCGCTTGACGAGTTCCGGCTTGAAGTCGAACAGGTCGAGGTGGCTCGCCCCGCCGGCCATGAACAGTTGGACGACGCGCTTCGCCTTCGGTTTGTGGTGCAACCCGCCGTCGGCCCGCACCGGCAGCCCGGCCGCGAGCAGGCCGTCCGCGCCGAGCAGGCTGGCCAGCGCGATGCCGCCCAGGCCGCCGCCGGACTGCCAGAGGAATTCGCGGCGCGTGGGCCTGGTCATCGGGAATACCCTGAGTTGGGATCGGGGGTCGCTACGGCTCCGCCGCAGGCGAATCGGGTTCGCTCGACGCGCGAGCGAGGGACACGGAGGTCACTAATAAGCTGGTCGTCGGTGTTTGTACCGTCACCGCCTGGGGTCACCGTCGACGACCTTTGCGTCCCTCGCTCGCGCGTCGGGCAAACAAGACTGCTTGACCCTAATCGACGAAGAAGAACTCGTTCAGGTTCAAGATGACCCGGCAGGCGTTGGGCAGGCCGTGGGCCGCGGCGTACCGGGTTAGCTCGGCGAGTTCGGTCTCGCCCGGCGACCGCCCCAGCGCGAACTGGAACGCGGCCGTCACCCGGGCTTCGGGTGTCGCGTGAGCCGCTTCGGCGCGGGCCGCGAGGTGCTTCGCCATCGCCAGCACGAAGCCGTTGTTGAACATCGCCAGGGCTTGCAGCGGCGAAAGGGTTTCGTTGCGGCGGTCCACTTGCATCGACGGGTCGGCACAGTCGAGCACCGTCATGAACGGCTGCGTCTTGGAGCGGGCCAAGAAGCGGTAGATCGCCCGGCGGTGGGTCGCCGGGTCGTTCGGGTCGTGCAGGTGGTATTCGTAGTGCGGCGAGTGCTCCGGCTTCTCGACGACGAAGTCGCGGAACCCGGGGCCGTACATTTTCGCGTCGAGCTTGCCGCCGGCGACGAGGACGCTGTCCCGGACCTCCTCGGCTTCGAGGCGGCGGCGCGGCATCCGGGCGAGGTAGGCGTTGGTCGCGTCGAGTTTCACCGCCTCGGCGGTCAGCGCCGACGACTGCCGGTAAGTCGAACTCGTGACGATGAGGCGGTGCAACGTCTTCGCCGACTGCCCGCCGTCGCGGAACTCGACGGCCAGCCAGTCGAGCAACTCGGGGTGCGTCGGCAGCGCCCCCATTTTGCCGAAGTCGTTGGGCGTCTCGACCAGCCCGCGGCCGAAGTGGTGGTGCCAGACGCGGTTGACGGCCGAGCGCCACGTCAGCGGGTTGTTCGGGTCGGTGAGCCAGCGTGCGAGCGCGGCCCGCCGGTCCCCCTCGCGGTGGCCGGCCGGCAGGTCGAACTTCGCCGCCAGGCCCGCGACCGCCGAGAGCGCGCCCGGGGCGACTTCGCGGCCCGGCTTGCGCACGTCGCCCCGCGGCAGGACGCGGACGGGCCGGGGCGTGCCGCCGCTGCCGCCGGTGCCGAGGAAGTTGCCGCCGCCCGCGAAGACCGTGCCGCAGTAGACGACGCCCGTCGGCTTCACCTTCGCCAACTCCGCGTCGAGCACGGCGAGGTCGCGGCCGACGCCGATCCGCGGCCCCATCTGGCCCTTCAGGGAGTCGCTTTTCGCCACCAGGACGCGCCGCTCGGCCCGAAGTTTTTCGTAAGCCGCGGCCGCCTTCGGGTCGAGGTGGTACGGGCGGTCGGCGCGGTCGAGGGCCGAGAAGACGGCTTGCAGGGCGTAGTATTCCTCGTGCGGGATTGGGTCGAACTTGTGGGCGTGGCACTGCGCGCACTGCACGGTCAGGCTGACGAACGCGTTCATCACGGTGGCGACCACGTCGTCGCGGTCGAGGTGGCGGGCGAACTTGCCGTCGATCTTGGTTTCCGGCACCTCCGCGTGGCCGATGAAGTCCCACGGCCCCGCCGCGAGGAAGCCGAGCGCCTCGACCCCCTCCGGCGTCCCGGGAAACAGCACGTCGCCGGCGACCTGTTCTCGCACGAAGCGGGAGTACGGCTTGTCCGCGTTGAAGCTGCGGATGACGTAGTCGCGGTACGGCCAGGCGTTCGGCCGCGGGTAGTCCTTGTCGTACCCGTGGGTGTCGCCGTAGTGGGCCACGTCGAGCCAGTGCCGCGCCCACCGCTCGCCGTAGTGCGGCGATGCGAGCAAGCGGTCCACGACCGATTCGTAGGCCCCGGGCGAAGGGTCCGCGAGGAACGCGTCCCGCTCCGCCGCCGTCGGCGGCAGGCCGGTGAGGTCGTAGGTCACGCGGCGCAACAGCGTCCGCCGGTCGGCGTCCCCGGCGGGCGTCAACCCCCGCTCGCGGAGCTTGGCCAGGACGAACGCATCGATCGGCGTCCGCACGCACCGCGCGTCTTCCGCAGTCAATGTCGGCACGGCGGGTCGCACGAGGGGCCGCAGCGACCACCACGCTTCCCCGGCCGCCGTGGCGTCCTCGGGCCACGCCGCCCCCTGATCGACCCACGCCCGCAACACGCCGACTTGTGTCGCGGTCAGTCGCTCGCCCTTGGGCGGCATGACGTTGTCGGCGTCCAGGCCGGCGACGAACCGCACCAGCGGGCTGCTCGCGGCCTTCCCCGGCACGACGGCCGGGCCGCCGTCGCCGCCGGCGATCGCGTCTTTCTTGCGGTCGAGCCGCAGTCCGCCGCGCTGCTTGTCCGGGCCGTGGCAGGAGTAGCACGCCTTGACGAAGATCGGCCGCACGTCGGCGGTGAAGTCGATGGCCCGGTCGGCGGGTGCGGGCAAGCGTGGCTCATCGGGCAGCGCGACGAGCCACGCCGCAAGAAGCGCGGGAACGACGGAACTCATCGGCCGACCTCTCGGGACAGGGGAAGCCCGTCGAACGTCGGCGACTCGCGGCGCTTCGACGGTGTCGGTGAGGTGCTCTCGTGGCGACAGGAGGGCGTCGCGGATCGCAGCATATTGAATGTAACCCATCGCCGCGGCCCCGTCCACCGAATACTCGGGTCACGCGACCGCGCTCCGAGGACTCTCGGTGCGTCTCGGCCTCGCGGCCATTTATCGGGGGGCGGGCCACCACTCTACTCACTTCGACCCCCGACGCTTCCAACCGCCCCGTCCACGAACTGAGCCTCCTGATCCGTCTCGAAGACCTCCGGCACCCCCCGAGCGCCTCCCCGAGCATCTCCTGGCAGAACGAGCCGTCGAGCGTGTTCGACAGTCGCCACGCCACCACGTACCGGCTGAACCAGTCGATGGGTGCACCCCGAACTGACCCGCCAATTCGTTGATCGTCTTGTGCCCCTTCACGGCCGCGAGCGCGACCTGCGCCTTGAACGCCGCCGAGTGGGACTTCCGCTACCTCGCCATAGCACCCTTCCGGAATCCGACGGGTGTCGCTTAACCCGCCGTCCAGTTTTCGGGGTCCATTCCGATTGACGGCAAGGGGTGTTTTGACCTGCCCAAGTACGGCGGCGGCGAACAATTGTCGGAACGCCGCCGGGCTGCCAGGGGCGGATTACGTCCCCTTCGATTACTCGACCCACGATGCCTTCAGTCGAGTCTACCCAGGCGAGGCCGAACCGCTATGCCGTAAGGCGTTGGCGCGCAACCCTGGGCCACGGTTGCGGGCCGAACTTACCGGGCGGCTCGCCGCGGTCCGCGACTCGTCAGGTGCCCCAAGGCAAGAAGTCGAAACGTTGTTCCGCCAGGCACTTGAGATCGACCTCGGAAGCACGACAGTAGCCAACTTGTACGAAACATTCCATCGCCGTGGAGTGACTGGTACTTCTGTCAAAACGAGTCAGTCGGACCCACACAACGATGACGATGAACCCCCCCTTGGAGGGTCGCTGAAAACAGTTCGGCGACGTGGGCGCACCCACTCGTCAGGATGCCTGCAGACGGGCGACACGTTTTTGTCTACGAAAAAGCCCCCGCCGATTCCGGCGGGGGCTTTTGTTTCAGCAGTGGTCGAAGCCAGGGTTGAACTGGCGACCTAGCGATTTTCAATCGCTCGCTCTACCAACTGAGCTATTCGACCTTGTCACTTCCATCGTAGCACTGCCGCCGGGGGGCGTCAACCGGACTTCGCGGGACTTGCCGGCCGCGACCCCACCCGCCGCCGGGCCGCCGTTGACGCTGCCGTGAGGGACCGGATAGAGTGGTACTCCCTCGATACGCCCAGCCCCCCGAGACGACGGTGCCCATGCCGGCGAAGATGAAAACTAGCGTCGCGTTCACGGCCGCCCCCACTTCGAGCTTCGACCCCTCGAACCCGTTCATCGTCCAGGGCGACCGGTCCATCCTGGTCGAGGTCGATAACCCCAAGTACGCCGAGGCCCGGGACGCCCTCGCCCCGTTCGCCGAACTGGAGAAAAGCCCCGAACACATCCACACCTACCGCATCAGCAACCTGTCCCTCTGGAACGCCGCCGCGGCCGGGATCACCGCCGACGAGATGGTCGCCGTCTTGCAGCGGTACACCAAGTTCCCGATCCCCGGGAACCTGCCCGCCGACATCGCCGAGAGCGTGTCGCGGTACGGCCGCATCCGCCTCGAAAAGACGGCGGACGGCCTGCGACTCGTCTGCGCCGACCGGCCGTTGCTCGAAGAAATCGTCCGGCAGAAGAAGGTCAATATTTATTTGGGCGAGCGGATCGACGACGTGAGCTTCGCCATCGCCCCGGAGCACCGCGGCGTCATCAAGATCGCGCTCATCACCATCGGCTACCCGGCCGAGGACCTGGCCGGGTACACCGAGGGGGCGGCCCTGCCGATGACCCTGCGGGAAGTCGCCAAGACCGGCCTGCCGTTCCACGTCCGCGACTACCAGCGCGAGGCGGCCGACGTCTTCCACGCCGGCGGGGACGTCCGCGGCGGGTCGGGCGTGATCGTCCTGCCGTGCGGCGCGGGCAAGACGATCGTCGGCATCACGGCCATGTGCCTGCTGCAAAAATCGACCCTCGTGCTGACCACGAGCATCACGGCCGTGAAGCAGTGGCGGCGGGAAATCCTCGACAAGACGACGCTCACCGACGACGAGGTCAAGGAGTACACGGGCGAGATCAAGGAGATCGGCCCGGTGACGGTAGCGACGTACCAGATCATCACCTACCGGCCGGACAAGACCGAGGAATTCCCGCACTTCGGGATTTTCGAGAAGCAGGACTGGGGCCTGATCATCTACGACGAAGTCCACCTGCTGCCCGCCCCGGTGTTCCGAGTGACGGCGCAGATTCAGGCCCGCCGGCGGTTGGGGCTGACGGCGACGCTGATCCGCGAGGACGGCCGCGAGGGGGACGTGTTCAGCCTGATCGGGCCGAAGAAGTACGACGTGCCGTGGCGCGACCTCGAAGGCAAGGGGTGGATCGCCACGGCCGCGTGCGCCGAAATTCGCGTCGCCCTGCCGGACGACGCCACCCGCATGGCCTACGCCATCGCCGACCACCGGGCGAAGTTCCGCATCGCCTCGGAGAACCCGGCCAAGGACGACGTGGTCGCGGAGTTACTCGACCAGTACCGCGAGCAGCGGGTCATCATCATCGGCCAGTACCTCGACCAGCTCAAGTCGCTGGCCGCCCGGTTCGGCATCCCGCTCATCACTGGGGCGACGGGCAACGCCGAGCGCGAAATCTTGTACAACCAGTTCCGCAGCGGCGAAGTCCGGCACCTCGTGCTGTCGAAGGTCGGCAACTTCGCCATCGACCTGCCCGACGCCAACGTGCTGATTCAAGTCTCCGGCACCTTCGGCTCGCGGCAGGAAGAAGCGCAACGGTTGGGCCGGGTGCTGCGGCCGAAGTCCGACGGCGGCGACGCGGCCTTCTTCTCGATCGTGACGCGGGACACCCGCGAACTCGACTTCGCGCACCACCGGCAGATGTTCCTCACCGAACAGGGATACGCCTACGAAATCCTCGACGCCAAGGAAGTCGTCCACGCCCGTAACCGCATCACCCACGCCGAAGGCGTGTAGGTGCCCCGCCGCAGGCGCGTTAGCCCGACGCGCTAGCGAGGGTCGCGCGGTCGTAGACAAGGTTTGGAGTCATTGACGGTTCGGTCGTTGGCAATCCACAAAGTCCTCGACCGTTCGACCCTCGCTAGCGCGTCGGGCTAACAAGAGTCGCCGGGGACCACTTCTCGCGCAGCCGAAGTGTCGGCACCTCGACCAACTTCGTCATCAGCACGCCCAGCCCGACGCTGCCGGCGACGTACACGAACACGCGCGGGGCGAAGTCGAGCGGTTCGCCCACCAGGCGTTCGATCTGCGGCACGCCGAGCAGCACCCACGGGATGTGCCAGAGGTAGATCGCGTAGGAGCAGCGGCCGAGCGTCGCCGTCGCCGCGACGACGCGATTGGCCGGCAGACGCACTTGCAGCAGGCCGGTCAAGATCGCGCAACTCGCCAGGCTGTTGAGGGTCAACCCGTAGGTCGTCAGCCACGGGTGTGCGGTGTGAACCTGGACGAACGGCGGGACGAGCGCGGCGCACCCGCCGGCGATCAGCGGCCACCGCCACGGCCGCGAGACCTGCGCGAAGCGGTCGGCGTGGAAGTGGGCGACGTAGCCGACGAGGACGCCCAGGAACAGCCCGTCGATGCGGAAGTGCGTCCGGGTCAAGCGGGCCCCCTCCGAGGCGTCCGGCAGCAACTCGGCGTGCAGCACCCGCAGCGTCAGGCAGCCGACGGCAACGACCAGGACGCTCACCGGGAGGACGCGGGCGAACGGGTCGGCGGCCCCCGGCTTGCGGCGGACGAACGCCAGCAGCACCAGCGGCAACAGCAAGTAGAAGTGCTCCTCGACGGCCAGCGACCACGTGTGCAGCCAGACGGCCGGCAGGTAGTTTTGCAGGAACAAGGCTTCGCCGAACAGATTCTCCGTCGGCGGCCGGCCGTAGGCCAGGGCGGTGCCGAGGACGGTCGTGACCAGCATGGCGTAGTACGCCGGGTAAATCTTCCAGGCCCGCCGGGCGTAGAACCGCTTCACCGTCAGCGTGCCCCGCGCTCGGTACTCGGCGAAGAGCAACCCCGAGACGAGGTAGCCGCTGAGGACGAAGAACAAATCGACGCCGACCCAGCCGCCGCACACGCCGGCGTCGAACAGGCGGTGCGACCAGGCCGGCCAGGACGCCGGGAACGGCATCATGTACAGGTGGTTGACCAGGACCAGGCCCATCGCCGCGGCCCGCAGCACGTCGAGTTCGACGAGCCGGGGGCGCGGGGTTTCGACGGGCGTGGCGGCAAGCGGCATGGTGACGTTCGACCCGGTTCGGGATAGCGTAACTGTTGACGACGGCAGTCTAGATCGGGTTTGGCCGTTTGGTCGGCTCGAACCGGTTCTGCCGCATCCGAGGGTTCTCCCACATGTCCGATACCCCGTCCTCGACCGCCCGGCTGCCGGCCAAGTTGCACCGGCGGGTCTGTTTGATCCTCACCGAGGACGCCGTCCTCGCCGAGGAGGTGCTGGCCCGCAAGAAGCTGTCCGTCGAGATCGTCGGCCGGCTGTCGGACAAGGCGTTGCTCGTCCGGCCGGGCAAGATGGAGATGATCCTGGACGAGTTGCGCAAGATGGGGCACACGCCGTCCGTCGTGGGCAAAATGTGAGGCTTGCCCGATCGTCCGGCACGCCCTACGATACGGGTTCGGAAATCGCCGACCGCCTTCGAGACTTTCCATGCCGACGTTGACCCTGTTCGCCGAAGCCGCCGCGGGCGGAGCCGCCCCGGACGCGGCCCCCGCGACCCCGTTCTTCGCCAACCCGCTGTTCCTGATCGGGCTGTTGGCCCTGTTCTTCGTCGTCGTGATTTTGCCGGCCAAGCGCCGCGAGAAGCGCGACGCGGCGGCCGTGTTCGCCGGCATCAAGGCCGGGTCGCGGGTGCTGCTCGGCGGCGGCATCCTCGGCACGATCGTCCGCGTCAAGGACGGCGAGGACGAAGTCGTCGTCAAGTCCGAGGACAGCAAGTTCCGCGTCCTGCGCTCCAGCATCGTCCGCGTCCTGGGCGACGAAACCACCCCTGAAACCAAGTAACCCACCCGGATGGATTCGCGGCCCCGGGCGCACCCGCCGGGGCCTTCGGCTTCCGTGACTGTGAAGGCCTGTGATGAAGCGCAAATTCCTCCTCCGGCTGATCGTCTGCCTCGTGCCGACCCTGCTCGCGGCGGCCGCCGTGGCCTTCGCCGTCAAGCGCGAGATCGACGGCAACGCCGGCTTCCGCCGGGGCATCGACCTCGCGGGCGGCACCATCCTCGTGTACGAGGTGAACCTCGAACGCAGCCTGCGGGGCAAGACCGCCGGCGAGTCGGCCGGCGTCGCCGCCGGCCTGTCCGGCGACGAGATCCGCAAGCTCGCCGAGAACCTCAAGCGGCGCATCGACCCGGCCGACCTGCGGAACGTCATTGTCCGGCCCGTCGGCACGACCCGCATCGAGATCATCCTGCCCCGGTCCGCGAGCCTCGGCGGCGGCAAGGAAGGCGCGACCGAGGACTACGTTCAGGAGGTCAAGGAGCGCGTCCGCCAGGTCGGCGTGCTGGAGTTCCGCATCGTCGCCAACTCGAACGACGACGCCGCCGGCATCACCGAGACCCGCAGCCTGATCGAGCGGCAGAAGACCGACCCCAAGTTCAAGGCCGAACTCGAAGAGTTGGCCCGCCGCGGCCTCGCCCCGCCGGCCTCCACGTCGGCCTACTCCGTCACGGTCAACGGCCAGACGATTCCGGACACGTCGTACCAGTGGGTCGAACTCGGCCCCGAGGAGCGCGAGTCCTACGGCCTCAGTAACGCCTACGCCGCCGAGGCCCCGGTCTCCCGGAAGTCGTCCGAGAAGACGACGACCTGGTTGTACCCCGAGTTCGCCAAGTCCCGCGCCGCCGAGGGCGGGGCGTTCGCCAAGTCCGGGGCCACCCTGGAAATGGCCGGCAGCCTGTTCCTGAGCCGCGAGTTCACCAAGTTGCAACCGGCCGTGAACGAGGTCGGCAAGCAGGTCGAGTACTTCGTCCTGACCCGCGTCTCGCCGTCGGACGCCACCAAGGTGGACCGCGACTTCGGCCTGATCGCCCGCGCCGAGAGCCGCGGCCTCGACCCGGCCGTGCTGTTCACGTTCAACTCGTACGGGGCCAACAAGTTCGGCAAGATCAGCGAGCGGAACCGCAAGGGCGAGAACGGCTTCAAGCGGCAACTCGCCGTCATCATGGACGACAAGATCGTCTCCGCCCCGACCCTCGACGCCGTGATTAAAGAGTCCGGCACAATCAGCGGCAGTAGCTTCGACCAGGCCGGCGTCAACCGGCTCGTGTTCATCCTCCGCAGCGGGGCGTTGAACGCCGAGTTGAAGCCCGACCCGGTCAGCGAAAACTCCGTCGGGCCGACCCTCGGCGAGGACACGATCCGCAAAGGGTTGTGGGCCATCGGCCTGTCCTTCCTCGCCGTGCTGGCGTTCATGCTCGTCTACTACCAGTTCGCCGGCATCGTCGCCTGCGTCGCGCTGTCGGTCAACCTGCTGCTGACCGTCGGCTTCATGGTGACCGTGAGCGCCGCGTTCACGCTGCCCGGGCTGGCCGGGATCGTGCTCATGCTCGGCATGGCGGTGGACGCGAACGTGCTGATTTACGAGCGCATCCGCGAGGAGCGGGCCAAGGGGGCGAACCTCGTCACCAGCATTCGCCTCGGGTACGACCGCGCTTTCGCCACCATCATCGACACCCACCTGACGAGCATCTTCACCTGCGTCGTCCTGTACGCCTTCGGCAACGACAACCTCAAGGGGTTCAGCGTCAGCCTGACCGTCGGCCTCATCATCAGCCTGTTCACCGCGCTGTACATGACCCGGCTGATGTTCGACTACGCGACCGTCCGCCGGGTGATTACCGACCTGAAGATGCACCAACTGTTCCCCCGGCCGAACTTCGACTTCATGAGCATCCGCAAGGCGATGTTCGCCCTCACCGGCACGGCCACGGTCCTCGGCCTGGGCCTGTTCCTCGCCCGTGGCAACTCGGCGCTGAACGTGGACTTCACGAAGGGCACCGCTTACGGCGGCCGCCTCGCCGACGGCCAGGAGCGGGCACTCACCGACAAGGACAACCAGGGCTTCCTGACGCTCCTCGGCGAGACCGCCCAGCGCGACCGGCTCAAGGTCAAGAGCGTCACCCCGGCGTCGGGGGACACGGTCGAGGGCAAGACGGTCAACGAGAACGTGTACGAGATCGCCTACGAGGACGGCACCAGCGCCGTCGTCACCTTCGTGAACGCGCCGGACGGGTCCGACCAGGCCGCCCGGCTAGCGGACGCCAAGGCCCGTGCTTCGCAACTCCCGGGGCTGTCGGTCGAGCAAGTGTTCATCGGCAGCGAGAGCTTCGGCTCGAACAAGTCGCGGTCGTTCACGGTGCGGACCACCGAGAAGGAACCCGAACTCGTCCAGGTCATGCTCGACCGCCTGCTCCGCGACGAGAAGACCGGCACGCCGCTGCTCGCCTCGACTCGGGTGACTTCCACGAAGGTCACCGGTCCGACGGCCGTCGTCACGCTGGACCGCGCCGCGTCGCCCCGTTACCTCGCGGCGTTCCTCGAACGCGAACTCAAACTCGTCGGCCGTTGGCCTCTCGTCGGCGGTTTGGCGGGGCTGACCCCGTCCGGCGTGCCGACCGAAGGCGACCTGGCCGCGAGTACCGAAGAGGGCCGCACCGGGCAGTACAAGACGATCAAAATCGACGTGTCCACGAACTCCGAGTTCAACGCACTGAAGGAAGCCGCCGCGGCCAGCAAGATCGGGGCGGACAAGAAGTCGGCCGACGAACTCGCGGCGTTCACCGGGGCGCTCGACAAGGCGGCCAAGGCGTTCACCGCCCGGCCGATCCCCGACCGCCTCGAAACCTTCGACCCGGCCCTGGCCGCCGACACCCGGAACAAGGCGTTCTACGCGATCCTGGCGAGCTGGATGGCGATCCTCGTCTACCTTTGGTTCCGCTTCGGCAACTGGACCTTCGGCCTCGCCGCCGTGCTGTGCCTCGTCCACGACCTGTGCTTCACCCTCGGGGCGATTGCCCTCTGCCACTACCTGTTCGACAACCCGTTCGGCCAGGTGCTGTTGCTGCACGACTTCAAGATCGACCTGACCGCCGTCGCCGCGCTGCTGACCCTCGTCGGGTACTCGGTGAACGACACGATCGTCGTCTTCGACCGCATCCGCGAAGTCCGCGGCAAGAACCCGCTGCTGACCGCACAGATGATCAACGACAGCGTCAACCAGACGCTCAGCCGGACCGTGCTGGCGAGTCTGACGGTCTTCCTGGTGGTCATCGTCCTGTACGTGTTCGGCGGCGAGGGCGTCCACCTGTTCGCGTTCGTCATGGTGGTCGGCGTGATCGTCGGGACGTACTCGTCGATCTACATCGCCAGCCCGCTGCTGCTGATGTTCGGCGAGGGCAAGCCGAAGATCGACCCCCGCTTCCCGAACCGCAAGCTCGAAGCCGTCGCGGCGCGGTAAGGGCGACCTGAAGCGACCTCACCCCAGGCCCCCCCCCTCTCCGACGCGGAGAGGGGGAGACTGACCCTTCGCTTGCCCTGAAGAAACCTCACCCCCCGGCCCCCTCTCCGACGCGGAGAGGGGGAGACCGACCCTTGCAGACGACGACTGAAACCCCCTTGCTCCCCTCTCCGTTTCGGAGAGGGGCCGGGGGTGAGGTTTCTTCGCACCCCCGAAATCTTCTTGCCGCCGGTGCGACGCCCACTTACAACTCGCTCTACCTCTCAAGATTCGCGGTTCCCCCTCACCTCTCGGAGAATGCTCCTCCCATGGGCAGCAACGTTCGCCAGGAAGCGATCAAGACGATCGCCACGACCACCCACAAGCTCAACCGCATCGACTTCCGCACGACGCACATCAAAGACCTGTTCGGGATCAACGTGTTCGGCGAGGAAGAGCAGAAGCAGCGCCTGCCCAAGCCCATGTTCAAGTCCTTGCAGAAGACCGTCAAGCTCGGCACGACCCTCGACCCGAACGTCGCCGACGCCGTCGCCAGCGCCATGAAGGACTGGGCTATCGAGCACGGCTGCACTCACTACACGCACCTCTTCCAGCCGCTTACCGGGCTGACCGCCGAGAAGCACGACAGCTTCCTGAACCCGACGCCGAACGGCCGGGCGCTGGCCGAGTTCAGCGGCAAGGAACTCGTCAAGGGCGAGCCGGACGCCAGTTCGTTCCCGTCGGGCGGCAGCCGCTCGACGTTTGAAGCCCGCGGGTACACCGGCTGGGACCCGACCAGCCCGGCGTACATCCGCGAGGGGGCCAACGGCTCCACGCTGGTGATCCCCACGATCTTCGTGAGCTGGACCGGCGAAGCCCTGGACAAGAAGACGCCGCTCTTGAAGAGCATGGAGGCCCTGTCGACGCAGGCCATGCGCATCCTCAAGCTGTACGGTCACGCCGACGTGAAGAAGGTGTTCACGACCGTCGGCCCGGAGCAGGAATACTTCCTGATCGACAAGAACTTCCTGTACGGCCGGCCCGACCTGTTGAACACCGGCCGGACGCTGTTCGGGGCCAAGCCGCCGAAGGGCCAGGAACTCGAAGACCAGTACTTCGGCACCATCCCCGAGCGGGTGCTGGCGTGCATGGCCGACTGCGAAGCCGAACTGTTCAAACTCGGCGTGCCGGTCAAGACGCGGCACAACGAGGTCGCCCCGAGCCAGTACGAACTCGCCCCGATCTTCGAGGACAGCAACCTCGCCACCGACCACAA
>JAYTSV010000136.1:0-5094 GCA_043745465.1 Fimbriiglobus sp.
TGATGACCCTGGCCGGCTTCGCCCTGGCCATCGGGCCGCTGGTCGATCTGGCCATCGTCGTGCTGGAGAACACCCACCGGCACCTGGGGCTGGGGGCGAGGCCGAAGGAGGCGGCGTACCTCGGGGCGAGCGAGGTGGCGTTGCCGAGCCTCGCGGCCACCTTCTGCACGCTGCTGGTGCTGCTGCCGCTGGCCCTGATCCCCGGCCTGGGGGCGTTCATGTTCGTGCCGCTCTTCCTGGCCGTGGCGTTCGCCGTGCTGATCGCCTACTTCGTGTCCCTCACGTTCGTCCCGGCCCGGTGTGCCGGCTGGCTCCGGGGGCACGCCGCGGTCGGCCACGAGTCCCACGCGAAGGACTACCAGCACCGGAACGAGCACGAGTTGCCGCGGCCCCGCGGCCTCGTCGGGCGGCTGTTCGACCGCTGGGAGTCGGTCATCGACGCCGCCATTCGGGTCTACGTCCGGCTCCTCGGCGTGGCGATGAGGGCGCGGATCGCGGTCGTGGCCGGGGCGTTCGGGCTGCTCGCCCTCGTCGTCGTCCTGCTCGGGCCGAGCCTCCGCCGGGAGTTCTTCCCCGAAGTCGATGCCGGGGCGTTCGAGGTGTACTTGCGGCTGCCGTCCGGCACGCGGATCGAGGCGACGGAAGGGTACGTCGAGGCGGCGGAGCAGTACATCAAGGCGAAGACCGGGGACGACCTCGAACTG
Organism: Fimbriiglobus sp.; assembly: GCA_043745465.1. GTDB lineage: Bacteria > Planctomycetota > Planctomycetia > Gemmatales > Gemmataceae > Fimbriiglobus. The sequence continues at coordinate 705 of JAYTSV010000136.1, forward strand.
GTCATCAGCGAGATCGGCCTGACCGCCGACTGGTCGGCGGCATTCACCCCCAACGCCGGGCCGATGGACGCCGCCTTGAAGGTGCAACTGAAGTCGAAGCGGTCGAAGTCGGCCCAGGAGCACGTGGAGATTCTCCGCGGCGGGTTCGCCACCGACCCGGAGTTCCAGAAGCTGTTGACGGACACTTACGAGCGGATGGCGGCCGCGAAAGATTGGCCCGTCGGGGTGCTGCCCTTCGACCGGGCGAACACCGAGTTCGCGTTCGACGCCGGCGGCATGATCCGCTCGGCCATGAACGAGGGCAAGTCCACGCCGATCAACGTGCGGATCACCGCGAAGAACCTCACCAAAGCCCGCTCGCTCGCGGACAAACTGCTGGCCGTGGTGCGGGGCATCGACGGCGTCGTGGACGCCCGCGTCATGCAGCGGATGGATTACCCGCAGTACGTCATCGACGTGGACCGGTCCAAGGCCGCCGCCCTGGGCCTCACCCAGCAGGACATCATGCGGAACGTGGTCGCGGCGGTGAACAGCAGCGTCCAGTTCAACAAGAAGAACTTCTGGATCGACCCGGTCAGCCACAACCAATACTACGTCGGCGTCAGTTACCCGGAGGCGGACATCACGTCGCTGGAAACCCTGCTCGACATCCCGGTGACCAGTCCGACCCAAAAGAAGTCGATCCCGCTACGGAACCTCGCCGAGCTGAGGCGGGTGACGGTGCCGTCGGAGATCGTCCACACCAACCTCCAGCCGACCATCGACCTGACGCTGGGCGTGGCGGGCCGCGACCTGGGCCACGTCGCCGACGACGTGAACGCGGCGATGGCGACGTTCGGCCAGGCACGGCCCGGAGGCGGCTTGACCCCGTTCGACCCGGACGTGACCGACAGCCAGAAGCCGATGGAGGGGGCCAAGATCGTCCTGAGCGGCGAGTACGAGAAAATGCAGACGACGTTCAAGTACCAGGCGATGGGGATGGTCGCCGCGGTGGTCCTGATCTACTTCCTGATGGTCGCCCTGTTCAAGAGCTACGTCACGCCGCTGGTCGTGCTGTCCGCCGTGCCGGTCGGCGTCACCGGCGTGGTGCTGGTGCTGTACGTCACCGGCACCGCCCTGAACGTGCAGTCGCTGCTCGGGGTGATCTTCATGGTGGGCATCGTCGTGTCGAACACGGTGCTGCTGACCGACTTCGCCACCAACCTGCGGCGCGACGAGCGGCTCACTCCCACGGAGGCGATTCGCAAGGCGGCGGGCGTGCGCGTCCGCCCCGTCGTGATGACCGCGATGGCCACGTTCTTCGCCCTGATCCCGATGGCCCTCGGCCTGGACCGCGGGAGTGAGGCCAACGTCCCGCTCGGGCGGGCGGTGCTGGGCGGCCTCGTCGCCGGCCTGCTGACGACTCTGTTCGTGGTGCCGTGCGTGTTCTCGCTGCTGGTAAAAGACGCGCCGGACGAACCGGAGGAGCCGCTGCCCGACGACCCCGGACACACGCCTTCGGGACAGGGTCCGGCCCCGGCGACGGGGGTGAGCGAGCCGCCCGTGGCACTCATACACGCCCCCGAGCGAGGTTCGGAAGGCGTCTGACCCGATGCCGGAAGACCCGCGGGTCCGGTTCGCCGCCGAGCGCACGCTCCTGGCCTGGGTCCGCACCGGGCTGGGCCTGAACGTCCTGGCCGCAGTCGAGTACCGAACCGTGATCCGCCGGATTGATCGGGGCGAGTCGTACCGCCCGCCCCGCTGGTCGCTCGGCTTGCTCGTCGCCGGGGTTCTCGTCGCCGTCGGGCTGGCGATGGCGGCGTACTTGGTGGGCGTGTCGTCAGGTCACGGCTTGGCGGGGGGGACGGGGACCGCCGGGCTTGAAGCGTCGGCGGGCACGCTCGGCGTACTCCCCACGGCGACGAAGAGGCGGAACTGGGCGGTGTCGAACGCCACGACCGCCCGCAACAGTTCGAGGCGGGCGTCGAGCAGTTGACGGAAGCTGTCCAAGACTTCGAGGGGCCGCCCCTGGGCCTGCTTGATCCGCTCGGATTCCAACCGGAACCCGTCCTCGGCGACCGCCAGCGTCGCGGTCGTCGTCTCGATCTGCCTTGCCGCGGCCTGCACCTGGGCGTGCGCCTCGGCCACCTCGCGTCCGACCGCCGCCCTCGCGAGGTCGAACGCGGCGACCGCCTGCGCGACCTCGGAGTTGGCCCGCCGCACCCTGGCCCGGTTGCCGAAGCCGAGGTTCTCGACGTTCCACACGGCCAGAACGTCGAGGTCCGTCCGCCCGTTCAGCGGGCCGAAGTCGGACGTGGTGCGGTTGCTGCCGCCGCCGAACGCGCCTCCGCTGAACCCGACCGACACGACCGGCAGGAACGGGCGGACCGCCTCCTGCCGGCGACGGACCTGGGCGAGGCCGATACCCGCCGACCGGGCGTAGACCTCCGGGCGGTTCTGGAGGGCCGTCTCGACCAGGGACTGGACCTCGACCTCGGCGGGGACCAACCGGATCGAGGGGACCGCCCCGGCAGGGGTCCGCAGCCGAACCGCCGGGTCGAGGTTGAGCAGCCGTCCGAGCCGGGCCGCGGCGACGGCGAGTTCCTCCTCCGCGACCTGCGCTTCCTTGGCGAGCAGTTGGGCGTTGGCGGCGGCCCGGTTCGCGTCGGCGGAACGGCCCTGGCCGGCCTTGGCGTAAGCCGCCGTGACGCGAACCACCTCGCCGAGGTCGTCTTCTCCCCGCTTCAAAAGCCGCACCCGCTCGTCGGCACCGATCAGGTCCAGATAGGCCGTCGCCACTTCGAGGAGGGTGTCGTTGCGCACGGCGTTGGCGTCCGCCCGCCGGGCGGTCACCCGTTGTCGGGCCGCGAGCGGCTCGTAGGCCGCGTCGCCCAGGTGGGCGAACAGTCGCACGCCGGGGAAGGCGACGGTCCCACTCCCCACCGCTTGCGACCCTGCCCCGAGGTACAGGCTTTGGCGGTTCACGTCCAGGATCGACCCGCCCCCGGATTGCAAGTTGCCGCGGTGCAGGTTGAAGTTCCCGCCGACGTTGACCGTCGGCAGGAGGAGTGCCCGCGCCGCCGCCTGTTCGGCCTGGGCCTCCCGAATCGCTTCGCGGGCGAGGTTGATCGTCGGGTTCTCCACCCCGGCGAGCCGCAGCGCGACCCCGAGGTCGATCGGGGCTTCTGTCGGTCGCCCGTCGGCGTCGATTGCAGAGGCCGGCTCGGCGTGCGCCGCCAGTCGCAACCCGGCCTCCGCAATCGACGGGGTTACGACCGCCGGGGAACGCTCGGGGTAGACGCTGACGGGGGGCGGCGAACCGGGCACAGGTTGCGCCCGCTCGTCCACCGTCCGGCACCCGGCCACGCCGAGAACGCCGACGGCCCCCAGCGTCCACGCCGACCGGACGAATCCTCTTCCCCGGCGGGCGATCTTCAGTGCTTCGATCATGACCGACTCCGGTTGTGGCTCACGGTTCACTGGCCGGGGTCAGTCGGGGGACGCGGCAGCGGCAGTCGATCCGGGGGGCGCACCCGCGGGCCGACCGGCGGGCTGGCGGGCGTCGGCACGAGGTCCGCCGGGATCGGGCGGGCGAGCGAGTCGGCGGGCGGGCGGCCCAGGGCCACGAAGAGTTGGAACTGGGCGCGGTTGTAGTCCACGATGGTGTCGAGGTACTCGTACCGGGCGCGGGCGAGCAGCCGGAGGCTGTCCACCACTTCCAGCGGCTGCCCCTGGCCGCCCTTGATCCGGGTCAAGTCCTCGCGGTACGCATCGGTGCTGCTGCGAACGGCCTTTTCGGTCGAGTCGATCTGGGCGAACCGAGCGTTCACGCGGGCGTGGGCCTCGGCCACCTCGGCTCGCACCCGGTTGAGGGTTTCCAACTCGCGGAACTGGCCCTGCCGGACCCGACTCTCGGCGGCGTTGACCAGGGCGACGTTTCCCAGCCCCAAGTTGCGGAACTGCCAGAACACGGCGACATCGAGGTCGGTCCGTCCGCCGAAGTTGCCGAACCGCGGACCCTGCTGGAGCCGCCCGTCGCCGCCGACGAACCCTTGCGGCGAGCTAATCAGATTGCTACCGCCGCCGAACGCATCGCTGCTGAAGCCCAGGACGACGTTCGGCGAGAAGGGCAGGACTTTGGCACTGGAGAGGGCGTAGATCGACCCCCGAATCTCGGCCCGCCGGGCGGCCAGTTCGGGCCGCTGCATGAGGGCAATGGCCACCAACTCGGCCAGCGGCACTGGGTCCGGCACCAGGGGGGCCGGCACGACCCACCCGTCGATGGGCTTGAGCCGGGTGGACGGGTCGAGGGTGAGCAGTTGGCACAGGCGGGCCGACGCGGTGAGGGTGTCGGCTTCCGCCTGGGTCGTCTCCACGTCGCGGCGGCGGAGTTCGACCGCGGCCCGGTCGG
>JAYTSV010000137.1:0-5068 GCA_043745465.1 Fimbriiglobus sp.
TGCCGTGGAGCGTGTGGCCGAAGGCGGTGACCGTGCCGGTGTCGAAGGTTTCGAGGCCGTTGATGCAGCGGAGCAGCGTACTTTTGCCGCCGCCGGACGGGCCGACGAGTACGGTCACCTCGCCGACGTGTACCGTCAGGCTGACGCCGCGCAGGATCGGCGTCGTGCCGTGGGACTTGACGAGGTCGGTGACGCGGATCACGAGCGGCCTCCCGTCGTGGCGTACCGGCGTTCGAGGAAGCCGGCCAGCAGCGCGAGCGGGTAGCTCATGCACAGGTACAGGCCGGCGGTCAGGAAGACGAGTTCGACGATCAGGTCGCGGTTGAAGTTGTACAACTCGTTGTACTTCCGCGTCAGTTCGGTGATGAGGATGACGGAGCAGACCGACGTGTCTTTGAAGAGCGCGATGAAGTCGTTGGTCACCGGCGGGATGACGAGCCGCACGGCCTGGGGCACCACGACGCGGCGGATCGCCTTGCCGGGGGTCATCCCCAGCGCGAGGGCCGCTTCGAGTTGGCCGCGCGGGATGGCGAGCAGGCCGGCGCGGTAGTTCTCGGCCTCGTAGGCTGAGTAGTTGATCGCCAGCCCCAAAATACCGCAGGCGAACGGCGTGAACAGCCCGGCCGCGCCGGGGAGCAGCCGTTCGGCGAACACCGGGAGCATGTAGAAGATCGCGTAGAGCTGCAACAACAGCGGCGTCCCGCGGATCACTTCCACGTAAATCCCCAGCGGCACGCGCAGCGGTCGCGGGCCGTAGACCCGACCGACGGCGACGAGCAGGCCCAGCGCCACCGCCAGCGGGAACGAGCCGAAGGCCAGCATCAGCGTCACCCCGGCGGCGTCGAGCAGTTGGGGCAGCAGTCGCCGCCAGACGTTGCCGGTCTCGGCCGGCGCGGCGAGGTCGGCCGGCGGCCACGGCGTGTCGAGCAGGCCGACGAGTTCGTCCTGGTCGGCGTTCCAGAGGTCGTACTTCTCGTAGATGCGGCGGAAGGTGCCGTCGCGCAGGCCGGCGGCGATCGCGGCGTCGAGTTGCCGGCCGAGTTCGGCGTCGGCCTTGCGGTGGTAGATCACGTAGTACCCGGCCTTGACCGGCTCCCCGGCCAGTTTCAAGGTTGGGAATTCCTTGAGGAAGTGCGTCGCGGCCGGGTTGTCCTGGACGGTCGCGGCCAGGCGGTTGTCGGCCACGAGTTGGACGACGTTGGCCACGTCCTCGTTGGTCTGCACCTTCGCGCCGGGGTGGTGCCGCACCAGGTAGTCGTTCGCCACCGTGCCGCCCAGGACGCCGACGCGCTGGCCGTCGAGGTCGGCCCAGTCGCGGATCGCGGTCTGGTCCTTGCGCACCATCAGCGCGACGCGGTAGGCGTAGTACGCCCGGCTGACGCCGTACTTGGCGGCCAGGTCGGCGCGGAGTTCGTACCCGTTGAGGATGACATCGACGCCCTTCTCGACGTTTGCCGGCTTGTTCAGTTGCTCGGGCAGCTTGGACCAGTCGCCGGCGACCATGACCGGCGTGCGGCCCAGTTTCGCCGCGAGGTATCCGGCCAGTTCGTACTCGAACCCGGTCGGCTTGCCGGCCGCGTCCTGGTAGTTGAACGGCGCGCCGCCGGTCGGGTCGGTGCCCCAGCGGAACGGCGGCAACTCCTGCGCGGGGGCCAGCGGGGCCGTCAACGAAAACAGGACCGCGACGAGTGTCGCGGTCCTGAGCAGAGACTTCTGAGGGGGCGTCTTCAACTTCGGCTCGGCTCCTGACGGACCGCTCGGGGGGGGAATCCGAGTCGCGTTGCAGTCTACGACTGGCGACGCGGGGCACAAGAGCCGGAGGCGAACTTTAGTTCATCGTCACCGCCGATCGGCTCTCGGCCGCGTCGCGGCGGATGTCGTGGGACATCTTGGCGGTGAGCTTCAAGACCATCGCCATGTCGCGGAGCAGGTCGTGCTCGGCGGGGGTCGGCGTGATGCGGGGCGAGCAGGCGACTTGGGCGGTACGGGCGACGCGGCGAGCTTCGGTGGTTCGGGTCATGGCAGTCGTCCTTCGGATGAGGTGGGGTTGGTGTCGTTTCGTTTCGTTTCGATGAATGGTGACTAAGCAGGGCGTGTGCCAAACCCGTCGAACCCACTGTTCGCAAGCCGTTTCGCCGGTTTCGGCCCGGAAACGAACCCCGCCGGCGGCCGCAGTCCGGGCGACCGGCGGACTTGAGGGAATCGGTACAATCCGGCATTGTCATTGTGACAAAACGGGCCGGGCGTCGGCAAAAAATGCCGCGTCTGTCGATGGTCTTGCGTTGTCCGGCGCGGCCGTGCGTCGGTATAGTGTCTTTTCCCCGCGGAGTCCGCACCCGGCCGCCCTTGCCCCGCCCCCCGACGAGTCCGGCCCATGATCGTTTACCGCGCCGCCCGGAACACCGACCCGCCGGCGCTGGTCCAGTTGTGGAACGACGCGGTCGCCGGCCGCGGGGCGTACCCGCTGCGCACCCCGCTGTCGCTGGAACGCTGGGTGTTCAGCAAGCCGTACTACACCAACGAGGACGTCGTCCTCGCGGTCAACGACGAGACCGGCAAGCCGGTCGGCTTCGCCCTGTCGGGGTTCGCGCCGAACGACGAGTTCACCGGACTGAACGCGGCGCACGGCGTCGTCTGCCTGGTCGCCGTCCACCCGGAGCACCGCCGCCGGGGCATCGGCCGCGAACTGCTGGCCCGCGCCGAGGCCAACCTGCGGACCCGCGGGGCGACGCGGGTCACGGTCGGGGCGATGTGGCCGAACTCGCCGTACCTGTTCGGCCTGTACGGCGGCAGCAACTCCCCCGGCCTGCTCGCGTCCGACGGCGACTACGCCCCGTTCCTCGCGGCCCTCGGGTTCGCCCCGGCCGCGACGACGCTGGTGTTCCAAAAGCGGCTCGACTCGCCGCTGACCATCGCCGACGCGCGGTTCGGCATGTTGCGCCGCCGGTACGAGGCCCAGACGCTCAAGGTGTCGAACGTGGCGCACTGGTGGCAGGATTGCCAGTGGGGCGTGCTCGAACCGGTCGAACTGCGGCTGTTCGACAAGCTCACGTCGATGCCGGCGGCCCGCGCCCTGGTGTGGGATTTGGAAGGGTTCGCCTGGCGGTGGAACTGCCCGTCGGCCGGCATCCTCGACGTGCAGGTGCGGTCCGACCTGCGCAAGCTCGGCCTGGGCAAGCTGCTCGTATCGCACGTGCTGCGGTTCCTCCAGGACCAGTTCTTCGCCGCCGCCGAGTTGCAGGTGAACGCCGCGGACGAGGCGGCCGTCGGCATGTGCCGGAGCATGGGCATGGACGAGATCGACCGCGGCCACGCCTACGAACGACCGTCGGCGAGCCAAGAGCGACCGCCAGATCCTTCCCCGCCGGGTGCCGACTCATGACGCTGACCGATGCCCCCGCGACCTTCGGCCACGCCCACGACTTGCCGCCGGTGGACGCGGCCAAAATCCCCCGCTTGATCGAGCGGATGCGGGCCATCGTCGGCCCCGACGGCGTGCTGACCTCGCGCGCCGAAATGGCCGTGTACGAGTGCGACGGGTTCACGGTCGAGAAGAACCCGCCGAACGTCGTCGTCTTCCCCGAGTCCACCGCGCAGGTCGTCGAGATCGTCGAGGCGTGCGTCGAGTTCGACGTGCCGTTCATGGCCCGCGGGGCCGGCACGTCGCTGGCCGGCGGGTGCGTGCCGGTCGGCGGCGGGGTGATGATCGGCACGTCCCGGTTGAAGAAGATTCTCGAAGTCAACGTCCGCGACCGGTACGCCGTGGTCGAGGCCGGCGTCGTCAACGTCTGGCTGACCAACCAACTCAAGCCGCTCGGCTATCACTACGCGCCGGACCCCAGTTCGCAGGGGGCGTGTACGCTCGGCGGCAACGTGGCCACCAACTCCGGCGGCCCGCACACGCTCAAATACGGGGTCACCGTCAACCACGTGTTGGGCGTCGAGATGGTGCTGCCGGACGGCCGCGTGGTCGTCACCGGCGGGCCGACCGAGGACGCGCCCGGGTACGACCTGACGGGGGCCATCGTCGGCAGCGAGGGCACCTTCGGCATCGTCACGAAGGTCTGGGTCCGGGTCACGCGCAACCCCGAGGCCCAGCGCACGCTCCTCGCCGTGTTCGACAGCATCGACGACGCGACCGACACGATCTCGGCCATCATCGGCGCGGGGATCGTCCCCGCGGCGCTCGAACTCCTCGACAAAACCATCCTGGGCGCGGTCGAAGCGGCCTTCCACCTCGGCTTCCCGCTCGACGCCGCGGCCGTGCTGATTATGGAAGTCGATGGCCTCGAAGTCGGCTTGCAAGACGAGGCCGACCGGATCGAGGCGATGGCGCTCAAGCACCACGCCCGCGAGGTCCGCAAGGCCAACGGCGAGGCCGAGCGGTTGGCCCTGTGGAAGGCCCGCAAGCAGGCGTTCGGCACCATCGGCCGGCTCGGCTTCCCGAGTTACTGCACGCAGGACGGCGTCGTCCCGCGGACCAAGTTGCCGCAGATTCTCCGGCACATCCAGGCGACGGCGAAGAAGTACGACCTGCTCATCGCCAACGTCTTCCACGCCGGCGACGGCAACATTCACCCCGTGCTGCTGTTCGACGAGCGCGTCCCCGAGCAGGTCGTGCGGGTGCTGGCCGCGAGTGCGGCGATCCTCGACGAGTGCATCGCGCTGGGCGGCAGCGTGACCGGCGAGCACGGCATCGGCGTGGAGAAGCTCGACTTCATGCCGAAGCTGTTCACCCCCGCCGACCTCGCGTACTTCGTCCGCCTCCGCACCGCCTTCAACCCGACGAACCGCTGCAGCCCGAACAAGATGCTGCCGACCGCCGGCGGCTGCGCCGAGCCGAGCACCGCCATCGCCCAAACGAAGCCCGGCCGCCGCGCCGCGCTTTGAGACCGCCGCGGCCGCCCGGTCGAACCGGCGGGAGTTTTCGTTTGACCGACCGGCCCCGGTGCGGTCCAATACGGCCATGCCCCCGCCGCCCAAACTGCTCGACCGCCTGCGCGACGCCTGCCGCGTCCGGCACTATTCGATCCGCACCGAGGACGCCTACCACGACTGGTGCCGGCGG
>JAYTSV010000138.1:0-19239 GCA_043745465.1 Fimbriiglobus sp.
ACGAAACTGCCGCAAATCCTGCGGCACATCCAGGCGACGGCGAAGAAGTACGACCTTCTCATTGCCAACGTCTTCCACGCCGGCGACGGCAACATCCACCCCGTGCTGCTCTTCGACGAGCGTGTGCCCGACCAGGTACGCCGGGTGTTGGCGGCGAGTGCGGCGATCCTCGACGAGTGCATCGCGTTGGGCGGCAGCGTGACCGGCGAGCACGGCATCGGCGTCGAGAAGCTCGACTTCATGCCGAAGCTGTTCACCCCCGCCGACCTGTCGTACTTCGTACGCCTGCGAAGTGCGTTCAACCCGACGAACCGCTGCAGCCCGAACAAGATGCTCCCCACCGCCGGCGGCTGCGCCGAGCCGAGTACCGTGATCGCGCAGACGAAGCCGGTCCGCCGGGCGTCGCTGTAGGGTGGCGGGCGAGCGCTACGGCAACTCTAACACTCCGAGTGTCGGGTCCGCCAGGAATGTTGCCACATCCGCAGCCCGGTCACGCAGTAACGCGACCACAGCGGCGGTCGGCGAGTTGCGGATGCGGAGCCAGACGACTTGCGGCGGGGGTCCGTGGAGAATTGACAAGTCCCGGAAGTCGGAGTCCTTGGACACCACCGCTAGGCCCCGCGCCGCGGCGTGGTCCCAGACCGCTTGGTCGTCGGCCCCGGTCAAGCCCGCCCCGACGACCTGCTCACTTCGGGGGTACTCGGCCGCCAGGAGTCGGGGCAACCGCCGGGAGAGATTCTGGTCAAAGAGCAGGGTCACGCCGATTGCCGCCAGACGCGGTCGGCGGCGAACGCCAGGCAGGCCCGGATGTCCTCGGGCGTTAGTTCGGGGAAGTCGGCCAAGACCTCGTCGAACGTCATCCCACCGGCCAGGTACTCCAGCACGTCGCGCACGGCGAGCCTCATGCCGCGGATGCACGGCTGGCCGCTCCGCTTGCCCGCCTCCGTTGTAATGAATTTGTCGTAATCCATGTTGGCATTCTAACTCTGATCGGAGTGGATGTCAACGGCTCGCGCCTTGTACGCCGTCACTTCTTCGCCGCCAGCTTGAGCGTCGCGGTCACGGGGAAGTGGTCGCTGTAGCCGCGGCCGCCCACCGGGGACGAGTTCGGGCTGCCGAAGCGCCACGGCTCGCGCCGCGTGCCGCGCATCAGGCCCTTGGTGTACGTCTGCACGCTGTCCGGGTCGATCGACCAGCCCTCGCCGTCGAGCATCCCCGGCGACACGCAGATGTGGTCGTAGATCAGGGGCTTGCCGCCGTACCAGATCGTGCCGAAGCTCGCCGCACTCTTGCCCGCCATCAGGTCGAGGATGCGTGGCTCGCTTTCGGTGACCTTCACCGTCGCGCGGTCGCCGGTCGCGTGCAGCCCCTTGACGACCGGGTCCGAGTCGGGCGTGTCGTTGAAGTCGCCGCAGATCAGGAAGTCGGCCTTGGGGTTCTTCTGGGTGGTGCGCTCGACGAGGTTGTAGATCGTCTCGGCGTACTTCTCGCGGCCCGAGTCGCCGTCGCTGCCGTTGCGCTGCTTGAGTTGCGAGGTCCAGTGCGAGGCGATCACGATCAGCTCGTGGCCGTTGACGAACAGCCGGCCTTCGAGGATGCGCAGGTTGCCGCCGTGCAAGCGGGTGTAGTTCGGCGAGACGTTGAGGCGCGTGATCAGGCACGGGGCGATGTGCCGGCCGGCGTCGAGGTTCTTCATCACGACCTGCGTGTACTTCAGCTTGGGGTCGGCCTTGGCGTCGTCGAGGTGCTTGTTCAGCGTGCCCTTCAAGAGGTCGGCGGCGCGGACGCTCTCGACCTCGCAGCAGGCGATCAGGTCGGGGCCTTGGCCGCCGTTCATCGCCAGCAGCACCTTGGCGAGGTGGTCGAGCTTCTCCTGGCGCATCGCGTCGTTGGCGGCGAAGGGGTTGTCGAACTCCTCATCGACGCTGCGCCGCTTGTCGTCCTTGTCGTCGAACAGGTTCTCGACGTTCCAGAAGGCGAAGAAGAAGCTGCCGGTGCCGTCGGCGTTCAGCCCGCTCGCCTCGACGGTTTCGGGCGTCGGCTCCGGCCCCAACACCGGCCCCAGGAGCGCCGGCGGCCGGCTGACGACTAGCACGCCCAACCCCACGAGCACGACAACGGCGATCAGCCCGAAGCGTAGCCGCGGCGGCAGCTTGCTAAGGACACCCCAGGCCGTGCGGGCGACGCGGAGCAGTTGGTCGGGCGAAGTCAGGGAGCGGGCCATGCGCGGTCCTGCCGAGGGGGAAAGTGTGCGGGCCATCGTAACAGACTGGCTACGCCGTCGGAAGCCCCTTGGGGTCGCGGCCCCGCCCTGCTGACATTGCACCGCGGGGCGGAATCGTGGTAGCACAACGCACTTCTCACCGAGGCCGCGCCCATGTCGTTCGAGTCCACCAGCCCCGAGCGGATGCCGCCGCAGAGCCGCGACGCCGAGAAGAGCGTCATCGGCAGTGTGCTGCGCGACAACCAGGTGCTCTCGGACTTGCTGCAAATCATCCGGCCGGACAACTTCTACTTCGACGCCCACCAGAAGATTTTCACCGCCATTCTCGAGCTGTACAACGACGGCAAGCCGGTCGATCCGGTGATCCTTTTCGAGTGCCTGAAGGCCAAGAAGCAGATCGAGGACATCGGCGGGGCGTCGTACATCGGCGAACTCTGGGACGCCGCCCCGACGGCCGCCAACGCCGAGTACTACGCCCGCATCGTCCGCGAAAAGGCGCTGATCCGTAACCTGATCCACACGAGCACGGAGTTGCTGCGCGACGCCTACGACGGCGTGACGAGTGCCGACGAACTCATCGGCATGGCCGAGCGCAAGGTGCTCGAGATCGCCGAGAAGGGCACGACCGGCGAGACGTTCACCCTCGAAACGACCCTGCGCGACACGTTCACCCGCATCGACGAGCGCGCCGGCAAGTCCCACCTCAACGTGACCGGCCTAGGCACCGGCTACACCGACCTCGACAACATGACGGCGGGGCTGCACAACAGCGAACTCGTCATCATGGCCGCGCGGCCGGGCGTCGGCAAAACCGCATTCGCGCTCAACATCGTCCGGCACATCATCATCGAGGAGCGCCAGCCGGTCTTCTTCGTGTCGCTCGAAATGTCTCGGCTCGAACTCGCCGAGCGGTTGCTGTGTTGCCAGGGCCGCGTCGATAGCCACCGGCTGCGCAAGGGGATGATGAACTCCGACGAGATCCAAAAGTTGATGACGGCCGGCGACCAACTGCGTGGCAACGCCCGCGACGGCTTCGTCAAGCTGTTCATCGACGACTCCCCGGCCCAAACGATGCTGCGCATCTCGGCCAACTCGCGCCGCCTGAAGCTGCGCCACGGCATCAAGCTCGTCGTCATCGACTACCTGCAACTCATCGAGCCGGAGAACCGCCGCGACCCCCGCCAGGAGCAAGTCGCCCAGATCAGCCGCCGCCTGAAGTTCCTCGCCAAGGAATTGATGGTCCCCGTGGTGGCACTGGCGCAGGTGAACCGCAGCAGCGAGGAGCGCCAGGACCACAAGCCGCGGACCAGCGACCTGCGCGAATCCGGCTCGATCGAGCAAGACGCCGACACGGTGATGCTGCTGCACCGCCCCGGCAAGTTCGACGGCGGCACCGAGGACGACGTGCTCGAAATCATCATCGGCAAGCAGCGCAACGGCCCGACCGGCGAGATGACGTTGCGCTACTTGAAGCAGTACATGCGCTACGAGAACTACGCCCCGGACTCCGGGTACTGACCGGGGCAGAACACCATAGATCGGAGGTTTCGTCGTGCCGCGATCATGGACGTGCCATTGGCGGTTCGCTGCGTGGCGGCCCGATGTCAACGCTGAGGGCAAGCCGGTGCGCTGCGCGGGCGGTAACAGCTTCCGCAAACGAGGCGTGTCCGTCGGCGACACTGTGTACATCGTGTCACTCGCGGCAGGTCAGCTTTACTTCGGTGGCCGGATGACGGTTCGGGCTGTCGTTTCGCGGGCGGAGGCCGCGAGACTCACGAACCGAAATGAAGGCGACCTCTACCAAGCCGACGAGTGGATCGTCGATCCTCACGAGTCCGGCACCCTGCTCGATCTCCACCGCCGCCTGGCACCAGCACTGACGAAGCGAATCCGCTTCCTGTCGAAGGGCGGCCCGAAGGAGCCGTGCTTCATCTCGGCGACGGAGTTAGACAACCAAGCGACGCGCGGGGTCCGCGAGTTGACCGCTGAGTCTGCGGACCTGCTCGACCACATCATCGCCGTCACGGGCAGCCGGCCCGAATCCACCGAAGTATTCACCGTCACGGAAGCGATGCTAGACGAAGCACAGCCGGCCGCCCCCACCATCGATTACACCGACGTGATTGAGCAACTCGGTCGGGGGCCGGGGTATTCGCTGGAGTTGCTGGAAGGCACCACGTTCCGGATCACGGTGAACGCCCGCGTGCGGAGTCAGAAGGCCCGCGAACTTTGCATCGAACTTTACGGCTCGAAGTGCTCGGTCTGCGGGTTCGACTTCGGCCGGGTCTACGGGCCGGCCGTCGAGGGTTTCACCCACGTCCACCACTTGCGGCCGCTTTCGGAAACGTCGGGGGAGTCCGCTGTGGACCCGGCGACCGACCTGCGCCCCGTCTGCCCGAACTGCCACGCGGTCTTGCACACCCGCACGCCACCCTACAGCATCACCGAGGTGCAAGCCTTCCTGGTGGAGCAGCAGGCGTTGAACGCGGCGAGATGACTCTGCGCTACCTGAAGCAGTCCATGCGCTACGAGAACTACGCCCCCGACTCCGGCTACGGCGGGTAACCCCCGGCGAGCCAAGAGCGTCAGCCCGCCGAGAACTACGCGTGCGTGTGGACTTGCTTGAAGTGCTCGGCGACGCGCTCCATCGGGACGTGCCAGCCGCAGTCGTCGCACGCCGGGACGGTCGGGTAGCACTTCGCGCAGTACAGGTGGCCGCCGTGCAGGAACTGCTCGTACCGCTTGCGCTCCCCGGCCGGCGCGCCGTCCAGGGTCATCGGCACTTCGACGAGGGTTTTGCACTTCTCGCACGCCCGCATGGTGTGCGCGGCGATGACCGGCTTGAAGTGGTCGTGCAGGCCGCGGGCGACGACGCCGGTGCCGGTACACAGCGGGCAGGTCATGCCGAACTGGGCCAGGATCGCCTTGCGGATGAAGTCGCTCTTGTTCGGCAGGTTGTTCAGGAACTTGGCCAACTGCTCCTCGACCTTGAACGCGACGATCTCGGACTTGGTCGTCTTCGTGGACGCTTTGCGCGGCATCGTCGGCACTCGGGGCGGTCGGGTCAACGGGGAGTTGGTGGTATCATACCTCGCACGACCCCGCCGGGACAACTCGAAAGGAACTGCTGGCATGAGCCGCGAGCCGGACCACTTCGCCTGGCATGCGCTGCCCGACGGCGGCGCGGCGGTGCGCTGGCCGGCCTCGGGCCGCGTGTCGCCGGGGGAACTCGCCGCCGGCGTCCGCGACTGGCTCGCCGCCGGCGTCCGGTACGCGCAAGTCTTCCTGCCGCTGCCGGCCACCCCGCCGACAGACGCGCTGCACGCTGCCGGGTTCCGCCCGCTGACGACGCTGGAACTGCACCGCCGGCCGGTCGCCGCGGCGGACGCCGTCACTGCTCCCCCGAGCGGGCTGGCCCTGCTGCCCTTCGACCGCCTCGACCCGCACTTCGTCAAGCAGACCCTCGCGCGGACCTACGTCGGCTCCCTGGACGGCCCCGAGTTGAACGCCCTGCGGCTCCCCGACGCGCCCCCGGACGACGCCCCCGGCGGCCTGGCGCTGCTGGCCTTCCGCGGCCCGGTGCCGGTCGGCGCACTCGTCCTCGACGGCAGCGACGACGGCACGGTGGTCGAACTGTCGTACCTGGGCGTCGTGCCGGAGGCCCGGCGGGGCGGCGTGGCGACCGGCCTGCTGGGCTTCGCGCTGGCGCACGCGGCCCTGTCCGCCCGCCGGGCCGTGCTCCTGAGCGTGGACGACCGGAACGCCCCGGCCAAGGCCCTTTACGGGCGCGCCGGGTTCGCGTGCTTCGAGCGCCGCGCCGTCTGGTGGTGGGTCAACGACCGGTTCCCGTGAACAGTCTTTTCCGCGCGGGGACTGGGGAAATTAGGTGCGACCGGGCGCGATGTGCCGGGGCTGTCGGTTGGCGCGATTAGTCGGGGGAATCTCAAGAGTTCGTGCGCGCTCGGGCCTGGCGGTTGCGCCCCGTCGGCCCCGGCCGGGGCGGTGGGAATTGCCGGTGCCGCAATAGGCGCGGGGGTCGCATTGCCCATAGTGATGCTACCGCCCGCGTGCCGGGTGAAGTCCCCCGAACGAAGAGCATCTCCCGTGCTGGCAGGCCCGCTGAAAACGACCGACTCCGACGGGTTCGCGGCGCGGATGCAGGCGGCCCTGATCGCCCGCATCGGGGCCCAGCGCTACCACCTCTGGTTCCCCCTGGCGACGTTCCTCCCGATGGGGCCGGAACTGGTCGTGGCCGTGCCGAACGCGAACGCCCAGGACTGGCTGTCCCGGACCTTCGGCGACACCATCCGGGACGCCGGCCGCGAGGCGACGGACCGGGCTGCGCTGACCGTGAAGTTCGTCGTCGATGAGGCCCTGTTCAACGGCACCGCCACGCTCGCCCCCGCCGCCGAGGTCAAGTCCGGCAAGCCGCCGCTGATGGGCGCGGCGACGCTGTTCGAGGAAGCCCGGCCGCTGCCGACCCTGCCGCGACAAGCCCCCCGGCCGGACAAGCCCGCCAAGCCGCCGTTGAAGCCGCGCGGCCGCCGCTTCAAGACCCTGGCGGATTTCGTCGTCGGGGCGTCCAACCGCGTCGTCCACGCCTCGGCCCTGAGCGTCGTCGAGGAGCCGGGGCTGGGGTGCAACCCGCTCGTCATTTACGGCCCCGTCGGCACCGGCAAGACGCACCTCCTCGAAGGCGTCTACGCCGGCCTCAAGCGGCAGTGGCCCGACCTCGGCCCGACCTACGTCGCCGCCGAGGAGTTCACGACCCGGTTCGTGCAGGCGTCCCGGTTCAACAAGCAGGGCACCTTCCGCAAGCAGTTCCGCGACTGCGGGGCGCTCCTGCTCGACGACCTGCACTTCCTGGCGACCAAGAAGCTCACGCAGGAGGAGTTCCTGCACACCTTCGACGCGCTCGTCGCCGAGGGCCAACAGGTCGTGGTGACGATGGACTGTCACCCGCGGCACGCCGACGAGTTGATGCCCGAACTCGTGGACCGCCTGCTCGGCGGCGCGGTCTGGGGCCTGCTCCCGCCCGACGAACCGACGCGGCTCGACATCCTCCGCAACAAGTCCACCGGCCCGACCCTGCTCATCCCCGAGGACGTGCTGAAGTTCCTGGCGAAAAGCCTGACCGGGAACGTCCGCGAACTCGAAGGGGCCGTCCACAGCGTCCGCCACTACGCCAAGGTTCAGTCCAAGCCGGTGACCATCGCCCTGGCCCGCGAGGCGCTGGGCGAACTCCTGCGGCACAGCGTCCGGGCCGTCACCCTGGCGGATGTGGACGCGGCCGTCTGCACGGTGTTGCACCTCAACGCCGGCACGCTGCAGTCGAAGGCCCGG
This sequence comes from Fimbriiglobus sp., assembly GCA_043745465.1. Classification (GTDB taxonomy): domain Bacteria; phylum Planctomycetota; class Planctomycetia; order Gemmatales; family Gemmataceae; genus Fimbriiglobus. The sequence goes on from JAYTSV010000138.1 coordinate 7,568, forward strand.
TCGTGGGCCGTCAGCCACCCGCGGATGCTGGCCATTTCCCTGGCCCGCAAGCTGACCAACGCGACCTTCGGCGAGATCGCCAAGCACTTCCACGTCAAGACGCACAGCACCCCGGTGGCGGCCGAAAAGAAGGTCCGCGAGTGGGTGTCGAAGGACGCGAAACTCGCCCTGGGCGACCGCGAGTGGAACGTGAAAGACCTCCTCGCCCGCGTCGAACGCGAACTCCAACGCTGACCAACTCGAAAAGCATATTCACCACAGAGTTCACAGAGACCACAGAGCAGACCGAGCAAGAGAGAGAGTCAAGAGGGCCACGACTCCGAACGTTCCGCTCGCCCGGCGGAGCCACTCCGCTCATCTCTTGGTCTGCTCTGAGGTCTCTGTTACCTCTGTGGTGAATATGCTTTCTTGACCCCAAGGAAGCCGCCCATGATTCGCGCCGTTCTGTTCGACTTCGACGGCACGCTCGCCGACAGCTTCACGCCGATCACGGCCAGCGTCAACCACGTCCGCGGGCGGCACGGCCTGCCGGCGTTGACGGAGGCCGAGGTGCGCGAGTTCGTCGGCCTGGGGCTGCCGCAGTTGATGCGCGACATCGTGCCCGGCCTCGCGCCGGAACGGGCCGTGGCCGAGTACGCCGACCACCACCGCACGGTCATGTTGACGCAGACGAAACTCCTGCCGGGCGTGCCGGAAACGCTGCGAATCCTGGCCGCGCGGGGCTACCCGCTGGCCGTGTGCAGCAACAAGCGGGTCGATTTCACGCGGCAACTCGTCGCCGCCCTCGGCCTGGCCGACCGGTTCGCCGAAGTCCTCGGGCCGGACGACGTGGGCGGCGAGGCCAAGCCGCACCCGGCGATGCTCCTGGAAGCCGCCCGCCGGCTCGGCGTCGCCCCGGCGGACGCGCTGTACGTCGGCGACATGGCCGTCGATATTCACGCGGCCCGGGCGGGCGGGTTGCCCGTCTGGCTGGTGCCGGGCGGGGCGAGCGGCCGGGAAAACCCCCTCGACGCCGGCCCCGACCGTGCGTTGAATGACTTCGGTGAACTCGCCGATCTGTTACCCGGAGCCTCCCCGTGAAGCGCGAAACTATCAGCACCGGCGGCAAGTGGGAGCCGATCATCGGCTACTCCCGGGCCGTGAAAGTCGGCCCGTTCGTGTTCGTGTCGGGCTGCACGTCCGCGACGGCCGAGGGGGTCCAGGGCAAGGGGGACGCCTACGCCCAGGCCGTGCAGACGCTCAAGACCGTCGTCCACGCCCTCGAAAAGGCCGGGGCCAAGCCGGAGCACGTCGTCCGCACGCGGATTTACCTCACCCGCATGGCCGACTGGCAGGAGGTCGGCCGCGCCCACGGCGAGGTCTTCGGCGAGGCCCGCCCGGCGACCGCGATGGTCGAGGTCAGCGCGCTCATCGACCCCGACATGCTCGTCGAGATCGAGGCCGACGCGATCGTCCCGACGCCGGCGGCGAGTTGAACGCGCCCCCGCCGCTCCGCAACTTGCGCTTCACGGTCCGGTACGACGGCACGGCGTTCCACGGCTGGCAGACGCAGCCCGGCTTCCGCACCGTGCAGGAGACCTTTGAAGCCGCGCTGCAATCGGTCACGCAGGAACCGCGGTTGCGCGCCAACCCCAGCGGCCGGACGGACGCCGGGGTCCACGCCGTCGGCCAGGTCGTCAACGTCTACTCGGTGACCCGGCACGCCGGCCCGGTCCTCGTCAAGGCGGTCAACGCGCGACTGCCCGAGGACGTGTGTGTGCGGTCGTGTGACGACGCCCCGCAGTCGTTCTGCGCGAACAAGGACGCGGTGAAGAAGCGCTACCGCTACCGCCTGTACGACGGCCGGCCGCAAGACCCGTTCTCGCGCCGCTACGCCCACCACTCGCGCAAGAGGCTCGACGAAACCGCGATGGACGCCGGGGCGCAACTCCTGGTCGGCCGGCACGACTTCCGCTGCTTCGAGACGAACTACCCGAACCGCCTGACCAGCGTTCGGACCGTTTACGCGGCGGCGGTTTTGCGGACGGAGCCGGAGTTCTTGCACTTCGACGTGGAGGCGGACGGCTTCCTTTACAACATGGTCCGGGCGATGGCCGGTACACTACTCAAGGTCGGCCGGGGCGAGTGGCCGCCGGAAATGGTGACGGCGGTCCTCGCCGCGCTCGACCGCCGGGCCGCCGGGCCGAACGCCCCGCCCGAGGGCCTGTGCCTGATGTCCGTGACCTACCCGAGCGCCCCGGAGACGACGTGGCCGACGCCGTGACTGACCCGCCGACCTACGCCGTGACGCCGGCCGCCGGCCCGCTCGACTTCACGATCCGCGTGCCGGGCAGCAAGAGCCTGACCAACCGCGCGCTGGTCCTGGCCGCGCTCGCCGAGACCGAGTGTACGCTGACCGGGGCGCTGCAAAGCGAGGACACTCAGGTCATGGCCGACTGCCTGCGGCAACTCGGCTGGGCCGTGGCCGTGGACGCGCCGGCCGAGCGGATCACCGTCACCCGGCCGGCCGGCAGCACGATCATCCCCGAGCGGACGGCCGACCTGTACGTCGGCAACTCGGGCACGACCGTCCGCTTCCTCACGGCGATGCTCGCGCTGGGCAAAGGCGTGTACAACCTCGACGGGGTGCCGCGGATGCGCGAGCGGCCGATCCAGGACTTGCTCGACGCCCTGGGGCAACTCGGCGTGAGCGCGACCAGCGACGCCGGCACCGGCTGCCCGCCGGTCACCGTCCACGCGAACGGCCTGTACGGCGGGGCCGTGCGGGTCAAGGCCGACACGTCGAGCCAGTACTTGAGCGGGCTGCTCCTGGCCGCGCCGTTCGCCGGCGGGGACACGGTCATCGAGGTCGCCGCCGGGGCCGTGTCCGAGCCGTACATCCTCATGACGGTGGCCCTGCTCCGCGAGTTCGGCCTGCTCGTGGACGAGATCGCGCCGGGCCGGTACGTCGTCCCCGGCCGGCAGGGGCACGACCGCCGCGCCTTCGCCGTCGAGCCGGACGCCAGCAGCGCCAGCTACTTCTTCGCGGCCGCCGCGATCACCGGCGGCCGCGCGACCGTCACCGGGCTGACGCGCAACTCCCTGCAAGGCGACGTGGCGTTCGTCGATGCGCTCGCGGCGATGGGCTGCGCCGTCACCGAGTGGCCGGACGCGCTGACCGTGACCGGCGGCCCGTTGCGCGGCATCGACCTCGACATGAACGCGATCAGTGACACCGTCATGACACTGGCCGCGGTCGCCTGCTTCGCCGCGGGGCCGACGACGATCCGCAACGTCGCCCACATCCGCCACAAGGAGACCGACCGCCTCGCCGCCGTGGCCGCCGAGTTGCGCAAGTTCGGCGCGGCCGTGACCGAAACGGCCGACGGCCTGGTCATCGTGCCGGGCGCGCTGACCGGCGCGGCCGTGGACACGTACAACGACCACCGCATGGCGATGAGCCTGGCCCTCGTCGGCCTGCGCGTCCCGGGCGTGGTGGTGAACGACCCCGGCTGCGTGGCGAAAACCTACCCCGGCTTCTGGCGCGACCTGGAGCGCGCGTGCGGCCGGTGAATTCCCGGCGAGCGGCTGGAGCGAAGAGACCTCACCCCCCGGCCCCCTCTCCGAAACGGAGAGGGGGAGACCGACCCTTGCAGCCGACGACCGCGACTCACTTGCTCCCCTCTCCGCGTCGGAGAGGGGCCGGGGGTGAGGTTTCTTCCCCGAGAGGATCACCCCATGTCCCGCGCCCGCGGCAAGCCGGTCCCGCTGCACGAACTCGCCGCCGGCGAGCCGGGCGTGTTCTTCGCGCTGCTCGCCCAGAAGGTCGCGCACTCGACGCGCGATGGCAAGCGCTTCCTGACGTGCCACTTCCAGGACGCGAAGCGGCGGGTCACGTCCGCGGTCTGGTCGGACTCGCCGCTGTTCGCCGAGTGCGAGGCCGAGTGGGTCGTCGGCGGCTGCTACAAGGTTCAGGGCGGGTACTTCGAGCACGAAAAGTACGGCCCGCAAATCGACGTCCTCAAGATCCGCCCGACCCGCCCGGAGGACGCCGACGACGGGTTCCGCGAGGCCGACCTGATCGAGCGCTCGCGGTTCGACTCGGCGGCGATGTTCGCCGACCTGCGGCAACTCGCCGAAGAGGCCATCGCCGACGCCCCGCTCCGGCAACTCACGGTCGCGCTGCTCGACGCCCACCGCGAAACCCTGCTGGTCTTGCCCGCGACGGTGCAGCGCTTCTACCCGTTCTCCGGGGGCTGGCTCGAACACGTCCTGAACGTCGCCCGGCTCTGCCTCGACCTCGGCAAGCGGTACGCCGCGAGCTACCCCGACTTGACGCCGCCGTTGAACGTCGATGTCGTCGTCGCCGGGGCGATCCTGCACGATCTCGGCCGCGCCGTCGAACTCGCGCCCGGCCCCCTCGGCACGCCGCCGGAACCGACGGTCGCCGGCCGGCTGTTCGGGCACGTCCTCCTCGGCCGCGACCTGGTCCGCGACGCCGCCCGTACAATCCCCGACCTGCACCCCGACCGCTTGACCCTGCTGGAACACCTGATCGCCAGCCATTTGACGTTGCCCGAGTGGGGGTCGCCGCGGCTGCCGGCCGTGCCGGAGGTGCTGATCCTGCACCACGCCGACGACCTGGACGCGAAGTTCGAGATGTACGCCCGGTGCCTGGCCCGCGACCCGTCGCCCGGCCCGTTCACCGAACGCGACCCGAACCTCGGCAAGCCCCTGTGGAAAGGCCGCGCCGTCTGACCCCGGCCTCCGGAAGTGCTAAACGCTTTCCCGGATTCCCTGGTCCGCGCGACCGGCTGGTGCCAGATCGGCGGCCGGTTCCAGGTGCCCTCGGGCCGCCGCAAGGAGTTCGCCGTCCTCGGCGTCCCAGACCTCGGCGTCGGCCCACCCGGCCACGTTGGCGACGAGTTGGCCGACGCGCCAGTGCGGGTACCGGCGGGCCAGTTCCGCCAGCGCCGCGAAGATTTCGGTCCGGTCCGTTTCACTCATGGCAACACGTCCTCCGAGCATCGTCGGGTCGGTCGATTGCGAACGAAGTCCTGGGGGAAAGTACAGGCGGGCCGGGTCTACGAAGAGAAACTCACGCACGCACCCGACCGGTGGTACTCTACGCCGCTTGCGGCGGTTGGCTTCGTTGAGCGGCCGGGAGCGATTTCGGCGATTGTCGCACTTTGGGGGCTTGTCCGGTCGATAAGAGGGGTGTCGAACGCGGCCGGGTCAGGGACGACCCGCGGCGGTTCGGTGCTCGGGGACCAGGCCACGGACGGCCCGCGTCCCCCGTTTCCGGGACCCGCAAGGATCATGTCATGAAGCGCTTCGTGTTCGCGGTCGCCGCCGCCATCGCCCTCCTCACGGTCGGCGGCAACGCCCAGGCCGCCGGCCCCCTCAACGGGACCGTACCCACCGGCGTGTACACGCCCGCCGCGGCGGACGGCATCGAGGCCCGCTACGGCGTCCTGCCGTGGCTCCGCAAGGGCTTCTTCTTCAAGTCCGGCGGCGGTTGTGCCGGCTGCGGCCAGCAGTCCCAGGGCGGCTGCGGCGGAGTCGGCCAACCGGGGTGCGGCCCGGTCGCCCCGGTCGGGGCCGGCGTGCCCGGCTACCCGCAACAAGGCCAACCGGGGGCCGGGATGCCGGGGACGCTCGTGTTCCCGAACCACCCGTTCGCCCGCAGCCCGCGCGACTTCTTCATGTACGAAAAATAACCGGCCGGCCCGAGGTGCGAACCGAGGGCAAGCCGTTCCTCCCGCCCGCGCGCCCGACGAGGTTCGCGGGCGGTTTCCGTCGTTAATACGCGGCGTGGTAGACGGCCAGGATTTCGGCCGGGGATGCGGGCAGGCGCGGGTTGACGCGCATCAAGCGTTGGATGGCGAACGCCTTGTCGGCGAACCCCGGCAGCATTGCCTCGGTCACGCCCAGGTCGCGCAGCCGGGTCGGGATGCCGACGGCGGCGCGCAGCTCTTCGACGGCGCGAATCGCCCCCTCGACCGTCGCTTCGGCCCCGAGAAACCCGCCGATTTCGCCAAGGGCTTCGGCCCGGACGGGGGCGTTGAACCGCATGACGTAGGGGAGCAGCAGGCCGTTGCCCGCGCCGTGCGAGACGTGGACCGCGCCGCCGACCGGGTACTCCATCGCGTGGACGAGCGCGACCCCGGCGTTGCTGAACGCCAGTCCGCCGAGCGTCCCCGCCAGTGCCATGCCGTCCCGGGCGTCCGAGTCCGTCGGGGTCAGTACGGCCCGCGTCAGGCATCGGCCGACGAGGCGGATGGCTTCCGCCGCCATCAGGTCGGCGAGCGGGTTCTTGCCCTGGTACACCGTCGCCCCGCCGGCCCGCGCCTGGAACTCGGCCTGGCCGCACGCGGTGTACGCTTCGACGGCGTGGGTCAGCGCGTCGATGCCCGCGTCGGCGGACACTTTCGCCGGGCACCCGTCGGTCAGGGCGCTATCGACGACGGCGAGCGCCGGCCGCAAGTGGGGGCTGAGGCACGAGACTTTGATCTGCCGGGCCGCGTCCGTGTAGACCGCGGCCGGCGACACTTCGCTGCCCGTGCCCGCCGTCGTCGGCACGCAGACGAGCGGCAGCACCGGCCCGGGAATCCGCGAGTCGCCGACGTAGTCGCCCAGACTCCCGCCGTGCGTCAACAGCAGCGCGACGAGCTTGGCCGTGTCCAGGTTGCTGCCGCCGCCCAGGCCGACGACGCCGTCCGGGGCGAAGGCCCGCGCCGCGGCCGCCGCCGCCTCGACGACTTCGCCCGGCGGCTCCGGCACGCACCCCGTCCACGCTTCGACCGCAATCCCCGCCGCCCGCAACGGCCCGACGACGCGGTCGAGCAGCCCGGCCGCCGCCAGGGTTTCGTCCGACACGACGAACACCCGACGGACGCGCAACCGGTCGGCGACGAGGGTGCCCAGGGAAGCGACCGCGCCGCGGCCGACGACCAGCGACGCGGCACCGTGAAATGAGAAGAGTGTCATGAGTGGGGTATGGGGTATCGGGTATCGGGTGTGGTCAGACGGGACCGGGTATAAGGTATAGTCGCACGACGAGCCGCAAGGGGTCTGACCATACCCGTTACCCGACACCCGATACCTCACACCCGAATCCCCCATGAACATCGGCATTCTCACCGTCTCGGACCGGGCCAGCCGCGGCGAGTACGAGGACAAGTCGGGGCCGGCGATCGTCGCCGCGCTCCGGGAGTTCTTGTCGTGCGACTGGACGCCCGTCGTCCGCGTCGTCCCCGACGAACGGCCGGCGATCGAGGCGGCGTTGATCGAACTGTGCGCGGCGTGCGGCCTGGTGGTGACGACCGGCGGCACCGGCCCGGCCCCGCGCGACGTGACCCCCGAGGCGACCGCGGCCGTGTGCGACCGCCTGATGCCGGGGTTCGGCGAGTTGATGCGGGCAGTGTCGCTCAAAAGTGTGCCGACGGCGATCCTGTCGCGGCAAATCGCCGGCCTGCGCGGCCGGAGCCTGATCGTCAACCTGCCCGGAAAGCCGGCCGCGATCCGCGAGTGCCTGCTGGCCGTCTTCCCGGCCGTGCCGTACTGCCTCGACCTGATCGGCGGTCCGTGCCTGACGACGCACGACACCGTCGTCAAGGCGTTCCGGCCGAAGGCGTGACGCCATTCCGGCGGGGCACCGGCCGGTTCGTGTCCTACACTTGGCCGTCGTTTCCGTCGGCCGGGGTCGTCGCGCCATGTTGAAGCCGTTCTTCGTCGTCGCCATGCAGGCTCCCGGCCGGCAGGCGACCTTCCGCCGCGTCGTCGTCGGGCACATTCTCGTCACCGGGCTGCTCGCTTTCCTGGTCGCCCAGGCCCGGTCCGCCGAAACCCTCACCGTCGCCGGGTACGCGCTGCTGTGCCTCGGCCTCGTCGAGGGCGCGGCCCTCGTCGGCTGGCGGCTGACGCAACTGCCCAAGAGCCTCGCCCTGGAGTTCCTGCTGACCTCGCCGGTCCAACCGCGGCGGCTCTTCTTCGCCGAGGCGCTCGTCGGCGTGACGCGGTTCGCGCTGGTGCAACTCAGCGGCCTGCCGGTGCTCGGCGGGCTGCACTTCACCGGGCTGGTCGCGCCGCAAGACTTGGCCCCGCTGTTCGTTCTTCCGCTCGTCTGGGGGCTGCTGGCCGGGCTGTGCCTGACGGCGTGGATTTACGAGCCGCGCGGCGTCCAGCGGGTCGGCGAGTGGGTCGGCTTGTTGGGCATCCTGACGTACCTCGTCGTCGGCGTGATCGCGGCGGAGAACCTCGTCCTGTGGCTGCACGCGCTGCCGCCGGCGCTGGGCGAACTCCTGTACGACGGCGTCCGCTTCGGCCTCGACGTGAACCCGTTCGGCGTGCTGCGGTACTGGTTCACCCCGGACCGCGTCGAGCGGTTCGCCTGGCAGCGGTTCGGCGGGATCACGGCGTTCGCGGGGCTGGTCGCGGTGGCCGCCGGGGCGCGCGCCGCCTGCCGGTTGCGCGGCCACTTCCACGACCGGCACTACGGGGCCATCGACTCCAGCCGGCCGTCGCAACTCGAGTTCATCGGCGACCAGCCGCTGTCGTGGTGGGCGGTGCGGCGGGTGATGGTCTACTCGGGCAAGATCAACCTGTGGCTGGCCGGCGGGTTCTCGCTGGTGTACGCGGCGTACCTGCTGGCCGGCGACGCGTGGCCGCCGTGGATGGGCCGGCTCGTCTTCGACCTGTTCGAGAAGTGGGGCGGCGCGCCGGCCGTGGCCACGGCGATGGTGATCCTGGCCGGGGTGCCGGCCGCCTTCCAGTACGGCCTCTGGGACACGACGACCCAGGACCGCTGCCGCCGGCTCGAACTCCTGCTCCTGACCGACCTGACGGCCCACGACTACTGGCACGCGGCCCTCGCCGCGTCGTGGAAGCGGGGCCGCGGGTACGCCCTGTCGGCGGCCGTCTTGTGGTTCGCGCTGGGCGTCTCGGGCAAGGCCGGGGCGGCGGAAACCGTCGCCTCGGTGGCCGGTGGCGTGGTCCTGTGGTGCTTCTTCTTCGCCGTCGGGTTCCGCGGCTTCTCGACCGGCAACCAGACGAGCGGCCTGGCCTCGCTGCTCGTCTTGGGCACCCCGCTCCTGCTCGTCGTCTGCCTCCGCACCGGCCACGCGGACGCCGCCAACCTAGTCCCCGCCGGCCTCGTCTACCTGCCCCTCGACGCCGGCCTCCGCCCGGCCTGGTTCGCGTCGTACTTCCTGTACACCGCCGCGACCGTCGGCCTGACCCGGTACGGCCTCGCCCACTGCGACGGCAGCCTCCGCCGCTGGTACGACCGCAACCAGGGGCTGAAAACCGCCGGCTAAATCGCCGCCGCTCGTTTCGAGCAGGCGATTCCCGGCGAGCGGCCCACGTGAGTGGGCTGTTCCGACCTGGAATGCGAGTGACTTCCCCGCGGCGAGCGCGCGAAACTACCGGCGGGTTGTGTCTCGCCCGTGCAGGTTGGAACAGCGGGCTGACACCCGCCGCTCGCCGGGAATCGCCTGCGGCGGAGCCGGGAGGCGGTTACCGGTCGATCTCGCCCATGACCACGTCGAGGCTGCCGACGATCGCGGGGATGTCGGCCAGGAGGCTGCCGCGGCTGAGTTCGTCGATCGTGCTCAGGTTGCAGAAGCTGCTGCTGCGGGCACGGACGCGGAGCGGCACGTTCTCCTTCGCCGGGCGGCCGACGACGTGGAAGCCCATCTGGCCGCGCGGGCACTCGGTCTCGACGTAGCACTCGCCGGCGGGAAGTGTCCGCGGCGGTTCGACGCGGTGGGCGTAGGTCGTCCGCATCGCTTCGGCGAGCCGCGGGGCGTCGGCCTTCTTCGCGTCGTCGGTGAGGGCGGCGTGGGCGGCGTGCAGTTTCAGCCCGGCGGCGTGCAGGCGCTCGTACTCGTCCAGGGCCTGGGCCACGATCTCGACGCTCTCGACGACCTCGCGCATGCGCACGCTGAACCGGTGCCAGCAGTCGCCGATCACGGCCTCCGGCGGGGCGTCGGCGAACGGCGGGATCGGCACGTCGAACGCGTACTTCGGGTAGTCGCTGTACGGCTCGGTCTTGCGCAAGTCCCAGGCCGGGTCGCCGGCGCGGGCGTCCAACGAGGCGCGCAAGACCGGGCCGGAACAGGCGTAGCTCAGGGCGCGCTCGCGGCTCAACACGCCGACGCCGGCGGTCCGCTTGACGAAAATTTGGTTGCGGGTCAGCATCGCGTGGTAGTCGGCGACGTTCGGGCGGAAGTACGCCACGAACCGGCGGCACCGCTCGACCCACCCGGCCGGCAGGTCGTCGTGGACGCCGCCGATGGTGACGTAACTGTACGTCAGCCGCGCGCCGCACACGTCCTCGAACAGGTCGAGAATTTGCTCCCGCTCGCGGAAGGCGTAGAAGAAGGGGCTGAACGACCCGAGGTCGAGGCCGTACGCGCCCATGCCGATGAGGTGCGAGGCGATGCGGTTCAACTCGCACACCAGCACGCGGATCGCGCTCGCCTTCTCGGGCACCTTCAAGCCGCACAGCCGCTCGACGGCCAGCGCGTACCCGAGGTTCATCGTCATCGCCGCCAGGTAGTCCATGCGGTCGGTGTACGGGATGAACTGGACCGGCGTGACGTTCTCGCCGACCTTCTCGGCGCAGCGGTGCAGGTAGCCGAGGTGCGGGGTGACTTCGCGGATGATTTCGCCGTCGGTCCTCAGAACCAGGCGCAGCACGCCGTGCGTCGAGGGGTGTTGCGGCCCCATGTTGACGAGCATCTCGTCCGTCCGCACGTCGAGTTCGATCGTCGTCAAGTCGGTCGGCGCGGGCATGACGGGGACTCGCAGGCCGGGAAAGGGTCACACGACGACGCGGCGGATTTCCGTCTGCAGCGGCCCGCCGGTGACGTGGACGCCGCCGGCCGCGTCGATGTACACGTTGACTTCGCTGCGGACGCCGAACTCGGGCAGGTAGACGCCCGGCTCGATGCTGAAGCACGTGCGGCGCATGACGCTCCGCTCCTCGCGGGTTTCGAGGCCGTCCATGTGGCAGCCGTTGCCGTGCGTTTCCCGGCCGATGTTGTGCCCGGTGCGGTGGGTGAAGAACGCGCCGTACCCGGCCCGCTCGATCACGCCCCGGGTCGCCCCATCGACCTGCCAGCCCTGCAGCGGCTCCCCTTTGGCGAAGGCCCGCTCGACGCAGGCGATGCCGGCGTCCCGGGCCGCGATGACGACCTTGAACACCTCCCGAATCTTGGCCGGCACGTCCTCGCCGACGAAGCCGACGCGGGTCAGGTCGGAGTAGACCGAGTCCGGCCGGTCCATTTTCGCCCACAGGTCGATCAGCACGAAACTACCCGGCTCGACGCGACTATCGTGGGACGGGTTCGGGGCGAAGTGCGGGTCGCCGCTGTGCGGGCCGACGCCGACGATCGGCGGGTGGTCGGTGACTAGGCCGTTGTCCGCGAAGTGCTTCAAAATACGCGCCTGGACGGCGCACTCGGTCGTGAACCCGTGGGCGCGAATTTCGTTGGCGATGAACGCCCAGGCGACCCCGTAAGCCGCGTCCGTGAACCCCGCCGCCTCCTGGTGCAACGCCCACTGGGCCGGCGTCCAGACCGCCTCGAACTCCTGGATCAGGTCGCCCGAGCCGACGACTTCGGTGCCGAACGACCGGACCAGTTCGACGGTCCCGGCGTCCACCCGGCTGATGTACATGTTGCCGTTGC
>JAYTSV010000139.1:0-5029 GCA_043745465.1 Fimbriiglobus sp.
ACGCTCAACGCCTTCGCCGCGGGGGTCGCCCTGGCGGCCGGCGGCTCGTCGCCGGACCAGGCGATTTCCTTCGGCCCGGCGGGGGCCGGCTTCGATTGCGCAAGCGGGGCCAGCGTCGGGATGTCGTCGTCCGCCGGCTTCGGCGCGACCTTGATGCGGACCGACGCGACCGGCCGGCGCGGCACGTCGGTCTCCGGCACCAGGTGGACGGCGTCCGACTCGACCCGCTCGTAGGGCCGGCGGACGCTCAGGTCGAAGACGCTGACGAACTCCTCGACGCGGCCGGCCGGCGTCGGCAGGGCGGTCGGCGACGGGATCGCCACCGGCGCGGTGTGGACCGGCACGGGTGGGGCTTTCGTCGCGGTCGCGGTGAACGCCTGCCGGCACTCGGGGCAGCGAATGACCTTGCCGAGCGTGTCGGGGTCGAGCTGGAACGTCGCTTCGCAGTGCGGGCATTCGACGGGGAGCATCACGAGCATCCAGAAGGAGTGGCGGGCCGCACGCGCAATTCTAAGCCGCGGACGCCGTTTGTGCGAGTCACCGGTTCGCGGTCGCGTTCGCCCCGGTCGAATCCTGCCGGCCGCGCACCAACGGCTTGACCAGTCCGAGCAGCCCCTTGACCGCCGGCAGCGTGCGGCCGGTCGCCAGCGCCCGCAGGGACCAGCGGGCCGCCGTCCGCACCTCGGTGGACCGCATCACGAAGGCGAGCGAGCGGTACGTCGAGGCGTACCCCTCGCCGGCGACGCCGGGGGGCAAGTCGGCCGCCAGGCCGCGGCGGTCGAGGGCGCGGTTCATGATCCGGTCGGCCGTGGCCACGCGGTCGGCCAACCGCTGCGACAGGTTGCCGTGGCCGGTGCGGTACAGGGTCAATGCCTCGGGCACGCAGGCGAACTCGTAGTGCCGGGCGACCCGCTGCCAGAGGTCGTAGTCGATGGCCAGGTCGAGCGTCGGGTCGAAGCCGCCGACGTGGTCGAAGACTTGCCGCCGCACCATCACGGACGAGAAACAGACGAAGTTCCGCGCGAAAATGGCGGCCCGCACGTCGCCCGCCGGCGGTAGGGGCGAGGCGTCCGGCGTAACCGCCCCCGCCTCGTCGAGGAAGGCGCGCCGCGTGGCCACGACGCCGACGCGAGGGTTCGCCCCGAGGACCGCCAGTTGCCGGTCGAGCTTGGTCGGCAACCAGGCGTCGTCGGCGTCCAGGTAGGCGATCACTTCGCCCCGGCTCAGCCGTTCGCCGAGGTTCTTGGCGCGCGACTGGCCGAGCCGGTCGCTGCGAAAGTAGCGCACCCGCGGGTCGCTCAAGAACGGCCGCACGGCGGCGGGCGTGGCGTCGGTCGAGCCGTCGTCCACGATCACGAGTTCCCAGTCGGCGACCGTCTGCGCCCGCACCGACGCGACCGCCTGGCCGATGAACCGGGCGTAGTTTTTCGCGGCCATCACGACCGAAACTTGCGGGGTCATGCGCTCAGACCCCGCAGGTGGTCGGTGGCGACCTTCGACACGCAGAACCGGTACTTGCCGCTCGCTTCTTGCGCGATGGCGTCCACGAATTCGGTCTCGACGGTCATCGTCGGGCCGAACAGTTCGAGCACCAGCGCTGCGATCTTGCGCCGGCTCGCCTCGGTGAAGTGCTCGTCCTTCACGAGCCGCAACAGCAGGCGGGTGCGCGTCTCCTGGACGATCTGCAACTGCGCCGTGCCGGGGATTTGCGTGGCGAAGTTCTCGGTCAGCGAGATGCCCGAGATCAGGTTGCCGGCGGGGGTAAGCACGTAGTCCGCGTCCCGGCCTTCGACGGTGGCGAGGAGCGGCAACCCCCGGCCGCAGGGGCACGGAGTGTTACTGGTCGTGACCACGTCGCCGATGCGGTAGCGGATCAGGGGCATGGCGAAGTTCGACAGGTCGGTGACGAGCAGCCGGCCGTCCGGCTCGACCTCCGTCAACACCGACTCGGCGGCGACGTGCAGCCCGGCGTGCCGCTCGCACTCGCAGGCGATCAGGGACACCTCCTCGCACCCGTAGCGGTTCGTCGCCGGCGTGCCGAAGACCTGCTCGATCACCGTCCGCTGCCAGCCGTGCAGCGGCATCGCCGTCGAGATCACGCCGTGCGGCCGGATGTCGTCCACCTTCATCGCCTTCAACCGGCACGCGACGAGGTACAGCGAGTGGGCGTGGCCGAAGATTAACCCGGGCCGGTGGCGGCGGAGCGCGGCCACGAAGTCGCGGATGCGGGCGTCGTTGAGCTGGATCGTGTCGAGGTAAATCGCGCGATCGACGACGGCGTTGACGACCCGCCCGCGTAGCCCGTGGTGCTTGTACTCGGGGTTGCCCCAGACCTTGGCGACCCGCTGGCCGCGCCGCCACCCGGACCACTCGTCGGCCCGCAGGGTCGCCGCCGTCTTCCACTGCGCGCCGCGCTCGTCGAGGGAAATCTTGAGCGGCACCCCGGTCGAGCCGGACGTGGTCTTGACCCGCAACGTCGCGCGGTCGAACGCCGTCGAAACGAGGGCGTCGTTGTGCCCGCGGATGTCGGCCTTGGTCAGCACCGGCAGCCGCGCGAGATCGTCCAGCGTCGCCACGTCGTCCGGGCGAACCCCGGCCGCGTCCCAGGCGGCGCGGTAGTACGGCACCGTGTCGTAAGCGTGCGTCAACGTGAGACGCAGCATCGCCAGTTGCCGCGCCCGCACCTCGGCCGGCGAGTCGTACTGACTGCGTTCGAGGAACCTCAAGTCGGCCAGGTGCCGGCTCCGCCGCTTGAGGGCGACGAGCGGCTGGACAACGTGCCGGTGCAAAACGTCGAGCATCCGTGCTCCTGAAAAGACAAAAACCGATTTACCGCAGAGGGCGCAGAGAACACATGAGAAAGACCAAAGCCTGAGTTGGGTTTTCCCTACGCACTCGTAACCCCAGTGGATTCTTGGAGTCGAGTGGTATGAACACTGTTTCGTGCCTTTCTCCGCGCCCTCATGTGCCCTCTGCGGTGAATCTCTTACGTCATCAAACTTTGCTGCCACTGAATCTGGGCCGTCAAGCCTTCGTCGAGGCCGGTCGTCGGCTTCCAGCCGAGGTGCCGGTACAGCTTGGTCACGTCGGCCGCGGTGGCCACCTGGTCGCCCTTGCGGTCCGGCTTACGCTCGACGATCGCCGTCTTGCCGGTCAGGCGTTCGATGCGGCGGATCACGTCGATGATCGTCGTCAACTCGCCGCCGCCCAGGTTGAACACTTCGCCCGGCATCGCCCCGAAGCCGGCCCGCTGGGTCGCCTCGACGCAGTCGCCGATGTACGTGTTGCCCCGGACTTGCAGGCCGTCGCCGGTCAGCGGGATCGGCGTGCCGGCGAGGATCGAGCGGATGAACAGGTGGTAGCCCATGTCCGGCCGCTGGCGGGGGCCGTAGACGCTGAAGTACCGGAGCACGACCGTGGGCACGGCGAACTCGTCCAGGTAGACGCGGGCGAGTTGCTCCCCGGCCAGCTTCGTCACGCCGTAAGGGGAACCGGCCCGGGTGGGGAGGCTCTCGTCCCCCGAGGCGTACTTGCCGTACACGCTCGACGTGCTGGCGTAGACGAACTTCTTGAGCGTCGCCCGACCCTTGACCGCTTCGAGGAGGCGGTGCGTGGCCGTGAGGTTGTGCCGGCTGTACAGGTCGAAGTCGGTCCAGCTCTTCATCAGGCCGGGGTAGGCCGCGAGGTGGAAGACGACTTCGGCCGGGCCGACCGCGTCGGCGAGCGGGTCGGCACTCAGGTCGAGTTCGCGGAAGGTGAACTGGGGGTGTGCGCGGAACGCCGCGAGGTTGCCCTCTTTGATCGCCCGGCCGTAGTACGGCGTGAAGCAATCGACCCCGGTGACGGCGTGGCCGTCCGCGAGGAGGCGTTCGCACAAACTCGACCCGATGAATCCCGCGCAGCCGGTCACCAACACGTGCATCGCAACCACTCCCTGATGATGAGGGAGAGTCTAGCACGCAACCGCCGGCGGGGACAACCCGGACTGGCGATTGATCGTCGCCGGGTTACGCCGCTTCGCTCTGGCTGGCCCCGGGCGCGTCGAAGAGCTTGCCTTCGGGCTTGGGCATCTTGTTCGGGCCGATCGCGCCGTCCGGGTGGCCTTCCCACTGGTGGGCGCGGAGGCTGTCGAGGATGCGGTGGGCCATCGCCAAGGCGTCGCGGCCGGCCTCGCCGGTGACCCGCGGGGTGCGGTTGTCGCGGACGCAATCGACGAAGTGCCGGAGTTCGGCCGTGAGCTGGTCGCCGTTCCGGTCGCCGTCGATGGACAGCACTTCCAGGTGCCGGCCGAAGACTTCGTCCTTGAGGCGGTTGCGGGCGGCTTGGTCCATGCGCTCGACCCGAAGGCCCTGGCGGCGGACCTCGTCGGACACTTGCACGAAGTGGACCCGGCGGCTGACGAAGTCGATGCCGGCGTACCCCTCGGGAGCCCAGATGCGCAGGCGGCGCTTCGGCCGGGCGCTGATCCGGCTGGCCGTGATGTGGGCGACGCACCCGGACTCGAAGACGAGCCGGGCGTTGACCATGTCCTCGTGGCCGCCCAGGACCGCCGCGCCGACCGCGGACACTTCGCGGACCGGGCCGGGGACCAGGGTCATGATCAGGTCGAGGTCGTGGATCATCAGGTCGAGGACCGCGCCGATGTCCGTGCTGCGGCCGGTGAACGGGCCGTGCCGTTCGGACTCGATGAACTTCGGGGTGATCGGCCGCTTGACGAGTTCTTCAAAGGCCGGGTTGAACCGTTCGATGTGCCCGACCTGGAGCGCGGCCCCGGACTGGCGGGCGAGGGCGATCAGTTCCTCGGCTTCTTCGACCGTCTTGCAGATCGGCTTCTCGACCAGGGCCGACACGCCGCGGCTGAGGAACTGGGCGGCGACGTGGTGGTGGAAGCTCGTCGGCGTGACGATGCTGACGGCATCGACCTGGCCGAGCA
The DNA here is from genome assembly GCA_043745465.1 of Fimbriiglobus sp. Classification (GTDB taxonomy): domain Bacteria; phylum Planctomycetota; class Planctomycetia; order Gemmatales; family Gemmataceae; genus Fimbriiglobus. Next base: position 4,934 of record JAYTSV010000139.1, read on the forward strand.
GCGGCTCGAACCGGTCGTAGGCCTTGGTGCCGAGTTGGCGGGCGATGGTCTCGGCCTGCTGGAGCGAGGCGTCCACGACGCCGACGAGGTCCACGT
>JAYTSV010000140.1:0-19086 GCA_043745465.1 Fimbriiglobus sp.
CGAGGACTTTTGCTCATTCACACGCCCCTTAAACGACCGCGATCCAAACCCCCAACAAGGGAGTTCTACCCGCGGTCCGGTTTCCGGGGTCCACTATAAACTCTGCTCGGCGAACCAGACTTCAGGTTGCTTCGGTCGCCGGGTCCGGATCACCTCGTCTTTCAGCCACGCCACGACGCTGGACTTCCCGCTACCGAACGGTCCGACCAGCCCGACCGTCCCGCCGCGGGTGTTGAGGTACTCCGCCAGCCGCCGAGCGACGCGGCGGTTGCCGATGAGGTCGTCGTCGGCCGGCCGCTCGCTCCGCAACCACCGCTCGAAAGTCGGCCAGTCGCCGATGAGGTCGTCAAGCGATGTCGTTGTCGCGGGGGTGACTGCCGACGCCTGACGCTCCGGGGGTTGGGTCAACCGCCGACCGAACGCCGCGAGCAGAACGGAGCCGACGCCGTACACAGCCCAATCCCTCACTGAAGGCGTGAAGTCTGCGGGGCCGATCCCGACGGTCAGGTCGAGCGCGCAGAGGAAGGCCCCGGCGGCCACCCAGGCGGACCACAACGGCGGGTGTCGCCAGACGACGCGAGGGCGGACGTGGGCAAGCCTCGGGCTGTGGAGCCTGAACAGAAAGCACGCGACGGCAGTAGCCGCCGCGAAGATCGCGATAGACCGTTGCCATGCCGATACTGCCGCGAAATACGCGTGGACGCTTTCCGGGTTCCGCCGCAGGGCGGGTAGGAGAAAACCCCCCGCCAGCAAGACGATTGCGCCGTGCCCCAACCATTGACACCACCGCCGGCCGATTGGCCCCCGAAGCCAGAGCCAGAGCAACCTGATATGTGCCGTCATCAATTGGACTCCTCGACACTAATTCGACTCTTAACTCACTTTATTCGTGCCGATTGGTGAATTCTTGACTCGTGCGATGATCGATCACGCGACGGCACCTCAGCGGAGGCGCGTGCCGCCGCTGAGGTGCTCGGAGAATCGCAGCTTCACCGGCCGCACCGAGGTGACGCCGTCGGCCAGTTCGAACGGCAGCGCGAAGTCCCGCGCGCGGAGCAGGTCGAGCCGGTACGCCGGCCGCCGGGGGTCCTCGGGCGGCGGCTCGGTGCGGAGGACGGTGCGGCAGAAGTGATCGACGAACGCGGCCCGGGTGTCGCGGGGCACCGGCGCGTACGTGTGCAAGGTGGCGGCCCGGGCGTCGTAGCAGAAGATGACCTCGAACGTGGGCCGCACCTCCCGCCGCCGCAGCCGCCCGTACGGGTCGTGCGTGACCTCGGTGGTGGTGTAGTCGTCCGGGTAGCAAAAGAAGTAGTGCTCGCGGCCCAGGTACGTGTGGTACTCCAGGGTGCACCGCCGGCCCCGGCCCTCGGCGTCGAGCAGGCGGTCGCCGAGCCAGCGGGCGAACGCCGAGAGGGTGCCGGGCGGGGCGTCCGGGTCGGCCCCGGCCAGGCCGGGCAGGGCGTGCCAGTACCGCTGGTGCAGCAGGTCGGTCTGGCGGATCAGGTCGATCTTTTGGACCGCGGCCGGGTATCGTAGCGCGAAGGTCAGTGCGGCGGTCGCGAGGCCCCAGTCCGGGCAGCAGGCGGTCGGGTCGAGCTGCTGGAATTGGGCCTCGGCGGCGAGCATGGCGAGGCCGGGCTTGGTCCCCAGGTCGTACGCCTGCCGCAGGGCGCGTTCGACGGCCTGCTGGGCCTCGGGCGGCAGGGTCGCCAAGAACTCGTAGGCCCACCCTGGAGCATCGAAGTCGTCGTCCGTGCCGAGTTCGCACCCAGGCGGGCAGTGCCGCTCGAACAGCTCGCGGAGGACCGCACCGGGAATCTGTCGGAGCACGTCGCGCGGGGTAAAGTGGCGGGCCATGAGGCGGCGGCTCCATTGGTGACTATCAGTACACTATCACAGCCTACCACCCGCCCTCACGCCCGCCCAACCCGAATTCCTGGCACTCTGTGGTTGTGGCCTAAACAACATGCGTATGGGGACGGTGTAACCCCTACAATCAGCCACCAGACTGAAATCCATTGAGTTGCGTAAATATAATAAAGAATGTGGCATTCCCCCCCGCTTTTCAGGCACTCTATCGTCCCGCAACTCCTCGGCACTCCGTGCCGCTACCCGAAATAGTCTGGCGATAGTGTGGAGGCGAATGGGCATCACATGCTCCAGAATCAGCGATGAAGTGTGATAAACACGTAGAGCCTCGTGATGTAGTACTTCATCCGATGGCGGCGCAAAGTCGTCCCCAAGTCTCCAAAGATGAAGTCTGAGTCGGGTCCAAACGAACTTGGTAATCCGTGCCAAATCGGACGAGTTCCTTTGAACCGAGTTTTTCCTCAAGCCCCACGTGTCGCCGTCGCAACTTACTCGACCCGACTGCCGAATGGCTCGCCAAAAACTCTGGCCGCTCGTTCCTGTCGCCTCTTCCGATAGAATCTTCTTCGCCACATCGAGGCGCGGCTTACGGGCGACCTTCCCCTACGACATCGAAACTAAGGTGGCCGATTCCTCTGCCGTCTCCACTCCGTCCTGGAAGCGTCGTTCGCGGCCCCACCCTGCCTGAACCGGTCGAAGTGCTCGCCCTCGTCCAACTCGGCGATTCCGTCAAGATCATCGGACGCGGCCTACAAACCGGTCTGACTCACGACCCCGTCCTCACCCCGGACCAACTCGCCCGGCTGACCGTCTCCGCCGATCGAGACCCCTTCGACGGGGACGCCCGCCTGTTCCGGCTCGGCGTCGAAGCCCACCGACTCGGGCTGGCGTACGAGTACGACCCGTTCTTCTCGCTCTCCATCGCCCGCGTCGACCCGCTGCCCCACCAGTTGGAGGCGGTCTACGACTACTTCCTGCGCTTACCCCGCATCCGCTTCCTGTTGGCGGACGACCCGGGCGCGGGCAAGACGATCATGGCGGGGCTGCTGATCAAGGAGTTGAAGGCACGCGGCCTGATTCGCCGCACGCTGATCGTGACCCCGGCGAACTTGACGTTCCAGTGGCAGCGGGAACTCGCCGACAAGTTCCGCGAGAAGTTCGACATCATCCGGGGCGACGTGCTGCGTGCCAACTACGGGCAGAACCCGTGGCAGGAGCGCGACCAGGTCATCACGTCCGTCTCGTGGGTCTCGCTCGTCGAGGACGCCCGCGAGAGCCTGCTGCGCTCCCGCTGGGACCTCATCATCGTGGACGAGGCCCACAAGATGAGCGCCCCCGCGGAAGACCGCAAGACCTATGCGTACCGGCTGGGCGAGTCGCTCTCCCGGATGACGGACCACTTCCTGCTCATGACCGCGACCCCCCACAAGGGCGACCAGGACCACTTCCGCCGGTTCCTCGCCCTGCTCGACCCGGACGTCTACGGCAGCATCCAGAGCCTCCAGCACGCGATGCGCGAGCACGAGGCCCCGTTCTACCTGCGGCGCACGAAGGAGGCGCTCGTGACGTTCCCCGACCCGGAAACGGGGGAGGTCCACAAGCTCTTTACGAAGCGCGAGGTGCGCACGGCCGCCTTCGACCTCGACGGCGACGAACTCGACTTCTACGACGAGCTGACCCGGTACGTCGAAGACCAGTCGATCGCGGCTGCCAGCGAGCCATCGGCCCGCGGCCGCGCCGTCGGCTTCACGATGGCGCTCCTCCAGCGGCGGATGGCCTCGTCTGTGTACGCGGTGCGCCGCAGCTTGGAACGCATGCGCGACCGCCGGGAGAAGATTCTGGAGGACCCGGAGGCGCACCGGCGCGAGCAGATCGAGCGCCGCGTCCCCGAGGACTTCGAAGACCTCACCGAAGAGGAGCAGCTCCGCATCGTCGTCCAACTCGAGGGCGAAGTGTTGTCGGCCGACCCGGCCGTCCTGCGCGACGAGATCGGCCGGCTCACGCGGCTGACCGACCAGGCCAAAGTCTTGGAGAGTCGGGACGCGCAGTCGAAGCTCGTCAAGCTCCGGTCGGTGCTCACCGAGCACGGGCTGTTCGCCGACCCGAGGATGCGGCTGCTGGTTTTCACCGAGCACAAGGACACCCTCGACTACCTGGCCGGCGACGGCCGCGACCACCGCCCGCTCGGCAAGCTCCGCGAGTGGGGCCTGAGCCTTACCCAGATCCACGGCAGCATGAAGATCGGCGACCGCGACACGCCGGGGTCGCGCATCTACGCCGAGCGCGAATTCAAGGAGTCGGCCCAGGTCCTGGTCGCCACCGAAGCCGCCGGCGAGGGCATCAACCTGCAGTTCTGCTGGCTGATGATCAACTACGACATCCCCTGGAACCCCGTCCGGCTGGAGCAGCGGGTCGGCCGGATCCACCGCTACGGCCAGGAGCACGACTGCCTCGTCATCAACTTCGTGGCCCAGAACACCCGCGAGGGCCGGGTCTTGCAGAAGCTGCTCGACCGCCTCCGGGAGATCCGGCGCGAGTTGGGCACCGACCAGGTGTTCGACGTCGTCGGCGAGGTGTTCCCATCGACCCTGTTGGAGAAGTTGTTCCGCGACATGTACGCCCGGCTGACCGACGAGCATAAGATCCAGGACCGCATCGTCAAGGACGTCAGCCCGGACCGGTTTCGGGCGATCACCGAGAGCGCGCTGGAGGGGCTGGCCAAGAGGGAACTCAACCTGTCGAGGATCGTCGGCAAGTCGGTCGAGGCCAAGGAGCGGCGGCTGGTGCCCGAGGTCATCGAGCAGTTCTTCTTCAACGCGGCCCCCGAGTCCGGCCTCCAGCCGAAGCAGACGACCCCGACGAGCCACGTCTACCGCGTCGGGAAGGTGCCGCGGAACCTGATCCCCATCGGGGACCGCCAGGAGTCCGAGTTCGGGCGGCTCGGTCGCGAGTACGGCAAGATCGCCTTCGACAAGGCGGTCATCCCCACCGACCCGACGCTGGAATGGGTCACGCCCGGCCACCCGCTGTTCGAGGCGATCCGCACGGACACGCTCGCCCGCGTCGAGGACCACCTCCGGCGCGGGGCGATCTTCCTCGACCTGCACCGCGAGCGGCCGGCCGTGCTGGACGTGTTCGCCGCCTCCATCAAGGACGGGCGGGGGAACACCCTGCACCGCCGGCTCTTCGTCGTCGAGACCTCGCTCACCGGAGAGATGGCCCTCCACGAGCCGACCATCCTGCACGACATCGTGCCCGCCCCCGCCGGCACCCCGCCGGCGGACGGGATGCCCCTGCCGGAGCGCCGCGCCGTCGAGCAGTTCCTGTACGAGCAGGCCCTGAAGCCGTGGGCGGCCGGCGCTGCGGAGTCCCGCATGCGCGAAGTCGGGCGCGTCGAGCGCCACGTCGGCATCAGCCTCAACGCGCTGATCGACCGGCAGCAGTTGCAACTCGGCGAGTACCTCAACCGGCAGGTCGAGGGCCAGACGGTGGCCGGCCTGGACGGGCTGATCGCGCAGGCGGAGCAGCACCTCGACGACCTGAACGGCCGCCTCGAGAGTCGCCAGCGGGAACTCGAACTCGAGCGGCACTGTTCGGTCGCGGACATCACTCGCGTCGGCCGCGCGTTGGTGCTGCCACACCCGGACCGGGCCAGCCCGCAACTGGCCCCGATGGTGCGCGACGACGAGGTCGAGCGGATCGCCGTTGCCGAGGCGACCCGCCACGAGGAAGCCCGCGGTTGGGTCGTGGAGAGCGTCGAGTCCGAGAACCGGGGCTTCGACCTGATCAGCCGCCGACCGCACCCAGAAGACCCGCTGACGTTCCTCGAGGTCCGGTTCCTGGAAGTGAAGGGCCGGGCCGGCGTCGGCGTGGTCGCCCTGAGCGAGAACGAGTACCGCACCGCCCAGCGCCTGAAGGGCGACTATTGGCTGTATGTCGTGTTCAACTGCGCGGGCACGCCGGAGCTGCACGCCATCCAGGACCCGGCCCGCCTCGGCTGGAAGCCGGTGATGGCGGTCGAACATTACCAGATCAGCGCACCGTCACTGCTCCAAGCGGAAAAGGGTGGTTGATGCCCAAAGACTTTCACGAACTCCGCGACCCGATTCACAACTTCATTCGCATCGAATCCGGTGAACGGAAAATCCTCGACAGCCGGCCGTTTCAGAGGCTGCGTCACGTCCACCAACTGGCGATGACGTACCTCGTCTATCCCGGCGCGACTCACCGCAGGTTCGAGCACTCTCTCGGCGTGATGGAGTTGGCCGGTCGGGTCTTCGATGTCGTCACGACTCCGAACAACCTCCACTCCGACACCGCTCGGGAAGTTGTGCCGCGAACCGATCTCGCTTATTGGCGGAGGGTGATTCGGATGGCGGCGCTGTGCCACGACATCGGCCACCTGCCGTTCTCGCACGCCGCCGAGAAAGAGTTGCTGCCCGAAGGTTGGAACCACGAGCGCCTTACGGATGAACTCGTCTTGGGCGTTGAGATGGAGCCGCTTTGGGGCGAGATCAAAGTCCAAGCCAAGGATGTCGCCAAGCTGGCCTTGGGGCCGAAGAAGTTCGGGCCGAAAGAGCACAGGCTGGAGAGTTTCACTCCTTGGGAGGCGATCCTTTCGGAGATCATCGTCGGCGACGCCTTCGGAGTGGACCGGATGGATTACCTGCTCCGAGACTCTTACCACGCCGGTGTCGCCTACGGTAAGTTCGACCACTACCGCCTGATCGACACGCTGCGAATCCTGCCCCACAACCAAACCGGCGAAGCCACGCTCGGGATCGAGTCGGGCGGCCTCCACTCCGCCGAGGCCCTCCTGCTCGCCCGCTACTTCATGTACACGCAGTTGTATTTCCACCCCGTTCGCCGAATCTACGACTTCCATTTACTGGAGTTTCTCAAGCAGTGGCTCCCGGAAGGCCGATTCAACACTGACGTGACACAGCACCTCGCTATGACGGACAATGAGGTTAACTCGGCGATGCTCGCGGCCGCCTACGACCCGAGCAAACCGGGTCACGCCCACGCTAAAGCGGTGTTCTGCCGGGACCACTTCAGACTGGTCTACGAGCGGAACCCGAACGACAGTCAGGTGAACCCGAAGGCTACCGCGGCCGTCGCGGCGTTTTTGGAAGGCGAGCTCGGGATCGCCAGTGTACACTCATTCATATACGCGGAGAAAAGCAAGCGGACCGACTTCCCCGTTCGGCTCGCGAGCGGCATCGTGTCGAGCCTCGACGTTTCGACAGTCCTCCCGAATATCCCCGTGGTCATGGCCGAGTTCGTTTACGTCGCCGGGGAGAAGCGGTCGTCGGCCGCCGACCTGCTCAAGTGCCGCATCGCCGACATCGTTAAGCCCCGCAAAGAGGATGAGACATGAACGACACCCAACGCGAGGTTCTGGTGCTCGATTTCGTGCGCCGCTTCAAGGATAAGGGGAGTTGGTGTGGGGAAACGCACATCCAGAAGTCTATGTACTTCCTCCAGGAATTCATGAACGTCCCGTTAGACCTTAACTACATCTTTTACAAGCACGGGCCGTATTCGTTCGACCTTAACGACCTGCTCACCGCGCTCCGAGGCAACGGCCTTGTAGAAATCCGCTCCCACGCCCCTTATGGCCCGCACCTCCACGCTACCGCTTCGGCCGCAGGGTACCTCGCGCTCTACTCGGTCACGATTGCCCGCTACCAGGCGGCTATGGATTTCGTCGCCGAGAAACTTGCGCAGAAGAACGTCGCTGAACTCGAACGGCTTTCGACAGCCCTTTACGTCCGTCTCCAGTCGCCCAATGGCGCGCACGCCGAACTCGCCGAGGAAATGAACAAGTTGAAACCTCACGTCGGCATCCACGACGCACTAGAAGCCCTCCAACAAGTCGAGGCGTTTAAAGCGGAGCTAGTCACACCCCTGGTTGCATGAAGCACCCACGTCTCCTGGCCACTTGTTGGACTCGATCTCCCCGTCGCACTCGCCTCAGAGCGAGTCTGCCATATACCTGTCCCGACTACGACGCGGGCGACGAGTTCTTATCTAACCCCACTGGAAAAGCACTCCCGCCACTGCCGTAAATGCCCTATTGGCATGGGTTTACGGGTTTGCTTCTTATCCAAACGGCGAAAAGATCTGGACAAATGAACCTCCCCAAGCGGCTCATCGAAGTTGACCTCCCCATCGCCCGCATCTCGGCCCACGCCCGGCGCGAAAAGTCGATCCGCCACGGCCACATCTCCACGCTGCACATCTGGTGGGCGCGGCGGCCGCTGGCGGCGTGCCGGGCCGTCATTTGCGCGTCGCTCTGGCCCGACCCTGCTGATGCCCTCTGCCCCCAGGCGTTCCGCGACGCCGCCGTCCGGTGCCTCGTCGCCTTCGCCCGGCGGGTCAACCCGCAGCGGATCAGCGACGAGAAACGGCAGTTGCAGGCGACGCTCTCGCCCGAGGGGCGTGCCCGCTGGGAGATGTTCGCCGAGAATAACCCGCCGCTCGACCCGACGGATCCGGCCCACCAGAACGTCCTGCGGTTCGCCCTGCTCGACTTCATCGCCGACTTCGCCAACTGGGACAACTCGACCGTCCCCGCCTACCTCGACACGAGCCGCTCACTCACCCAGGCGGCCCACGAGGCCCTCGGCGGCGAGCCGGGCACGCGGCCGCTGGTCGTCGATCCGTTCGCCGGCGGCGGCAGCATCCCGCTCGAAGCCCTGCGCGTCGGGGCGGATGCCTTCGCCAGCGATTTGAACCCCGTAGCCGTGCTGCTGAACAAGGTGGTGCTGGAGTACATCCCGAAGTACGGCCAGAAGCTCGCCGACGAGGTCCGCAAGTGGGGCCAGTGGGTTAAGGACGAGGCCGAGAAGGAGCTAGCCGAGTTCTACCCCAAGGACCCCGATGGCGCGACGCCGATCGCCTACCTGTGGGCGCGAACGATCCGCTGCGAAGGGCCAGGTTGCGGGGCCGAAGTGCCGCTGATGCGCTCGCTGTGGCTGGCGAAGAAGGCGACCAAGTCGGTCGCACTGCGAATCGTGCCGAACCCGGCGGCGAAGCGCGTGGACTTTGAGATCATTCCCGACGCCAAGACGAGCGAAGTCGGCGATGGGATGGTGAAGCGCGGTTCGGCAAACTGCTCGTGCTGCGGCTATACGACGCCAGTCACAAGCGTTCGAGAACAACTCAAAAAGCGCAGAGGGGGGTCCGGAGACGCGAGAATGTTTTGCGTTGTCACGACCCGATCGAGTGCACAGGGGAGGTTTTACCGCCTCCCAAATCAACATGACATCGAGATAGTGCATAAAGCTTCGGCAGAGTTGGAAAGGCGTAAAAAAGCCCATGCGGGAACGCTAAGTCTTGTCCCGGATGAGGTTATTTCATCGAACGAGTTACGACGCATTAGCGTCCCAATTTATGGAATGAGGTCTTGGGGCGACTTATTCACACCGCGACAATTGTTGGGCTTAACAGCTTTGGCAAAGCTCATCAGGCAGGCAGGCGAACAACTTAACAAACTGCATGATCGTGACTTCGCTGAAGCAGTGCAAGCCATGTTGACAATGGCCTTGGGCAAACAGACTGACCTTGGGAATACACTTTGTAGGTGGGAGCCGGTAGCGCAATGTCCACGACAACTTTTCGGTCGCCAGGCGATCGGTATGGTCTGGGACTTCGGAGAAGGGATTGCGATCGGAGAGTCCAGCGGGTCATGGCTGGTTCAAGTTGAGCGAACCCAACTTATTCTAACTGCAATTGGCAACGACTGGCAATGCGGGCATAGTAAGCAAGCTTCGGCAACTAATCACTCACTTCCTGACGGTTCGGCGTCTGCCCTGATAACCGATCCTCCCTATTACGATGCCGTACCATACGCATATCTCTCGGACTTTTTTATGTCTGGATGCGACGAACGCTGATAAAAACTTATCCGAACCTGTTCCGCGACGAGTGCGTTCCCAAAGATGCCGAGATTGTTGTTGATCGTGCTCACCAGCTTAGTCAATCGACAAAAGGTATCAAGTTTTACGAACGAGAATTGCAGAAGGCGTTCGCCGAAAGTCGGCGGGTGTTGCGTCCTGACGGCATCGGCACCATCGTTTTCGCCAGCAAGTCTACCGCGAGTTGGGAAGCGATTTTGAAGGCAGTTGTTGACGCGGGCTGGGTGATTACAGGTTCATGGCCCATCGACACGGAAATGGAGACTCGTATCTCAGCGCAAGGTCAGGCGCGCCTCGCATCGTCCGTCCACCTCGTCTGTCGCCCCCGTATCGGTGATGACACCGGCGACTGGCGCGACGTGCTCGCGGAACTTCCCGTGCGGATGCACGAGTGGATGCCGCGGCTGGCTAGCGAGGGCGTCGTCGGTGCGGACGCCATCTTCGCTTGCCTCGGGCCGGCCCTCGAAATCTTCTCCCGGTACGCTCGGGTCGAGAAGGCCAACGGCGACGCGGTGCCGCTTAAGGAGTACCTCGAACACGTCTGGGCGACCGTGTCGAAGGAGGCCCTGTCGGTCATCTTCCGCGACGCCGACGCCACCGGCCTCGAACCCGACGCCCGGCTGACGGCCATGTGGCTGTGGACGGTGGGCGGCGGAAAGCCGGCTCACCCCAGAGCCGCCGAGGACACCGAGGAAGACCGAGACGATGGCAGTGAATCGGAGTCTGAGGAGGACAAGCCGGCGGGCAAGGCGGTAGCGGCGGGGTTCGGGCTGGAGTTCGACGCGGCCCGCAAGATCGCACAGGGGTTGGGCATCCACCTGGAGAAGTCCGAGTCGATCGTCGAGGTGAAGGGCGACAAGGCCCGGCTGCTCGCCGTAGCGGAGCGGACCAGGCACCTCTTCGGCAAGGCGACGGCCGACGGCCCGGTGGCGAAGAAACCCAAGGCGAAGGCGAAGTCGAAGCAGATGACGATGTTCGCCGAACTCGAGGAGGTCGAGACGACGGCCGGCGGCTGGCAGGAACTGCGCGGCCCGTCGCCCGGCACGACGGTCCTCGACCGCCTGCACCAGTCGATGATCCTCTTCGGGGCGCAGCGCGGGGAACTCCTGAAGCGCTTCCTGGTCGAGGACGGCGTCGGCAAGGACGCCCGCTTCTGGAAGCTTGCGCAGTCCCTGGCCGCCTTGTACCCGACCGGCACCGACGAGCGCCGCTGGGTCGAGGGGGTGCTGGCGCGGAAGAAAGGGCTGGGCCTGTAGGCCGAGCAGCCCGTCCCGAAGCAGTTTCGCGGCGGCAAGAGAGGCCTGGGCCTGTAGAACGACTGGCGGACGGGCCGCCCGACCCACGACCCGACGGGAGCGACCGATGGCCAAGCTGAAGCCCTGGTACGACGTGGTCGAGCTGCGCGAGGACCTGCGGGACAACCGCCCGCTGGACGCGTCGGAGTTCGCCATCCACCTCGACCAGATCCGGGACGGCCGCGCGCCGAAGGACTACACCGACCCGCAGCGCTTCTTCGACCGCACCTACGTCACCGGCAGCCTGCTCGACCTCGCGTCGCAGGTGGTGCGGCGGCTCTCCGGGGTCCAGGTCGAGACCTCGGCCGTGTTCAACATGGCCACGCAGTTCGGCGGCGGAAAGTCGCACTCGCTGACGGCGCTGTACCACTTGGCGAGGCACGGCGAGAAGGCGAAGTCCTGGAGCGGCGTCGATCGCATCCTCCGCAAGGCCGAGGTCAAGGCCGTGCCCGAGGCGGCGGTCGCGGTGTTCATGGGCAAGGACTTCGACTCGCTGCAGGGCCGCGGCGGCGGCACCGAGCCGGTGCGCAAGACGCCGTGGGGCGAGATCGCCTGGCAACTCGGCGGCGCGGAGTCGCTGGCAGTCCTGGAGCAGCACGAGCGCGAGTTCATCGAGCCGAAGGGGGACGCGATCCGGGCGATGCTGCCGAAGGGCCGGCCGGTGCTGATCCTCATGGACGAGATCATCAGCTACGCGAGCACCTACCGCAAGAAGGGCTACGGCGACCGGCTCTACAACTTCCTCGACTGCCTTGCCGAGACGGCGCGCGGCGAGCAGAACGTGGCGGTCGTGGTCTCGGTCCCGGCGTCCGAGTTGGAGTACACGAGCGACGACGAGGCGGACGAGGCCCGGTTCAAGAAGATGCTCGACCGCCTCGGCCGGGCGATCCTGATGTCGGCGAACAACGAGATGGGCGAGATCATCCGCCGCCGGCTGTTCGCCTGGGGCGGCGTCTCGGACGACGCCAAGCGGACGGCGGCCGCCTACGCCGAGTGGGCCGTCGAGCACGCCCAGGTGCTGTCGGGCGTCGACGCGGAGACGGTCCGCGACCAGTTCCTGACGGCGTACCCGTTCCACCCGTCGGTGCTGTCGGTGTTCGAGCGGAAGTGGCAGAGCGTCCCCGGCTTCCAGCGGACGCGCGGTGTCCTCCGCCTGCTCGCTTTGTGGGTGGCGCACAACCACCAGGACGAACACCGCAAGGCGACGCGCGAGCCGCTGATCACCCTGGGGCTCGCCCCGCTCGACAACCCGACGTTCCGGGCGGCCGTCTTCAAGCAACTCGGCAGCGACGGCCTGGAGATCCCGGTGACGACGGACATCGTCGGCAAGGCGTCGGCCCACTCCGTCCGCCTCGACCAACTCGCCAACGCCACGGTAGGGCGGGGCCAGTTGCACCGCAAGGTGGCGACGGCGATCTTCTTCGAGTCGAACGGCGGGATGAGCCAGGGGAAGGCCGACGCCTCGATCCCCGAAATCAAGACCGACATCTTCGGGCCGGACACGAACTTGGCCGACCTCGATAACGTCCTCGAGGCCCTGGCGACGACGTGCTACTACCTCAACTGGGACCGCAACCGCTACCGCTTCGGTCTGTCGCCCAACCTGAACCAAATCCTCGTGAGCCGGCGCGGCGCGGTGCCGGCGAAGGCGATCGAGGAGCGCGTCCGCCAGCAGACGCAAAAGCTGTTCGACAAGCACTCCGTGGACGGCTCGAAGCAGATCGACCGCAAGTACTCGCCGGCCCGCAGCAACGACGTGCCCAACCGCGCGATGCTCACGCTCGTCGTCTTGGGGTTAGACGCGCAGGCCGGGGAGGAGCCAACCAACGACCTTATGGAGTCCGTCGTCCGGGACTGCGGGGCGAGCGGCCGCACGTACAAGTCGGCGCTCATCTTCGCGGTGCCGGACGCGGGGGACGCCGTACGGGAGGCGGCGCGGAACGCACTGGCCTGGGAAGACATCGACGACGACGAAGACACCAAGAAGAGGATCGACGACGGGCAGAAGGGCCTCCTGACGCGCAACCTCAAGAACGCGCAGCGCGATCTGGACGAGGCAATTTTCCGCACCTACCGCCACGTCTACCTGCTGGGGAAGGACAACAAGCTCCGGGCCATCGACCTCGGGCAGATCACGTCGAGTTCGGCCGGCAGCATCGTCGAGTTGATCCTGCGGGAGCTGCAGCGTTGCGAAGAGATCACCGACGGCGTCAGCCCGGCGAAGCTCGTCAAATACTGGCCGCCGGCCCTGGTCGAGTGGTCCACGAAGGCGGTGCGCGACGCGTTCTACTCTTCCCCCCAGCTCGCCCGGCTTTTGAACCCCAACTCCATCAAGCGCACCATCAGCGACGGCGTCACGCAGGGGCTCCTCGCGGTCGCGAGCAAAGACGCCAACGGCCGCGTCAAGCTGGAGAAGTTCAAGGAGAGCCTCACCGAAGCGGAGGTAGAGGTTTCAGATGAGGTGTTCGTCCTGAAGGCCGACGACGCTCAGAAGCTCCAGGAACCACCGCGACTCACGACACTTGCGATCCGGCCCGAGCACCCGGTGATCACGCCCGGTGACGAGGTCGCGTTCCTCTGCTCGGCCGTGGACCAGTACGGCCAACCGATCGCACCTGCCGCAGTGAATTGGACAGTGAGCAGCGGGAGCATCACGCCCGAGGGCGTCTATTCGGCCGGCCCGACCGGGGGGCTGCACAGCGTCCGGGCGACTGCGGGGGGCCACGAGGCGACTACTGACGTTCGAGTCAACACGGACAAACCAGAACCCGAGGGGGCGGAGGGGGATCAACCCGCCGCGAAACCCGGTAAGCAAACCCTGCGATGGCGCGGGACAGTCCCACCTCAAAAGTGGATGAACTTCTACACCAAGGTGTTGACTCGCTTCGCCTCGTCGCCCGACCTCAAACTCGAAGTCTGCTTCGAGATCGCACTCGAAAGCGAGCAGGCCCAATCGAGGCTCAACGAGACGTTTTCCGGTCTCAAAGAGCTGGGTCTCGCCGATACGACGTCCCTAACTTGAGCCATTCTCGCAACTGACAAATTGAGTGGCAGTCTCAGCCCGGTGGCGACCGAATTTTGGCTCTTCATCCTGGAATGGCGAGTGCGAGAATTACAAGCGCGGCAGTCGGCTGAGCGAGGACAGCATCGACGTGTTCACCGTCATGGCCAACGAGAGCTACGGGTCGTTCGTCGCGGGGTTGCATAGGCCGTTGGCCGCCGAGTCCGGCGACGCCGAGGCAGGGAAGTTGCGGGTCACATACCCGCGGGAGAAGTCGGTGGTAGTGTGCAAGTCGCTTGCCCAGGTGCCGCCGGATTTCATCGCGCGGGGGGACAAAATCCGCTAGACGACTCGCAATCCAGTGACGTTGGACACGCCGAAGCTCGTCGCCGGGTTCATGACGACGCTCGACGCTCTGACGGTGTCACAGCCGCAGGTGGTGACGCGGGCGCGACTCCACGTGCAAGCGGACGGCTGGAGCGGGCAGGGGTTTGTGGCCTTGCAGATGAGCGCCGCGAAGACTCTCGCAGCGCTCGACGGCCACTCCCCGGCCACTCCCCGCTGCCGGACCTCGTGGCCGCCGTCTTGCCCGCGTTGGGCCTGGTACTCGGCCGTCAACTGGCCCAGGCCGTTGTACGCCCGCTGGACTTGGCTCACGACGGTGCCGCCCGTGGCCGCCGAGTAGTTGGCGAGCAGGTACGCGTTCCCCTGGCCGTCGTAGTCGGTGTGGACGCGGCGCACGGCCCCGTCCACGCTCACGCCCAAGAGCGTCACCGCGTCGTCCGTCACCCGGCCGAGGACGTCGTAGCTCGCCGCGTGCGTCGTCCCGTTGCGGTCGGTCGCGGTGAGCGGCTGGCCGACCGCGTTCACGGTCGCCGTCTCCTGCTGCGCGGCGCTCGCCGCCCCCGTCGCCGGGTCGGGCCACCGCGTCGCCCCCACGATGTCGTTCGAGTTGACGCCGCTGCCGGTGGCGACCGTCACGCCGTACACCCACTGCGTCGTCTGCCCCCCCCCGCCGGCCAGCCGGGCCGTCAGGCCCGTCATCCCGGCGGGACCGTAGGCGTACTCGGTCGTCTTGTCGTCCAGGTTCGACGGCACCCCGTCCACGTAGTTCTCGACGGTCTTCACCGTCCGACCCCGTGCGTCATAGGAAGTCCGCGACTTCAGCCCCCGCGGGTCGGTCGCCTCGAACGCCCAGCCCGCCGCGTCGTAACTGACGCTCGACACCAGGGCCGTGTCGGACCGTGCCGGCACCGTACCCGGCCGCACGTAGGCGACCCCGCCGTTGGTGCCGACCTCGACGGCGTCCGTCGCCCGGTCGGCCAGGTCGTAGTAGGTCGCCGAGTAACTGACGCGGGCTTTCGGGGCCGCCGTCGGCGTGCCGAGCGCCCCGGTCGCCGCCTCGTCGTGGAAGCGGTCCCGCCGCGTGTTCAGGGTCGCGTTACCGTTGGCGTCGTACGTGGTCTCCGACTGCGACAGCACGGCGTCCCCGGTCACGTTCCCCGCCGCCGCCCAGGTGCCCGCCGCGCCCGGGGCCGGGTCGCCCCCGCCGTCGGTCGCGTAACTCGCCGCCGCCCGGCCGAGCGAGTCGTAGGCCGTCTTCCGCACCAGGCCGCCGGGGGCGAGCGTCTTCAGGGTGAGTCCGCGCAGGTCGAACCAGACGCTCCCCGTCAGCGCCGCGGTGCTCACCGCCCCGGTCGCCGGATCGACGCCGAACGTCCGGGTCTGGTACGCCCGGCCCAGCTCGTCGTAGGCCGTCGCCGATTGCGCCCGCAACAGTCCGGCCGCCGGGGCGACCGGCACGCCGGCGGTCGTCGTGACCGTCACGGCGTCGCCGTCGTACACCCGCGTCTGGACGACTTCGCCCAGGTTGTCGTAGTCGGCGTACGAGATCGGCCGGTTGACCGCCGCCGACTCGGTCGCCTCGACGCCGGCCTTGACCGCCACCGCCCGGTCCCGCCAGTCGAACCAGGTCTGCGTCACCCGCGGCGCGGCACCCCCGCCTGGGAAGTCGGTCACCTTGGAGCGGTCGCCGTCGCCGACCCCGCCGCCGTCGTACTCGAACTCGCGGACTTTGGTCATCCCCGCCGGGTTGGCGGGTGACCAGTAGCCGACCGCCGGGGTGTCGTTGGTGCCGACCCACTGGCTCACCGCCCGCCCCTGGCCGTCGCTGTAGGTGCGGGCGATCGTCCCCGCCGCCGAGCGGGTGCGGTTCGGCCGCCCCTGCTTGTCGAAGTCCTGGGTCGTGCGGTCGAAGTTCGTCCCCTCGACGCCGAGCGTCGTCGCGGTCGTGTACGTCAGCCCGGTCAGGTTGAAGTAGGCGTCGCTCGACACGGTCTGGCCGGCGGCGTTGCGGTACGCCCGCGACAAGCTCTGGACGCCGCCCACCGCCTCCGTCCCGTCCGGCCGGCCCGCCGTCAGGTGCGGGGCGGCCGACATCGTCAGCGACTCGGCGTACCCGCCCGGGCGGTCGTCGCGGCTCACCGCGGTCGGCCCGGTCGGCGCGTTCGCCGTCGCGTCCCACCCGGCGTAGGTCCGGACCTCGTGGTTCGCGTCGTTGTACACCGTGTACGTCGCGTGCCCGAGCGGGTCGGTCGCCGCCGTCGCCCGGCCCAGGCCGTCCACCTCGTAGGTGGTCTTGAGGTGCAGCCCGCCGCCCGCCGGCATCGTCCACCCGGCCGGCAGGCCCGTGAAGTCCGCCGTGAGTGCCGTGTTCACGTCGGCGATCGACGTCACGGCCGCCCCGGTGGCCGCGTCGTAGGCGGTGTAGCCGAGGAACCCCGCCGCGTCCTTCGACCACGCCGGCCGGCCGGCCGCGTCGTAGGCGGTGACCGCCGCCGCGGCCGCGTTCGGGCCGTTCTCGGCCGTCGTCACCGTCGGCAGCGTCGTCGTCACCGTCGCGGGTTGCGCGGTACTCCCCTGCCACGTGTAGGCGTAGCTCGTCGTCTCGGCCCCCGTCCCGTCGGCGTTGCGGTAGCGGGTGTCGCTCGCCGGGACGAACGTCTGCCCGTCGCCCGCGGTCGCATACGTCCGCGTCTCCTGCGGGACCGGCGGGCCGCCCGTCCCCTGCGAGAGCGACACCCCGCCCAGGAACCCGGCCGGCGCGCCCCCGGTCCCGTACGCGTACGCCGTCACCAGCCCCGCCGCCGCCCGCAGGTAGGTCGCCCCGCCCCCCGCGTACCCCACCAGGTCGTCCAGGGCCTCACTGTACCCCGACACCGCCGACGGCTGGGCGGCCAGCACCACCCGCCGCGACCCGTCGTACCGGTACGCCCACGCCCACTCCTGGCCCGTGGTGGCGTCCTTGTAGACCTTGAGCAGGATCGCGTTCGAGCCGCTCGCGTAGTACGTGGCCTGGTTCCCGTCCGGCTGCGTCTCCACCGTCTTGAGCGCCCACGAGTTCGGCAGCCGCGCGAACGGCTCGGCCCGCTGGGCGTACGCGTACGTGTAGGTGCCCTGGCCGCCGGAGCAGGCCGAGCAGCCCGCGCCCGCCGCCACCCGCTTCGTCACCCGGTACAGCGCGTCGTACTCCAGGTACGTGTCGGCGTACGGGGCCACCTGGGCGTCGGTCAGCGCGCCGACGCCCGTGCCCAGGTCGGCCACCAGCCGCGCGTAGGCGGCCGGCCCGAAGGCGTACTTCAGCCCGCCCGCCGCGTACATGCTGCCGTAGTAGCGGTTGTAGCTCGTCTCCAGCGCCGCCCCGGCCGCGTCCCTCACCACCGCCAGCACGACCTGGCCCGAGCTGCCGCCCGACCCGAGCGTGTAGGCCACCGACCGCACCGTGGACCACGCCCCGCCGCCGACCTGCCGCCGCAGCGTCGCCGTGTTGGCGGCGTAGTCCCGGACGATCGACTCCGTCACCGCCGTCGATCCGGTCCCCTGCGTCGTCTGCGTCTCGGTCGGCCGGCCGCTGCCGTCGGAGCCGACGACGGCGGTCGTCGCCCCGCCCGGGGCGGCCGCCTGCTTCAGCCGCCCGGCCAGCCCGGCCGTCGCGTTCGCGGCGTTGAAGTCCCAGAAGGTGTACCGGTACCCCCGGCCGTCGGTGACGGCGATCAGCCCGTTGGCGGCGTCCTCGGTCAGCGTGTACGCCTCGCCGAAGCGGGGGCGGAACGTCGGAACCTCGGGGGCGGCCCAGTTCGTGTAGGCCGTGTTGATTGGAACTGCGAACTCTGGTAAAGCCCCGGCCGGACACTGGGCAACCGGGGGGAGCAGGATGCGTCGCCACGAGATCTCCGACGACAACTGGACGAGGATTGAGCACCTCTTGCCGGGTCGGCCGGGAGGGCACGGGGGGGTTGCCAAGGACAACCGCGGGTTCGTCAACGCCGTCTGGTACGTCGCGAAGACGGGCATCCCCTGGCGGGATTTGCCCGACCGGTTCGGCAAGTGGGACACCGCGTTCCATCGGTTCAATGCGTGGTGCAAGACGGGCGTCTGGCGGCGGGTGTTCGAGGCCGTCCGGGACCCCGACCTGGAGTGGCTGATGATCGACTCGACCGTGATCCGCGCGCACCACCACGCCGCGGGGATGAACGGGGGGGCGGACGACCAGGACCTGGGGCGGTCGCGGGGCGGGTTCGGGACGAAGGTCCACTTGGCCGTGGAATCGCTCGGCTTGCCGCTGGAAATCGTGTTGAGTCCGGGCCAGGACGCGGACATCACGCACGCCCCGGCGCTGCTCGGGGACCACGAGCCGGAGGCCGTGCTGGGGGACAAGGGGTACGACAGCGACGCGTTCGCGGCGGCGGTCGAGGCCCGCGGGGCGGCGGTGGTGATCCCGCCGCGGTCGAACCGGAAGACGCCGCGGGCGTACGACGCGGTGGTGTACAAGGAGCGGAACAAGGTCGAGCGGTGCATCAACCGGTTGAAGCAGTTCCGGCGGGTGGCGACGCGGTACGAGAAGACCTCGCGGAACTTCTTAGGGATGGCGTTGTTCGCCGCGATCACGCTCTGGTTGAAATAAGAACGTTTATAGGCCAGCCTTCAATCAACACGGCCT
>JAYTSV010000141.1:0-5004 GCA_043745465.1 Fimbriiglobus sp.
CGGCCCGGCCGGACCGGCCGGGCCGCGCCGTTATTGCCCCGTCGTTACCGCTTGATGACGAGTTCCTTGATCTGGGTCGGGTCCTTGTCCGCCTTGACCTCGACGGTCACCTTGCCGCCGGCGTTCGCGTCCGCCTTTTTGACGGCGGCGACGGTGTAGCTGCCGGGGGGCAGGTCCTTGAACTCGAACTTGCCCAGGTCGTCCGACTTGGTCTCCTTGACGATTTTGCCCGCGGCGTTGGTCAGCGACACCGGCAGGCCCGGTTGCGGCCGACCGGCCTGGACGGCCCGGCCGATGATCGACCCGGTCGTCGGCTTCTCGGGAGGGACCGGCGGCGTGCGGACGTACAGGGTCAAATCGGATACCGTCGAGAGGCCGACCTTATTGAAGGCGATCACCCCGACGCGCACCTCGCCTTTAACTTCCGGCAGCCGAAACGGCTCGACGGTCGTGTACGTCGAGGCCAGGAGTGCCTTGCCCAGTTGGCCGGGGATGACGCGGCTCCCTGGGGCCGGCTTGCCGTCGAGGGCCGGCGGCGTCTCGCCCGTGAAAAAGTAAACGCGGTCGATGCCCGAATCCGGGTCGGTGCCGACCGCGGACAGGTTCAACAGCCTGCCGACGAGGAGTTGGTCCTTCGTCGGCTTCGTCACGATGGAGACGCCGACCGGCGGCGTGCGGTCCACGACCAGGACTTGCTTCGGCAGCGTCTCGATCGCGGTGCCACCGATGCGGACGGCAAAAGTCCGCTTGCCCGCGACCTGGGCCGTCGGGAACTCGACCGTCCAGTCCTTGACGACCGGCGTCAGGGCGACGGCCCCGTCCTCCCCGACGAACAGGAAGACCTCCCGGCTGCGGTCGGTCGGGAACTTGCGGAGGACGTCGAATTCCCCTTTGCCGACGCGGTCCACGACCAACTCCACCGGTTGATCCGCCTTCGCCCCGTCGGCCTCGACGGCCATCGTCACCGGCTTGCCGGGGACCTGGGCGTACGACGACAGGCGGGCGTGCGGCACGAGCTTGTCGGTGCCTTCGAGCTTCGTGTCGGAGCCGTTGAAGTCCGTCTCGAAAAGGAACGCGCGGTCGTACCCGTCGATCGTCACGCCCAGGGTGGCCTTGCTCTTGACCCCGGACTCGAACTCAACGCCTTCGACGACCAACGTCGCAGTGACTGGCTTGTACGTGTCGTCGGTCGGATTATGCAAGTCGTCGTGAGGCGGGAGTTCGGCCTCGAAGGTGCCCTTGAAGAGCGACGCGGGCTTCAACTGCGGGTTCAGGTCGGCCCGCACGTCGAGGCGGATTTTGACCGGTGCGTTCGTCAGCCGCCGCACGTTCGACTCGTACTTGACCGTCACGGTCGCGGAATTATTGACCGACGCAACCGCGTAGCTAAAGCTCTCCGACCGGAAGTTGCGGTTGATGTTGTTGACCGAATTGTCCTCCTTGCCCTTCTCGATCAATTTCTCTCCCTTCAGGACGACGCGAAGGTACAGGTTGGCGTTCGCCGGCAGTTGAACCCCCCGCGGCTTGACGACCTCTTTTTCGTCCCCCTTCGCCTTCTCCGGGGCGACCGGGGCCGCGGGCGCGGGCGGGGCGACAGACTTCAGCGGCGCGAACGCGATCCGCTTCGACTCTTTGCTCGCCACCGTCACCGACTCGGCGACCCGGGACAATTCGACGCGCACCGCGTCGTCGCCCGCCTGAAGCACGACATCGACGACCTGCGCCCGCGCGCTCGGGTTGTAGACGTAGGCGAAGATTTGGTTCTCCGCGTTCAGCCGGGGGCTGAGGCTCGACAAGTACGTCGGCTGCTGCGTCGGGTCGCCGGTCGGGTTAAAGGTGGGCGACGAACTGAAGAACGCGAAGACGGCGTCCCCGGCCTTCGCCTGAGGGGCCTTGGCCGCGTCCTGGGCCGGACTCGCCCCGAGGGAAGAAAGCAGACCGCAGATCGCCATGAACACGGTCGCGGGGACCGTCCGTCGCCGGGAGATTCTCATCGGGCACCTCGTGCATCCTGGGAGGCCGAACACGTTACGCAACTGAGAGTATGCCTGAAAATTAAGACTCGAACCTGAATAACACCCGTTGAACCTAGCGAGATTTCTCCGCCGAAGGTCTGGCCGTCCGGGTCGTAGCGGTTCACCGGGAGCAGGAGGTCCGCCACTCGCGGTACGCCTCGACCTCGCGCTGCCGGCGGGCCGCGAGCGCGTCGCGCTGCCCCTTCGCCCGGCCGTCTGTGACCGGGTCGAGGCCGAACGGTTCGACTGCCAGGAGCCGTTCGAGCTTGGCGAACTCGCCGGACTTCACCAGGTCGGCCGCCCGGGTCCGGTACGCCTTGCCCCAGGCCGCGGGTACGGCCGCATCGGTGAGAGTGCCCAATCCGGCCAATACGTGCAGGTCGCGCGACACCTCCTGGCGCACGAGGCGAACGTCGCGGCCGGGTCCCGGGGGCAGGCGCTCGGGCCCGGGGAACACGTGGGTCGCGTTCTCGGGCAGGTCGAATTCCCTGCGCGTGGCCAGGTGCAGTCGCTTCGCCGCCTCGTTGATCGCCAGGGTCAGGCTCGCGCGGTCGGCCGCCGTCAGGAACGGAACCGCCCGCGTCGCCTCCATGACCCGCACCTCGGCCGGGCCGGCCTTCGGCCCGGCATCGACGAGGGCTTTGACGGCCGCCGGTTCGTAAGCGACTACCAGCGGTTTTACGGCGACATCGAGTTCGGCGGTCATCCGCTTCCAGTCGTCGAGTTTCCAGTCCGCCGACGGCTTTTGACCGAGCTGGTCGGCCAGGGCTGCGGCCGACTTCAGGCACGCCGCCCACGGCTTTTGACCCGGCCGGTCGAACTCGGCCACGGCGAGCGCGGTTCCGGTCACCCGCCGGACGGCGAGGTCGAGACTCGCCCGGGCGGCCTGGGCCGCTTTCAACCGGTCGGCCACGACGGCAGTGCCCCGACGCAGGTCTTCTATTTCTAACAGCGCCGGTTCGAGTGCTTGCCCTGCCCGCAAACGACCTTCGAGACTCCTTTGCTGGACGACGAGTTCGACCGCTTGCGGCCCGACCCAGGCGAAACCAGGCTCTCCGAGCCGCATGAGTTCGGCGAACTCCTTTTCGACGGCGAACAGTTTGCCCGCGAGCTTTTCGCCGTCCGGGGTGTAATTGGCGATCTTGGTCGTCAGCACGAAATCGAGCGTGGCCGACTCGCGGAACTCGGAGGACTTGAGCGGGGCGAGGAGTTGCTTGAAGGCCTTGAGTAAATCGGTCGGCGGGACAGGATGCTTGTCGAGGAGCCATTCCCACAGCGTGCGGCCGACGACCTCCTGCGAAAGTCCGGTCTCCTCGAACTTGGGCTCGTCAACCTTGGCGTCCGGCTTGGCCGCCAGCTTCGCCTTCCAGAATAGTTCGATGGTCGCGCGGACGGCCGCGCGGGGGTCGGCTGCGGGCGGCGACCCCGGCGCGGCCGGCGGCGGAGCGGGGATCGGCACGCCCAGGATCGACCGCCCGGGGTACTCCGCCACGCCCGGTACAGTCGTCGTCGCGGGCGGACCGATCTTCCACGGGTCGGGGGCGTCGAGCGGCTTCAGGTCTTCCTCTTCGTTCGTCGCCGGGGGCGGGGTGCGCTCGCCGTAGACGAGTTTGAAGTCCGACCCGGCGCGGGCGTACAGGGTCGGCGACTGCGCGGCGTCGCGGTTCTGCTTGACCCACCGGCCGACGCGGAGTTTCAGGAAGGCGTGCAACTCGCGGACGCTCACGTCCTTGTCCCGCGATCCCCCGGGCAGCACCCCGTCGGCCGCCCCGCGCAACCCCTCGGCGGCGTAGAAGGCGAAGGCCGACACGCCCGTCGCGGCCATGACGTGACTGAACTCGCCCTTGCCGCACGAGACGATCACCGGGCAGGCCAAGGTGCCCGCGTCCGCCAGTTTTTGCAGGTGCTCGTGGAGTGGGGCCGTCGTCTCGTCGGCGTAGGGGCCGAGGAAGGTCCGCGTCGCCGGCCGGCCGATGTCCAGGAGCAGGCACTTGTTCTTCGCCCGACAGACCGCGAGCGCCGACAGCAGGTCGTCGAGCGGCACCCACCCCGCGATGTCGGCGGTCGCGTCGCCCGGGACCAGGTAGACCTTGCCGTCCCGAACTTCGGCGTGGCAGACGACGTGGACCAGCAATGGCCGGTCGGTTTCGAGGAGGCGTTTTACCGCGCCGACTTCTTTCGCCAGGACGCTGCCCTCCCGGATCGCGGCGAGTTTTTCGCGGAGTTTCCCCGCCTCGCGGCCGAAGTTCTTGGCGTTCTCCCGCCCGTCGTCCTCGAACACGGCGAACAGCCACGCGCCGTCCGCATCGGCCGCGGCGACGGCGGGGAATTTGTCGCCGTAGGCTTCGATCGGCAGGGTGATGAGGTACGGCTTCTTCGCCGCGCCGAGCAAGAGAACCACCCCAAGGGCGACGCCGGCGATCCCGCAGAAGAGCAGCGTGGCCATCGTCAGGAGCGCGCCGCGGGACGACTTCCGCACGGCCGACTTCTTCCACAGGGTGTCCGGACCGACGCGCTTGCCGGCCGGCGCTGCGCCCGGCTTTTCCGGCTCCGGCTCGATCGGCGGCAACTCGATCATCGTTCACCCGCTTGGCGTGGACTTCCGGACGGTTCCGTCACGCAGTCTACCGAGCGTTATGGCACCCGGGTAGGCTCCGCTGGCGGAAAGTGCCGGCCGCAATCCCCGGGAATCGTTGTGACGCCGCGCGGCACTTGTTAGAGTAGGGCATCGACGCCCCGGAGGACTGCGACGTGAGCGACCCCAAGACGATCCTGATCATCGACGACGACCGCGAACTCGTGGACGGCCTCCGCGCCGTCCTCGAACGGCAAGGCTTCCGCGTGCTGCAGGCGCACGACGGCCACCAGGGTAAGAACACGATTTACAACGCGAAGCCCGACCTCGTCATCCTCGACATGATGATGCCCCGCATGGGCGGCTACCCCGTCCTAGAGCACTTCAAGGACAAGCCGGACGCCCCGCCGATGA
>JAYTSV010000142.1:0-56936 GCA_043745465.1 Fimbriiglobus sp.
GCGACCTTCTCGTTGTTGCTGGCCAGTTGGGCGACGGCCCAGGCGAGTTTGAAGGCAACGCCCGCGCCGGACAGCCGGTTCGGCGGGTACTCCGAGCCGGGCAAGCCCGGGTGAACGATGTGGTCCGCGGCCGGCAGGGTCGGCTTCATCTCGTGGTGGTCGGTGACGATCACGGTCATGCCGAGCCGCCTGGCCTCGGCCACTTCTTCGATGGCCGTAATGCCGCAATCGACGGTGATGAGCAGTTCGACGCCGGAGTTGGTCAGGGACTGCACAGCGGCTCGATTGACGCCGTAGCCCTCCTCAACGCGGTTGGGCACGTAGAACTCGGCCTTCGCCTTCAAGATGGCGAAGAGGCGCATCAGGATGGCGGTGCCGGTCGTGCCGTCCACGTCGTAATCGCCGTACACGCAGATGCGCCGGCCGGCCTGCACGGCCGCGAGGATTGCTGCAGCCGCCGCCGTCACGCCGGGCAAGAGGTGGGGGGACAGTAGCCCCGTCATCGGGCAGTCGAGGAACTGCCGGGCGGCCTCGGCCGTGGTTACCCGGCGGTTGACGAGCAGTTGCGCGACGACCGGGGAGAGGCGCAACTGGGACGCCAGGTAGTTCGCCGCCTGCGTGTCTTGCGGCGTCAGAGTCCATCGTTTGCGGACGGCAGGCATGTCGCATCCCGGGGGCGTAGGTGGCCTGGTATTGAAGCCCGCCGGTCGCCGTGTCGGCAAGGGCAAGTTGCGGAATGCCCCGCGTTTTCCGACGCCCGCCAACGAACGCACCTCCGAGTCGCGGCCGGGTGACGGGAGAACCGTGCCACGCGGTCGGGGCGTCGCAGTCCCACCGGGCGGCGGATCGGGCGCGTCCGGTTCGACCGGCGCGTTGAACGGCGAATCGAGAAATACCGCGGGTACTCGTGGAGTCGCGCCAAAGCCCCATCCACGGCCGGCCGATCTATTTGCTACGCCACAGAACCGTCCGGACGTGGGCTGCCATTCCGCGACCGGACGGAAGCAGGTTCTGGGCAAACGTCAGGTGGGTCGGGTTCGCCGTGCGGGTGCTCCGCGCGGGGCCGCGTCCGCGCCAAGGATTTTTCCGACCGTTTCTGGAGGTTCCCCGGATGAATACCGCATTGATGTTGATGAGCACGGCCTGGATCACCGGCGCGGACCCGGCCGGGTGCTCGGGCTGCTCGGCCCCCGTCGCCGTCTCGGCCGCGAGTTGCGACTCGTGCAGCATGGCCTCGCCGGGCCTGTTCGCCCGCTTGAAGAGCAAGATGCACACCTGCACGCCGTGCGGCACACCGCTGTTCAGCCGGCCGGCCGCGGTCGCGTCGTGCGATCCGTGCGGCAGTTCGTCGCCCGGCCTGCTGGCGAAGTTGAAGGCCCGCTTCCACCACGGCAGCGATTGTGCCACGGCCGCCTCGTGTGCGTCGTCCCCGTGCGCGACCGGTGACTGCGGCAGCACGCACGTCGTGGGTTCCGTCGGCGGGTGCGCCCTCCCGCCGGTCCCCGGTTCGGTGACCCCGGTCCCGGCTGCCGAATCGCCCAAGGAAATGCCGAAGCCGAAGGAGACAGCTCCTCCGGCCAAGGTCGAACCGAAAAAGGTCGGCGTCGAGGTTCCGTCGGTCGTGTTGCCGGTGGTCGCCCCGGTCGTGCCCTTCTAATTTTTCCCAGACGCCCAACCGGCCGCGCGGAATTCCGCGCGGCCGGTTGGGCGTTCCGCCGCGCACCTCCCAGAACAACACTGCCGTCGCCGCCGGACTACGATTTCGGGAAAGGGTCGGGGGCCATGACACCACCAACTTCGACGGCCGTCACTGTGCCCGGGAACGACCTCGCCGAGAAGATCGGCCGACTCGTCGAGGAGAAGGGCTGGAACCAGGAAGACTTCGCCCGCATCTCGAACTTGAACCGCCACACCGTGCGGCAAATCCTCAACGGCGGACCCAAGCGGCGGCTCCGCAACGCGACCGTCAGCCAGTGCGCGGACGCCTTCGACCTGACCGTCCACGAACTCCGCACGCTGTCCCTCGACCGCTTACTGATGCGGGTTCACGGCAAAGGTCCGGTGGACGAAGAGGCGCAACGCCTGCTCACCGCAGGGGTGACGCTTGCCGAGTTGGCGAGTTGGCTGGAGCGGAACGCGCCGCGAAAAATGGACTTGCGGGCGGACGAGATTACCGAACTGCTCGAAATGCAAGCGCCGGGCGGGCCGCTGGAACGCTTCGGCGTCGAGCACGTCATCGACACGATCGAACGTCGCCGCAAGTTGCTTTGTCAGGTGCGGGCTATCGCCACGAGCGAATACCTCGAACTGATCGAGCAGTTCGTCGGCCTGATCTTCGAGAAGGTGACCGCCGGTAAGCCACGGACCGACCCCCGGGTGCGGTAGGGGCACCAACCTGCCGCCCGGGTGCCACAGTGTGGCATCGGGCGCGAAGCAGGTCGGCCGGGGCGATTACTCTTTGTCGGGCTTACTCGTCGTCGCCCTTCTTCATCCGCATGTATGCCATCACGCCGCCGAGAGCGAGGAGGGCGACGCCCATCCCGATCAGGACGTAAGTGTTGCCCAGGAAGTCGCTAATCGCTTGCATCAGAAATGCCTTTCCGAATTCGGGTTGAAGAATCACCGAACGAAACCGCTCCGGGCCGTTTGACCTGGAAGTGAGCAATGTTGTACTTTCGCCGTTCCCGCCCCGCAAGGTGGCCGCAGAGATTTTACCACCTCGCCAGGGATTTCGGCCCGGCAAATCGTCCCGTCGAACCGGGCCTGTGTTGGGAAGAGTTCGGTTCGCCCTTGCTTCCGGGTGCCGCGGCCCGGACACTGTGCGTAACTTCGCGGAGCCGGGCCATGTCGCCGACACTTGTTGCCCTCGCCCTCGGGCTGGGAATCGTCGCCTTCGGCCTCGCCACGGGGGCCGTCCAGGTCCGCGGTCTGCGCCGCCTCCGCGGCCGGACGCACGTCCCGTCGGACGAACTCCGCTACCTCCGGGGCAAGCACCGCCGCCGACTCGTGACGGCGATCGTCTTCGCCGTGATCGGCGGCATGGTCGTCGGGGCCTACATTTCGGGGATGGAGGAGATCGCCGAGGCGATGGGCCAGCCCCGCCCGGCCGACGCCCCGCCGATGACCGAAGCGGAGCGGCAGTTCATTCGCTTTTGGACGATGTACTGGGGGTCGATTGCCGTCCTACTTTTGGCGCTGGTCGGGCTGGGCTTCGCCGACGCGGTCGCCAACCGCATCTACTGGATGGGGATTTACCGCGAGTTGCGCGACGAACACAAGGCGAAACT
Source organism: Fimbriiglobus sp. (assembly GCA_043745465.1). Lineage (GTDB taxonomy): Bacteria > Planctomycetota > Planctomycetia > Gemmatales > Gemmataceae > Fimbriiglobus. The sequence continues at coordinate 3,288 of JAYTSV010000142.1, forward strand.
GCGGCGCGACCTGGCCGTCTACCGCCAACACAAGGACCAGAATCGAGCCGGCCCCGGGCGGCTCGGACCGGTCGGCGATCTCGACGATTGACTTCGGCCGGGAATTGCGTTCCTATACGCTCACGGTCCGCCTCCCCTGCTCTGCCGGTTCCTCCTCCCGGGAGCGTCGATGTCCCGCTTGCGAACCCTGTCCTTGGCTTTGGGCCTCGTCCTGACCGCGCCGGCGTTAGCCCAGCAGGCCCTGCCCCCGGACCAACAGGCCGAAAAAGCCGTGGCCGCGGGGCAAAAGGCGTACACCGACGGCAATTTCGGCGTGGCCCGGGAGCGCTTCCAGGAAGTCATCACGAAGTTCGGCAGCACTCCGCAAGCCGCCCTGGCGCGGTACGGACTGGCCCTCGCCTACGTCAACGTGCCCGATCCCAACTACGCCAAGGCCGCCGAGGAGTTGAAGCAGCCGTGCAACGACGGCAACTTCAAGGAGCGACCGCAGGCGTTCGCGCTGGCGGGGGCCGTGCGGCGGCAACTCGGTCTCAAGGAAGTGAAGCCGGAGGCGGCCCAGCAACAATTCCAACAGGCCGGCCAGGCTTACGTGACCGCGCGCGACCTGACGCGCGAGCGCGACCCGGAGGCGTCCGCCCGCTACCGGTGCGACCACGCCGAGATGCTGTTGCGGACCGGAAAGACTCGCGAAGCCCGCGCCGAGTGCGAACCGTTCTTGAAGGACGCCGCCTACGCCAAGAGCAAGTCGAGGCCGCTCGGGCTGTACTACCACGGGCTGGCCTGCTTCCTCGACAAGGACACCGCGAACGCCGGCCGGTCGCTCATGTTGCTGTCCCCGTTCGACGACCCCGCGTTCGGCCCGCACGCCGAATACCTCGTCGGCCGAGTCTTCCACCTGACCGGCGAGGGTGCCGAGGCGAGCGTCCACTACGAGGCGGTGGTGGCCACCTGCGAGAAACTCAAGGCGAGCGCCGCCGAGCAGTTGAAGAAGCCCGAGACGTTCAAGACGAACCCAATCGAGAAGGCCCGCCTGGAAGCCGCCGTCAAGTCCCCGCCCGACTACCTCGCCGGGGCCGTGTTTCACGCCGCCTGCTTGAACTACGAAGCCAACCGCGTTCCCGAGGCGCTGGCGAAGTTTCAGCAGTTCGCCAAGGACTACCCGGCCTCGCAGCTGGCCCCGGACGCGGCCCTGCGGGTCGGCTTCTGCCAAGTCCAGTCGCGGCAGTTCGAGGAGGCCGTCAAGACGCTGACGCCGCTGCTCGACAAGCCGGCCCGGTTGGTGGACCAGGCCCAGTTTCAGCTCGGCAAGGCGCAACTCGGCCTGAGCGAAACCGTCCCGCCGGCCGAGCGCGAGGCCAGGCGGAAGGCGGCGATCGAGTCGATCCGCAAGGCCGCCGAGAAGGCCGGCGTGCTGGTCGGCCTCGACCCCGACGCCAAGGTCCGCCGGCAGGAAATGCTCTTCGACCTCGCCGACGCCCTTCAGGCCGGGAAGCAGTTCGCGGAAGCGGCGCAACTGTACGAAACGCTCTGGAACGAACAGGCGCTGCCGACCCGCCGCGAGGAAGTCTTGCAGCGGCTGGCGACGGCCCTCGGCAACGCCGGTCAGGCGGACCGCAGCCAACAGCGGTGCGACGAGTTCTTGCGTCTGTATCCCCGCACTACGCTGACTCCCGGGGTGCTGCTCCGCGTCGCCGAGAACGACTACGGTCGGGCCATCGACACCTTGAAAGACCGCAACCGCGCCGCCGAGGGGCAGGCCAAGTTCACCGAGGCGGCGGGTAAGTTCAAGGAGATCGCCGAGAAGTTCCCCGAGTTCGAGCGGGTCGCCTTCGCCCGCTTCGGCCAGGGGGTGTGCGAGGTGCAACTCAACCAACTCGACGCGGCGGCGAAGTCCCTCGACGCGATCCCCGCCCCGGACCGCGTCGGCGACCTCGCTCTCGCCAACTACGTCCTCGCCGACTGCCTGATGCGGCTCGCCCCGGCCAAGGCCGAGGACGCGCTGCAAGAGAACCGCGTCCGGGAGAAATTGACGCAGGCAGCCGGACTGCTGGAGGCGTTCGTCGCCGGCAACCCGCTCGCCCCGGAAGCCCCGGCCGCGCTGTTGAAAGTCGGCCACTGCACCCGGCGACTCGGGGCGTCCCTCGCCAACGCGGCCGAGCGCGCGCAAACCCTCAACCGGGCCCGCGAGATTTACGAACGGCTGACGAAGGAGTACCCCAAGCACCCACTCGCCGGGCAGGCCGTGATCGAACGGGCCAAGGTCCGCGGGTTGTTGGGCGACCGCGGCGGGGCCACGAACGACCTCAAAGGGTTCCAGTCGAACCCCGAATTGCAGGCCAGCCAGATCGCCCCGCTGGCCCTGATCCAACTGGCCGTGCAGCTCCGCGAACAGAATCAGCCGGCCGAAGCCGTCAAAGTCATGGACGAAGCCCGCAAGCGGTACGAAGCCCCACTGGCAGCGGACCCCGAGCGCGCCGCCTGGGTGCCGCTCTTGAAGTACCAGCACGGCGTGTCGCTCATCGAAGCCGGCAAGCTGCCCGAAGCCCGTGCGATGTTGGACGACGTGGCCAAGACGGCGGGCGACAAGCCGGTCGGCGCGGAGGCGAGTTTGCGGAGCGGCCAGGCACGCATCCTCGAAGGCAAGAAGGCGGCCGAGGCGGGCCGGCAGTTGCTGACCCAGGCCGGGGCCGACAACGGCAAGCGGAACGCGGCCCAGCAGGCCGTCGACAAGGGCCGGGACAACGTCCGCGAGGCGTCGAACGCACTGTACGATCGCGCCAACCAACTCCACGACCGCCTGCCGGCCCACGACGCCCGCGCTCGCATGTACTACGACGCCGCCTGGGGCTGGCGCGCCCACGCCGAAGACGACGTCCGCCGGTCGCTCGAAGCGGCCCGCAAGGACGCGCAGCAAAAGCAAGTCGCCGCGCTGGTGAAGAAGCTCCCGCCCGGTACGCCGCCGCCGGACGTGCCGCTGCCCGAAATCGACGCGGGCAAGTTGCCCCTGGTGGACTCGCAGGCCCGCACCCTGGACGCGTACAAGCGGCTCGTCGCCGAGTTCCCCGACGCGGCCCTGGCCGTCGAAGCCCGCCTCGAATGGGCGGAGTTGCTGGCCGAACGCGGCGACCACGACGGTGCCGTGAAGTTGCTCAAGGACGCGCTCGACAAGGAGCCGACCGACCAGCTGGTGGCCGTCGAATTGCTGGAGCGGGTCCGGCTCCGCCTCGGGGCAAGCCTGTTCGAGTCGAAGCAGTTCGCCCCCGCCGCCGCGCAGTTCGACGCGGTCGCCACCAACCCCAAGTCGGACCGGATCGCCCAGGCCCTCTACCGTTCCGGCGAGGCTTACCTGGCAGCGGGCAACCCCGCCAAGGCGGTCGAGAAGTTGGCGATCTTCCGCGACAAGGGTGAGTTCCACAACCGCGAAGCGATCTCCGACCGCGCGATGCTCCGCCTCGGCCAGGCGCACCTCATGGCGAAGCAGTACGACCCCGCCCGCCAGGCGTTCGAGACGCTGATCCAGCGCTTCGGCCCGAACAGCCCTTACGCCGCGGAGGCCCGGTACGGCGTGGCGGTCGCGCACCAGGCGCAGGGCAAGTACGACGAGGCCGTCGCCGCTTACGGGGCGGTCATCGCCGCGACGACCGGCGAGTCGGCGGCCAAGGCCCAGGTGCAAATCGGCCAGTGCCGGCACGCCCAAAAGCGTTTCCCCGAGGCGACGGCGGCCTACCTCGTCGTGCCGTACACCTACGACGCGTTCCCCGAACTCGGTTACGCCGCACTCCTCGAAGCGGCCCGCGCGCTGACCGACGGCGGACAAGCCGCCCGGGCCGAACCGCTGTTGCGCAAGCTCGTCAAGGACGCGCCGGCCGGGAGCGAGTGGGCCAAGGCGGCCGCCGAACGGTTGAAGAAATCCCCGTGACCATTGATGACCCACGCGCGGCAAAGGGGAGACCATGCGACGACACCTCACGGCGGTCATAATTCTGGCGGTCGCTTCGGCGCGGGCGTCGGCTTATGTCGAGGCCCCGTTACCCCTCGGCGCGGTCGTGCAGCAGTCGGTGATCGTCTGCGCGATGGTCGTTACCAAGGTCGATAAGGCCGGCAACCTGATCATCTTCCAGAAGACGGCCGACCTGAAGGGCAAGCACCCGCAGGAGGTCATCAAGCACAACATCGGCCGCGGCGGGCTGCGGCCGGGCGAGTGGGAAGAGATCATGCGCTGGGCTGAGGTCGGCAAGCCGGCGATCTTCTTCCACAACGGCTCCGCGTCCGAGACGTACATCGGCACGACGTGGTACCAGGCCTACCCCAACGGCGAGTGGTGGGGCATGTCCCACGGCGAGCCGTTCCTGCTGCGCAGCTACTGCGGCAAGGTCGAGAAGTTGCCGGCGCTGGTCGTCGATATCGTCGCCGGCAAGGAAGTGGTCGTACCGTGCATGTTGGACGGCGACAAGGAGGCGTTGCACAAGAAGACGGCCAAGGTCCAGCGCATGAAGGTGTCGCTGAAGTTGCAGGAGTACAACGCCAAGCGCGACTTCGCCGGCTGGGGCGGCGAGGACATCCGCCAACTCCAGGGGATGCCCGGCTTCAACCGCTACGCAAGCCTCGGCAACCTCGGCCGCGACGCCCTGGGTCTGACCACGCTCGACATCGACGGCGACGGCAAGCCCGACCTCTGCCTCGTCGGCGCGTACCGCGTCAGCGTCCTCTTGAACGGCGGCGACTCGTTCACCGAAGCGACCTTGCCGGGCCTCGTCGGCGGCGCGCGGGCTGCCTGCTGGGCCGACGTTGATGGCGACGGCAAGCCCGATCTCTTCGTCGCCGGCGTCGCCGGGCCGCGGCTGTTCACCAACCTCGGCAAGGGCCTCTTCCGCGACGACACCAAGACCCTGCCGCCGGGGTTGCCGAGTTACATCACCGCCGCAGTCCTGGCCGACTTCGACAACGACGGCCGGCCCGACCTGCTCGTCGCCGACGGCTTCGCGGGCTTGCGGCTCTACCGCAACACCCCCACCGGCTTCGTCGATCGGAGTGGGGCGTGGAGCCTCGACGCTCTGCCGACCCTGACCGGCGGCAACAGCTTCACCGTCGCGGACTTCGACGGCGACGGCAGCCCGGACTTGCTGTTCAACGGGGCCGGCGGGGCGCTGCTGTTCAACCGCGGCGGCCGATTCACGCTCGCTACCGACACTGGGCTGACGGGCATGACCGGCAAGCTCGCCCCGGCTGCGGCGGACTTCGACGGCGACGGGCACCTCGACTTGCTCGTGCCGACGGCGACCGGTGTGAAACTCTTCCGCAACGACGGCCGCGGCAAGTTCGCCGACGTGACCGCCGCGTCCGGCGACCCCGGCCAGGTCGCGGGCACCGTCACTGGCGCGACCTGGGGCGACTTCGACAACGACGGCCGGCCCGACCTGCTCGTCACGGTGTTACGCGAGCCGAACCGCTACTACCGCAACGACGGCGGCAAGTTCGCCGACTTCTCGGCCCAACTCGGCCTGACGCAGAAGACTTTCAACACCCAGGCCGCCGGCTTCGCCGACCTGAACGGCGACGGGCAACTCGACCTGATCCTAGTCAACGAAGGCCAGGAGTCGGCCGCGCTCTTCGGCGAGTTGAAGACGCCCACGGCCCCGCCGGCGAAGTTCCCCGTGACTTTCCCGGCCGGCCGCTGGCAAACGGCGCTGAGCGCCGACGGCAAACCGGCTTTCGGCCGCCGCATCGACGCCGGCGGCCGCGGGAGTGTGTCGATGAACCCGCGGGCGTTGCTGGCACCGGGGGCGTACAAGCTCGTCGGCGGCGGCCCGGACGGCAAGCCGCGCGAGTCGCCGTTCACCGTGGCGTCGTCGCCGCTGTTCCTCAGGGGAGAATGACGTTGCGTTGCAGCCTCATCGCGCTACTGCTGACCGCCGGCGTGAGCGCCGCCGCCGACCCGGCCGACTGGCCGACCTACCGCGGTAACCCCGCCCGCACCGGCAACACCGACGGCCTGCCCGGCCCGAAGATGCCGGCGGTCTTGTGGGTCGTCAAGAGCCAGGACCACTTCCTCGCGGCCCCGGTCCCCGTCAAGAGCGGCGTCTACGTCGCCGGGGTTGGGGCGTTCAACCGGCCGACGGCGAGCGTCCTCGCGGCCGACAGCGGCGTTGCCGTCTGGTCGCGCTCGGCCCCGTACTTCCGCCTCGCCTCGGTGTCGAGTCCCGCCGCCGTCGGGAACTTACTTTTCCTCGGCGACGGCATGCACCAGGACGCCGGCGGCATCCTGCACGCGCTGACGGTGGATAAGGGCCAGCCGCTGTGGCAGCACCCGATGCCGGGCGAACTCGTCCACCTCGAAGGCTCGCCGACCGTGGCCGGCGGCCGCGTGTTCATGGGCGCGGGCGACGGCGGGGTCGTGTGCGTCGAGGCGGCGCAAGCGACACTCGACGGCAAGCCGGTGACCCCCGTCGAGATCGAGGCGCGGCAGGCGGGCCGCTGGAAGGAGTTGCAGGCCAAGTACGAGGCCGACAAGAAGCGCGACCCCGACTTCGCCGTGCCGCCCAACGAGGACCAACTGTTCAAGCCGTCGCCGAAACTCGTCTGGCAGCAGGGCGTCAAGAAGTGGCACGTCGATGCCCCGGTCAACGTCGCCGGCGGCAAGGTGCTCGTCGCGTCGAGCTTCCTCGACAAGGAGAAGTCCGGCCGGCGCGAACTGTTCGCGCTCGACGCGGCGACGGGGGAGACGAAGTGGTCGTTTGCCCTGCCCCTGAACCCCTGGGGCGGCGCGAGTGTGTTGGGCGACACGGTCGTCGTCACCGGGTCGAGTGTCGGCTACGCGGTCGGCGAGTTGAAGGGGGCCAGGGGCGAAGTCGTCGCGCTCGACCTCGCCACCGGCAACGTCAAGTGGCGTAAGGACCTGCCCGGCGGCAGCGTCGGTTGCGCGGCCCTTTTTGACGGCGTGGCAATCGTGACGGCGACCGACGGCAAGGTGCGGGCGTTGAGCCTGACCGACGGCGAGCGGCGCTGGCTGTACGACGCCAAGGCCCCGCTGTTCGCGCCGGCCGCTGTCGTCGCGGGTGCGGTCTACGTCGGTGACCTCGGGGGGGCGGTCCACGCCATCGACGCCGCAACGGGGGACAAGTTGTGGCGACTCGACCTGGGCACCGACCCGAAGGTGAAGTCGCCCGGCATGGTCTACGCTGGTGCGGCGATCCACGGTGGCCGCGTCTACGTCGGCACGGTCAACCTCGAAGGCCCCAACGCCCGCCAGGCGACCTGCTTCGTGGCGATCGGCGACAAATAGCCGGGTTTGCGATTGGCGAAACTTCGCCGCGCCTGCTAGCATCCTACTACTGCCTACTGCGGCGTCTGCCCGCGTCTGTCCCCCGAGTTGCCCATGTCGCGTCCATTCCTCGCGGTGGCCCTGCTCACCCTCGCCGCCTCGCCCGGACGTGCCGCGCCGCCTTCGTTTCTCAACGACGTGATGCCGCTGCTCACCAAGCAGGGCTGCAACCAGGGGGCGTGCCACGGCAAGGGGGCCGGGCAGAACGGCTTCGCCCTCTCGCTGCGCGGCTACGACCCCGACGCCGACTTCAAGCGGCTCACCCGCGAACTCGACGCCCGCCGCATCGACCCGGCCCAGCCGGAACGCAGCCTGCTGTTGCTCAAAGCGACCGGCACCGCGTCCCACGAAGGCGGCAAAATGTTCGGCGTCGGCTCGCGCGAGTACGCGGTGCTGCGCGACTGGGTCGCGGCCGGTGCCCCCGGCCCCGACAAGTCCGACGCCACTGTCCGCAAGCTGGAAATCCTGCCCAACGACCGCGTCATGAAGGCCGGCGAGCACGTGCTACTGACCGCGTGGGCGAGCTACTCCGACGGCAGTCGCCGCGACGTGACCTGGCTGACAAAGTTCGAGACGAACGACGCCGCCGTCGCCGAGGTGACGGCGGCCGGCGGAGTCACGACGAAGCGGGCCGGAGCGACGAGTGTGCGGGCGGCGTACCTCACCGAGGTTGCCGTCGCCGTCGTCACGGTGCCCCACGAGCGCACCGTCGATGCGTCGCTGTTCGCGCCGCGCAACAACGCCATCGACGGCCACGTACTGACCAAGCTGGCCCAACTCCGCGTCGAGCCGTCGGGCCTGTCGGGCGACCTCGAATTCTTGCGCCGCGCCCACCTTGATGCCATCGGCACGCTGCCGACGACCGCCGAAGCGACCGCGTTCGTCGCCGACCCGTCGCCGGACAAACGCGCGAAGCTCATCGACGCCCTGCTCGCCCGGCCCGAGTTCACCGACTACTGGACGCTGTTCCTCGGCGACCTGTTGCAGAACCGCAAGGAGCGCGACCACGACGTGCGCGGTGTGAAAGGCGTGCGGCAATTCCACGACTACCTGCGGAAGCAAGTCGCCGCCAACCGACCCTGGAACGAGTTGGCCCGCGACATCCTGACCGCCAGCGGCGACACGGTGGCGAACCCCGCCGTCGGCTACTACGTCGTGACCGTCGGCGAGGCGGCCCCCGAGAAGAGCGAGGCCGCGGAGTCGGTCGCGCAGGCGTTTTTGGGCACCCGCATCGGCTGCGCGAAGTGTCACAACCACCCGCTCGAACGCTTCACGCAAGACGACTTCTACCACTTCACGGCGTACTTCAGCCGCGTCAAGCTCGACCGCAAGGACTCGAAACTCGGCCCGACGACGTTAAGCGTGGGCCTGAGGGACGCCAACCAGGCCCGCCGGCCCGTCGGCGTCAACCAGCCGCGCACCGGGGCGTACCTCCGGCCGCAGTCGCTCGACCGCGCGGCGGTGTCGCTGCTGCCGGGGCAAGACCCGCGGACGAAGCTGGCCGCGTGGGTGACCGACCCGTCGAACGCGGCCTTCACTGGCGCGATGGTCAACCGCGTCTGGAAGCACTACCTCGGCGTCGGCCTCGTCGAGCCGGTGGACGACCTCCGCGCGACCAACCCGCCGTCGAACCCCGCCCTGTGGGACGAACTCTGCCGCGAATTTCAGTCGTCCGGGTACGACCTGCGGCAACTGATGCGGACGATCTTGAACTCGCGCACCTACCAGCTCACGAGCAGCAGCCGGCCGACGAACGCGACCGACGCCCGCTTCTACTCGCACTACTACGCCCGCCGGCTGTCGGCCGAGGTGCTGCTCGACGCCATCGGCGACGTGACCGGTGCCCCCGAGCCGATCGACGGCTACCCGCTCGGCACGCGCGTCCTGCAGGTGCCCGACCCCGGCGCGAACTCGGCCTTCCTGAAGCTCTTCGGCCGCTCCGAGCGCACGACCGCGTGCGCCTGCGAGCGCAGCGGCGACGTGACGATGCCGCAACTCCTCCACCTGCAAAACAACCCCGGCTTCGCGGGCAAACTCGACGCCGCGACCGTCGCGGTGATGAAACAGTGGGAAGCCCTCGGCAAGGACGATGCGAAACTCCTCGACTGGCTGTTCCTGCACGCCCTGACCCGCGCCCCCCGGCCCGCCGAGCGCGACGCCGTCTTGGCCATGCTCAAGGACGGGCAGCCGCGGGCCGATGTCTACCACGACCTACTTTGGGCCTTGCTGAACTCGAAAGACTTCACCTTCAACCACTGACGCGAAGCGAGTCCCGCCGTGTTCGATATCTCCTTGGGCCGTGCGACCTCCCGCCGCTGCGACGGTGCCACGCGCCGCGACTTCTTGCGCGTCGGCGGACTCGGGGCGCTGGCGCTACCGACGCTGCTGGCGATGGAGTCGCGGGCGAAGGCCGGCGTCACGAAGCGGCCGGGGGCCAAGGCCAAGTCGGTGATCCTCGTCTACCTCGGCGGCGGGCTGTCGCACCACGACACCTTCGACATGAAGCCCGACGCGCCCGTCGAGGTTCGCGGCAATTACAAGCCGATCCCGTCGAGCGTGCCGGGCCTGCAAGTCGGCGAGAAGCTGCCGATGCTCGCCAAGGTCATGGACAAGCTGGCCCTCGTGCGCTCCTGCTCGCACAACAACGACCACCACGAGACGGCGACCAACTGGGTGCTGTCCGGCCGCTTCGGCTCGCCGTTCGGGGACTACCCGGCGATCGGTGCCGTCGCCGCCCACGACTTCGGCTTCACGACAACCCTGCCGCCTTACGTCGCCGTGCCGGGCAACCCGTCGTTCACCTGGGAACTCGGCAAGAGCGCGTTTCTGGGCGGCCGCTACGAGTCGTTTAAGGCCGGCGACCCCAGCAAGCCGGACTACAAGGTCGAGAACCTAACGCAGACCGCCGCCGCCGAGCGCGTGCAGCGCCGCGGGACGCTACTCAGCGCGGTCGATGGACTGGCGAAGAGTATCGAGGGCAACGACCAGATCGCTACCTACGACGAGTTCCAGCAGCGCGCCGCCGCGATGATCCTGTCCAGCGAGACTCGGCAGGCGTTCGCGGTCGGGGCGGAGTCGGACAAGCTGCGCGACCGCTACGGCCGCACCACCTTCGGCCAGTCCGCGCTACTGGCCCGGCGGCTCGTCGAGGCGGGCGTTCGCTTCGTGACGGTGAACTTCGGCGGCTGGGACCACCACGGCAAAATCTTCGAGAGCCTCGACAAGAAGCTCCCCGACTTCGACCGCGGCCTCTCGGCACTCGTGTCCGACCTGAGCGAGCGCGGCAGCGACAAGGAGACACTCGTCGTCGTCATGGGCGAGTTCGGCCGGTCGCCGAAGGTGAACAAGGACGCCGGGCGCGACCACTGGGGCCAGGCGGCGTCGATGCTGTTCTTCGGTGCGGGCGTCAAGCCGGGCTTCGTCCTGGGTAAGACCGACAAGGTCGGCGGCTACCCGACGCAGCGCCCCGTCGCCCCGGCCGATGTCTGCTACACGATCCTCGACGCCCTCGGCGTGAACCCGCGCAAGCAAGTCCAGACGCCCGACGGCCGGCCGATCGAAGTCCTCGACAACGGTGAAGCCATCCACGAACTTTTCTCGTGATCGCCCTGCACCTCGCACTCGCGTCCCTCGCGGTGCCCCTGTTGGCGGCGGCGAAGGACGCGAAGCCGCCGGTCGTAGTCGTGCAGCGTGCGAAGTACACGCTGCCGCTGGCCGTGGGTCCGGGGTTCACCGGCAAGGTGACCGTGCGGGGTTTCGGCCTCGACGGTGCGACCGAAGTCGCGGCCGACGGCGGCGTCGCGGTCAAGATTTTGGGCAAGCCTCGCAAGGCAACCCCGCCGCAGAACGTCCCGCCGGAGTTGACCGGCGATACCGAACTCGATGTCGAATTGACGCTGCCCAAGGACTTCGCCGCCCCGCACGTCGCGCTAAAAGTCGGCACGGCCGACGCGGTGAATTTGCTCGTCGTGCCGCGACTGGTGACCGAGCTAGAACCGAACGACGGCTTCGCCACGGGGCAACTCCTCGTCCCGCCGGTGACACTGCACGGCACCATCGAGAAGCCTCGCGATGTCGACGTTTATCGCTTCGTCGGCCGCAAGGGCCAGCAGTGGCGTTTCGCGGTGACGGCCCGAAAGCTGGGGTCGCCGGTGGACGCCCTGCTGACGCTCTACGACGACCGGAAGCGCGTCGTCGAGTCGTGCGACGACCTCCGCGGCGATGCCGACCCATCCTTCACGGTGACCTTGCCCCGGACCGGCGTCTACTTCCTGAGCGTCATCGACAGCCACGACCAGGGCGGCGGCATCTTCCCATATGTGCTGAGCGCGACGCCGGCGAAGTAGTTATTTGCCCGTCGCCAGCCAGACTTTGAGTCGCCCCAGGCCTGCCGTGATCGTCGCGCGGTCGGTGGCGAACGACATGCGGGCGAAGCCTTCGTTGCCGAACGCGGCACCGGGGACGAGGTTGACGTGCGCCTGCTCCAGGCAGGCCGTGCAGAAGGTCATCGAGTCGGTGACGACGGTGCCGTTGAACGCCTTCCCGAAATAGTCGCTGACCTCGAAGAAGGCGTAGAACGCGCCATCGGCCCGGTCGAACTTCAGGCCGGGAATCGTGGCCAGCGTGTCGTAGGTCAACTCGCGCCGCGCGGCGAACTCGGTGCGCATCGCCTCGATGCAGACGGCCGACTCGGGCGATTCCAGCGCGACGACCATCGCGGCCTGGCTGACGCTCGACGGGCAACTCGTCTCCTGGCTCTGGATGCCGTCCATCGCCTTGACGAGGTGCGCCGGGGCGACCGCCCAGCCGATGCGCCAGCCGGTCATCGCGTAGCTCTTGCTCGCGCCGCTCACGGTAATCACGCGGTCGCACAACTCCGGTCGCAGGGTGACGACGCACGTCGGTTTGGCGTCGCCGTAGCAGAGGTTCTCGTAAATCTCATCGCTCAGGATGGCCGCGTCAGTGTGCCGGACGAACTCGTCCACGAGGGCGAGCAGTTCGTCGCGTGTGTAAACGGTTCCGGTCGGGTTCGACGGGCTGTTGAGCATCAACAACCGGGTCTTCGGCGTGATCGCGGCCTTCAATTGGGCCGGGGTCATCTTGAAGCGGGCGGCGAGGGTCGTCGGCACCAGCACCGGCGTCGCCCCGGTCATCTGCACGAGGTCGGAGTAGCTGACCCAGTACGGCGTCGGGATGATGACCTCGTCCCCGGGGCCGACGGTCGCCGCGAGGGCGTTGTGGATGCTGTGCTTGGCCCCGTTCGAGACCAGCACGTTCTCGGGGCCGCACTTGAAGCCGTAGGTCCGGTCGTACCAGGCGGCGATGGCCTTCTTCAACTCGGCCGTGCCGCCGGCGGGGGTGTAGTGCGTCTGGCCCGCGGCCATCGCCTTCTCGGCGGCCGCGCAAATGTGCCGGGGGGTGTTGAAGTCGGGTTCGCCGAGGCTGAAATCGTAGACCGTGATGCCCTGCGACTTGAGGACGCGGGCCTTGGCCCCGGCGGCGAGGGTGGCGGACGGTTGCACCGACGACGCGAGTGTGGAGATGCGGATCATTGCGGACGCCGAGCCTCGAATAGCGTAGCGGGGACTTGAACCGAAGCGTATCGTATCGGTCGGGCCGCCCTTCGGAGTGACTATTTCCCCATGCACCTCGTCCACGTGCTGCACCGTTACCCGCCGGTCCTCGGCGGGGCCGAGAAGTACGCCGCGGAGTTGACCGCGTACCACACCGCCCGGGGCGACGCCGTCACCGTCTGGACGAGCACGGCCCACGACCTCGAAGCGATGCGCTCCGCCGGCCACGCCGAACACCAGGCCGGCCTGCGGGATGGCGTCCACCGCTTCCGCCCGGTCCACTTCCCCGGCCGGCGTTACGTCTTCAAGGCGCTGTCGATGGTCGGCCCGCCGGCGTGGCGGGGACGCTGGTCGCCGTGCAACCCGGTGATGCCGGCGATGCTCCGCGCGGCCCGCGAATTCGACGGCCCGCTCGACGCCGTCCACGCCTTCGCCTTCCCGTACTCGTTCCCGATTCTCGCCGGCTTGAGGCTTGCCCGACGGCGCGGGGTGCCGTTCGCGCTGACGCCGTTCCTGCACCTCGGCGACCCGACCGACCCGCGTGACCGCACCCGACATCAGTACACGTCCACTCCGCTCCGCTGGCTGTTGAAGCAGGCCGACCGCGTCTTCGTCCAGACGCCGTCGGAGCTTGCGGCCTGCGTGAAACTCGGCGTACACGAATCGCGGTTGACGCTGCAAGGGCTGGGGATCGACGCGGCCGAATGTACCGGCGGCGACCGCGAACGGGCACGCCGCACGTGGGGCGTGACGGCGGGCGAAGTCATCGTCGGGCACTTGGCAAACTTGAGCCGCGAGAAGGGTACGTCCGATCTCGTTGCGGCGACGCGCGGCCTGCGCGTGCGGACGGTCCTGGCCGGCCCGGCGATGCCGAATTTTGAGCGCGGGTTCAAGCCGTCGGCGGGTGTCATCCGACTCGGGCCGTTGACGGAAGCGGTGAAGCGCGACTTTTTCGCGGGCATCGACCTGTTTGTGCTGCCGTCGCGCTCGGATTCATTCGGCCTCGTGCTGCTCGAAGCGTGGGCCAACGGCAAGCCGGTTGTCGCCTACCGCGCCGGCGGCCCGGCCGACTTAGTGCGGCACGAACGCGACGGGTTGCTCGTGCGATGCGGCGACGTGCCATGGCTGACAGCGGCGATCGACCGACTGGCCGGCAACGCTGGGTTGCGCGAGAGATTAGGGCAATCGGGGAAAGCCCGCGTTGCCGACGAGTTCGTGCGCGACGACCGGCTTGCAGTGGCCCGCGACGCGCTGTTGGCGATGACCTCTAGCGAGGTTGCCCATGCTGCCCGTTGAAGTCATGCGGCAGATTCGCCGGCTGCAACTGCGGGCGCGGCGAGCCGTGCGGACGCTGTTCGGCGGCGAGTACCGCTCGGCGTTCAAGGGGGCCGGGCTGTCGTTCGAGGAGGTCCGCGAATACCAACCGGGCGACGACGTGCGGAGTATCGACTGGAACGTCACCGCCCGCATGGGGACCGCCTTCGTGAAGCGCTACGCCGAGGAGCGCGAGTTGACGGTGGTGCTGATGGTCGATTTCTCCGCGAGCCGGTTGTTCGGCACCGGAGCAACGACGAAGCGGGCCGTCTCGGCGGAGTTGGCGACGGTCTTGGCGTTCGCCGCGGTGTCGCACAACGACCGGGTCACGCTGCTCGGCTTTACCGACGCGATCGAGCGGCACGTCCGGCCGGGCAAGGGCACGCGGCACGCCTTGCGGGTCCTGCGCGAGGTGCTCTACTTCGAGCCGCGTTCGACCCTCACCGACCTGGCCGGGTGCCTCGATTCGCTCAACGCCCTGCACCGCCGGCGGGCCATCGTCTTCCTGGTGAGCGACTTCCTCGACGCCGGGTACGAGGACGCCTTCAAGCGGACCGCCCGCCGGCACGACCTCATCGCCGTCCGCACCTCGGACGCGCGTGAACTCGACTGGCCGGCCGCCGGCCTGCTGCGCCTCGAAGACGCCGAGACCGGCGAACAGGCCGTCATCGACACGGACAACGTCGCGTTCCGAACGCAGTTCGCGGCCCGGTCCGCCGAACGCCGGGCGGCGTTAGACCGGCTCGCGCGCGCGGCCCGCGTGGACGTGATCGACGCGACGACGGACGGCAAACACTTCGACGCGCTGCTGCAATTCTTCCGCACCCGCGAATGCCGCCGCCGGGTGTCCCGGTGACCCCAATGCTCCTGATCGTCTTGGCGTTCGCGGCCGGCCCGACGACGGCGAACGTCACCGCCGACCGAGCGGACCTGCGGCTGAGCGAACACGCGACATTGACGCTGACGGTCGAAGGCGACGCGCCGTTACGGGTGACCCCACCCGCGGCGTGGCTGCCCGGCGTGGACCCGACGTGGCGACTGCGAACGCTCGGCCCGGCGCTCGTCGAAGACCTGTCACCGACCCGACAACGCTGGACGTTGAGACTGCGTGCCGACCCCGACGTGCCGGGCGAACGCCCACTGCAACTCGCCCCGGTGCGCGGGCTGGCGGGCACCGACGACGCGCCGCGCGAGGTCACGTTCCCGCCGTTGGCGGTGCGCGTCGTGGCGACGGTCGTACTCGGCCGCGACGGGCCACGACCGCCGACGGAAGTCGAAGCCCCGGCCCCCTCGTCTCCGACGGCGTCACTCGTGATGCCCGTCACGATCAGTGTCGCATTTGGTGTGGTTCTAGTGGCGGCGATCATTCGGGGCCGGCGAAGTTCCGCACTGTCGAGTATGCGAGATTCAGCGCGAAGCCGCTTCGAGCGCGAACTCGACAGCCTGCGCGGCGACGCCGTGCCCGACGCGCTCTTCCCCGCACAACTCTCGGCGGCCGTGCGGGCCTATATCGAGGACGTGGACGGACTGCCGGCGTTGCGGCGGACGCCGCGCGAGATCGAGCCGCTCGCGGTCGGGGCGGAGCGCCTCCAACCGCTGCCCGAGTTGCTGCGGAAGTGCGACGAGGCGCGGTTCTCCGAGACGCCCGTCAGTGCCGAAACCCGCGTGCTGTTGTTGGCGGCGGCGGCCAAACTCGCCGCGGGGTCGCCGTGATCGAGTTGTACCACGAAGACGACTTCACCTTCCGCTTCGACGAACCTCGCGTCGTCGGCCGCTTCCACCTCGACGGCGTCGCGCCCGGAACAGTCGTCGCCGTGCGACGGCTGCGGACGCCGGGCGATGTCGTCGGGGAAATGGTGGCCACGGCGACCGTCGGTGCGGGGGGTTGGGTCGAGATCGAGCCGGCGTTGCGCGTCGATGCGGCGAACGGCTTCCGCGTCCGTTGCGTGCCCACTTGATGGAGAAGCCGATGCCGACCGTTGCCGACGCCGTGGCCTTCCTCGACGCCTTCGCCCCGCCCACCGGCGCGGCCGACTGGGACAACGTCGGCCTCCTGATGGGGGACTCGAAGACGCCACTCACGCGCGTCTTAACCTGCCTCACCGTGACGGCCGAAGTCGTCGCCGAAGCCGTCAAGGAGCGGGTCGAACTGATCGTCGCGCACCACCCGGTCCTCTTCAAAGCGGTCAAGAAGTTGACGACCGCGACCGCCGACGGCAAGCTGCTGTTGCCGCTGTTGAAGCACGGCATCGCGGTCTATTCGCCGCACACCGCTTTCGACAATTGTGCCGGCGGCATCAACGACGGCCTCGCCGCGCGACTCGGGCTGGTGGACGTTCGGCCGCTGCGACCGGACAAGCCGGCGGCGCGGTTCAAGCTGGTGACCTTCGTGCCGATGGCGGATGTCGCCGGCGTGTCCGACGCCCTCTTTGCGGCCGGGGCGGGCACGATCGGCGCGTACCGCGATTGTAGCTTTCGCAACGACGGCACCGGCACTTTCTTCGGCACCGACGCGGCCAACCCGAGCGTCGGCGTCAAGGGGCGGCGCGAGCAAGTGGCCGAATCGCGGCTCGAAGTGGTCGTGCCGGAGGCGCAACTCGCGGCGGTCCTCGCGGTCCTGCGATCCGCCCACAGTTACGAGGAGCCGGCATTCGACGTTTACCCGCTGCACGCGTCGGGGGGTGCTTCGACCGGAGCAGGCCGCGTCGGCGATTTACCCAATGAAATCAAGCTCGTCGATCTCGGCGAATCCTTGCAACGCGCTCTTCGCTCGAAGGGGATGCAGGTCATCGGCTCGCGCGGCCGCCCCGTCCAACGGGTCGCCGTGGCCTGCGGCGCTGCGGGCGAGTACCTGGCGGACGCGATCCGCGTGAAGGCCGACGTGTTCGTTACCGGCGAACTCCGCTTCCACGACGGCCTGGCGGCGCGGGCGGCCGGAATCGCGGTGCTGCTCCCGGGGCACTACGCCACAGAGCGGCCGGGGGTCGAAGACCTGGCGGTCCGGTTGCAGGCCGCCTTCCCCGGGGTGAACGTCAGCGCGTCGGCGGCGGAACGCGACCCGTTCGGCGTCCTCGCGTAGAATCCCGGCATGGCCACTCTGCACATCGACCGCCTGCCCCGCAACACCACCCCCGGCGAGGTCGTCCGCTTCGCCTGCAAGTACGGCAAGGTCGAGGGCAAGTCCTTCGGCCGGGTCGCCTTCCTGGGGTCGAGTGCCGTCCTCACCGTCCCCGACAATCAGGCCGCGAAGCTGGTGGCGGCGCTCGACGGCGCGACTTTCCGGGACTACCCCGTGCGGGTCCGGCTGACCAGTGCCCTGCCCCGCGGCGACGGCTCCGGGCACTTCGAGCACCTGGCCACATTGCTCCAACTCGAAGCCGACGCCGAGCGTAAGGAGATGAAGCGCCGCTCCGCGCTCGGGGAGGCCCCGGACGGCACGACGATTACGAAACTGGTCGTCCGCGGCGAAGAAATCGGTCTGGGCGGCCGCTTCCTGGTGACGCTGACGCGCGGGAAATCGGCGACGATCTTGCCGCCGAACCGGTTGCAACCCGGGGCACCCGTCGTCCTCACCCAGACCGGCATTCCCCGGCCGGCGAGCTTTCGCGGCGTCGTCAGCGACCGGCACGCCCGCACCATCACGGTCGCCCTCGACGATTCGGACGACGACCGGCCGGACGACGCCACCTGGCGGCTCGACCTGTCGCCTGATGAAGTCTCTCGCCAGCGGCAACTCGCCGCGCTCCACCGCACCGCCGCGGCTCACAGTGACCGGCTGGCAGAGCTACGGGACGTGCTCCTCGGCACCCGGCCGGCGACCCTCGACCCGCAGCCCGAGTCGGAGTTCCGCGCGCCGTCGCCGTTGAACGAGAACCAGGAATCGGCGGTCCGGTTCGCGCTCGCTTCTCAGGAAGTTGCCGTGATTCACGGACCGCCGGGGACCGGCAAGACGACGACCCTCGTCGAGTTGATCCGCCGCGCGGTCGCCGACGGGGCCAGAGTTTTGGCGTGCGCCCCGTCGAACGCCGCAGTAGACAACCTGCTGGAAAAGCTGCTCGGCGTCGGGCTACTGCCGGTGCGCGTCGGCCACCCGGCCCGCGTCGCCGAGGCGCTGCGCGACCGCGCCCTCGACTCCCTGGTCGAGAAGCACCCCGAGGCGCGGCAGGCCCGCAAGTACACGAAGGAGGCGCAAGCACTGCTCAAGCGGGCCAACAAGTGGACCAAGGAAAAGCCCGTGCCCGGCGAGCGGCAGGCGCTGCGGGCCGAAGCCCGCGAGTTGTTAGCCGTCGCCCGGCGGACCGCGCAAACGGCCGTCGAGCGCGTGTTGGTCGAGGCGCGGGTGATCTGCGGCACTCTGACCGGCACCGACTCGGGCACCCTCGGCCAGGCCCGCTTCGATCTGCTCGTCATCGACGAGGCGTGCCAAAGCCCCGAACCGGCGTGCTGGATTCCGATCGTGCGGGCGGACAAGGTCGTCCTGGCCGGCGACCCGTGTCAGCTACCGCCGACGGTCCTGTCGCAGGAGGCGACCGACGGGGGGCTGGCGATCAGCATGATGGAGCGCGTCATGGGCACGTGCGGCCCGGGCATTTCGCGGTTGCTCACGGTCCAGTACCGGATGCACGCGGCCATCGCGGACTTCTCGTCGCACGAGTTCTACGGCGGCGAACTCGTCCCGCACGCCAGCGTCGCCGGGCACCTGTTGCGCGACCTGCCCGACATCGCGGACGTACCGCTGACCGCGTCGCCCGTCCAGTTCATCGACACGGCCGGCGCGGGGTACGACGAGGCCCGGGAGGCGGACACGGCCAGCCGGTTCAACCCGGGCGAAGCCGAGGTCGTGGTCAAGTGCGTCCGACAGTTGCTCGCCGCCGGCCTGCCGGCGGACGACATCGCCGTCATCACGCCGTACAACGGCCAGGCGCGGCTGATCCGCGAGAAGCTCGAAGACACCGCGGTCGAGGTGGACAGCGTGGACGGCTTCCAGGGCCGCGAGAAGGAAGCGGTCGTCATCAGCATGGTGCGGTCGAACGTCGAGGGCGGCATCGGCTTCCTGGCGGACGTGCGGCGGACCAACGTCGCCTTGACGCGGGCGCGGCGGAAACTCGTCGTCGTGGGGGACAGCGCGACCCTCGGGGCGCACGACTTTTACAAGCGGATGCTCGACTACTTCGACGCGATCGGGGCCTACACGAGCGTCTGGGACGAGGGCTAACAAAAACAGCCCGGGACGGCCCGGGCTGAGACTCGTTTCACCGGGCTTATCGCCGTCCGGGCAGCGGTGGCGACCCTGGGCCGCCCATCTTGCCCTGGATCACGTCCTGAGCGCGGCGCTGGAACTTCTGCATCTGGTCGCGGAGTTGCACGTCCCCGCGCTGCATGATTTCGAGCTCGTGCTGGATTTCTGCACTGAGCCGCTTCAACTCGGTCTCCTGGCGGGCCATCAGTGCCCGATCCCGGGCCATGCCGACTTCCATCTGACGCATCTGGTTCTCGGACGACTCCTCGTCCTCGCGCAACTGACGCCGCTCGTGTTCCAGCTTCTTCCGCTCTTGGGCCATAATGGAGTGGTCCTTCTCCAGTTCGTCGGCCCATTCTTCGAGTTCGGTGCGGGTCTTGGGCACGACCACTGCCTGTTGCGGTCCGAGTGCCCCGCTCGAGATTTGCTCCTCGATCGACTGCAACTGGGACGACAGTTCATCGATGTGCCGCTGGCGTTCGGTAAGCGCGCCTTGCAAGTCCAACTGGCGGGCGGCGTACTGCTGTTCGCTGTCACTCGCCTCCTGGAGGAGTTGCTTCATTTCGCTCAGGAGTTGGCGGAGTTCTTTGTTCTCGGCCTTGAGCCGCGCCGTGTCGGGGCTGGCCGGGTCGTCGGGCAGCGAGCGACTAGCGTAGCCGCGGACCCCGGAGCCGGTGCCGCCGGCGTACCCGGACGGGGCCGGGGCCGGTTGGGGCGGGCGAACGGGCGGGGCACCGTAGCCAGCCCCTTCTAGGGCGGCAACCTTGACACTCATCGCGGCCCGGACCGTCGAGGCATCCGGCGGCGTGGCGTAGGACGACGCCGGTTGACCGGGCAACCGCAAGCGGGCGAGGGCGTCCAGGCCGTTACCCGGGAGTGCGTCGAACTCCGCCGGCGTCAAGACAGTGGAGGCCATCGGCGGCGGGGTAGACGA
Source organism: Fimbriiglobus sp. (assembly GCA_043745465.1). GTDB lineage: Bacteria > Planctomycetota > Planctomycetia > Gemmatales > Gemmataceae > Fimbriiglobus. The sequence goes on from JAYTSV010000142.1 coordinate 23,669, forward strand.
CAACAACCGCCGGCGCAGTTCGGCTGCGGAAATCGACGGTTGCGGATCGGGGGTTGAGTTCGGGCTGGCCATAAACCGAGGACCTTCCCAGCGGAGGTTCCAGAACTGGACGGGGGATGCACCGGGTCGGATCGTGCCCGCGAAAGTTTCCGCGGGTGGCGTTCCAGTCGGCGTCATCATTCTAGGCGTAAACCTATCGAAACGTAGGTTGCCAAGGGGGCATGTCAAGCCAAAATGTCCCGCCGGACCGGTCCACTCGCCCGCCGGCGAAAGATTTGTCTCGACACGCGTCTCGGATTCGGGCATACCCCGGCCTTCACACCAGGACGACGCAGGGCCAGGGGGGGTCGGATGCGCAGGTCTCGGGCCGTCGGTACATCGTTCGCCGTCACAATCGCCCTGACCGCTACGGCGGTCGGGTTGGGGTGCTCCACGCTCCGCGACCGGGGCAAGCCGCCGCTCGCCCCCCAAGTGTCGCAGCGGAGCCAGGACGACGCCGGTCGCACGGCCAACTACCCGAACATCGAGAAGCAGACCTACGAAACCTTGGCCGCCGCCCTCGCCGCCCGACCGGCCGACGCGCCGGCAATCCCGGGAGCCGCGGTCGGACCGCCACGACCGGTGCAAATCCTCGCCGTGTCCGGCGGCGGCCAGTACGGGGCTTACGGGGCAGGTTTGCTCGTCGGCTGGACGCACACCGGACAGCGGCCGGAGTTCGACGTGATTACCGGCATCAGCAGCGGCGCGTTCGTGGCGTCGATCTCGTTCATCGGCCCGAAGTGGGATTGGCTGCTGACGAAGGTCTTCACCACGACGACGACGAAAGACCTGATCAAATCCCAGCCGGTGCGGTCCCTGTTGACGACGCAATCGCTGAGCAGTTCGGCCCCGATGAAGACCCTAATCGACCGCGAGGTCAATCGCGAGTTCTGCGACGACGTGCGGGCGCAGCACTGCCGCGGTCGGCGGTGCTTCATCGGCACCATGAACCAGAACACGCGCCGCGTGGTGATTTGGGACCTGGGGGCCATCGCGTGCAGCGGGCGGCCGGACGCGGACGACCTCGTGCGAAAGGTGTTGCTCGCGGCGGCGGCGGTGCCGTTCTTACTCCCGGCCGTCGAGTTCGACGTGACCGTCAACGGCGTCAACTACCGCGAGGCCCACAACGACGGCGGCACCGTCTGCCAGTCGTTCGTCCGGCTGCCGCCGAGTGCCCCGCCGACCGACCCGACCGACCCGGCGAAGCGCTGGCTGGCCGGCTCGAAAACGTACGTCATCGCCGGCGGCAAGGTCTTCCTCGACCCTGTCGAGGGCCGGCCGAGTGCCCTCGGCCGCGCCCGCGGGGCGGCGTCGGGTTCGCTCTACGCGCTGTACCGGGCCGACTTGTGGCGGGTCTACTCGATCTGCGTCGCGTCCGGCATGGAGTTCCGGCACACGGCGGTGCCCCAGAACGCCGTCGTGTCGCCGTCGGCGTTCGAGTTCGACCCGGCGGCGATGACGAAGCTGTACAAACTCGGCTACGAACGCATCCTGTCCGGCGAGGCGTGGTCGCACGCCCCCCCCGGCACCACGCCCGACGAGGCGGAGTTGCCCCGCGCCGGATTCGACTTCACACTGCCGCCGGCTCCGCGGTGACTTCGGCGTCGGTCGGTATTTCGGACTTGGTCCGCAAATAGGCGACGTAGCCGACGAAGCCGATGACCCACTCGGCAACGCGTAAAGTGAAGCGGCTGGCCACGCCGACCGTCTCGCCGCCCGGGCCGCGTATGAGTTCGTAAAGACCGCCGAAGGTCCACTCGGCGACCCCGAGTCCGCCGGGCACCGGGAACAACGCCTGGGCGATGAAGCCGATCGGCGCAACGATGAACAGTTCCGGGAGCGTGGCGATCAGGTTCGGGTTCGTCGGGGGGACCACTAGCACAGCGGTGTAGAACGAAACCACCAGGCCCATGTGAGCCAGCGCCGAAACGGCCACGCAAATCAGGATCGTGCCCGGCCGCTCGCGGTAGCGTCGTGCGGCGTCCCACAATTCCCCCAGGGAGCCGTTGAGGCGGCGCAAGCGCCCCCCGACCCCCGCGGGGATCGCGTTCAAGAACGCGTACCCGACGATGAATGCGGTCGCCAGAACGGCGCACACCGTAACGATCACCTTGAGCGAAAACTTCGCCTCGATGCGGTGGTCGCCGTTAGCCCAACAGACTCCGCCGACCACCGCGACGTACAAAATCAGGCCGAAGAGGCCGAGCAACCGGTCGGCGATGACCGTCGATACGGCCGCAGCGCGCCGCGCCGGTTGGCCCTGAGCGATCAGGTAAGCCTTGACGAAGTCCCCCCCGATGCCGCCCGGGAGGAACATGTTGTAGAAGGTGCCGACCAGGCCCAGTCGTAAGCCGTAGGCGAGTGTGAACGGTAGGTCGAGCGCCCGCACCAGCAGGAACCAACGGAAGTACTGCAGGCCGATCACGACCGTCATCAACCCCAATGTGGCGGCGAAGTAACTCGGCTGAAGTTCCCCCGAAAAGTGGTCCTTTAACTTGGTCCAGTTCACCCCCAAAACGAACGCGAGCAAGCCCACTCCGACGAGGTACTTCAGGAGACCCTTGATCCAGCCGGCAGTCGGTTTCACGCGGCACCCTCACTCGGTGGAGCAAAGGGCTTGTAATACGACGGTCGGCGGTGCCGTCAATTCGCCGGACGGGCCGGCGCGGGCGGGGCGACGGTCGATGGGAGCGCGCCCGGCGGGTGGCCGAGGGCGCGGTACAGGCGGAACTGGGCGCGGTTGTAGTCCCCGACGGCGGCGTGGAAGTCGGCGTTGGTCTGCGCCAGGAGTTGCAGCGCGGCGACGACCTCTTGCGGCCGCACGATGAGCGTGACGAGTTCGCCGGTGCGGCGCGTCTGGCCCAGGCCGTCGAGGCTCTTCTGCATTAACTCGACGGCGTCGCGCAGGGCCGGTTCGGCGAGCGCGAGCCGGTCCGCGGCCGCGCGGGTCTGGGCGTGGGCCGTACTCACTTCGGTAGCGACGCGGTCCTGCGTGCGGAACAGTTCGAGGATCGCCACCTCGTACTCGATCTTGCGCTCGCCGGCTCGAATCTTGTTGCCGAAGCCGAGCTGTTGAAACTCCCACATCACTTGCAAATCGATGTCGTACCGGCCGCGAACGTTGCCGACGGTACCGCCCTGCCCGCCCCCGAACGCCCCGTACCCCAGCGAGCCGCTCGGGTTCGTCGAGACGCTTCGCAGGGCGATACTCGGCACGAGCGGGCGGATTTTCTCCTGCTTCAATCGCACCAGCGCCGCCTGCACGATGGCCTGCTGTCCGGCGAGTTCGGGCCGGGACGTGAGGGCGACGGGGATGAGCGCATCGACGGTCGCGCCCGCGTCGATGACCGTGACCGGGAGGAAGGTCGGCTCGGCCGGTTCGAGAACCGCCCCGGCGTCCAGCCGCAACAGGCGGGCGAGTTCGGCGGACGCCACGGCCCGCCGCTCCAGGGCCGTCGCTTCGGCCTGGCGACGGCGGGCGAGTTCGACCTTGGCCCGCGTCGCCTCCAGCGGCGGCGCGAGGCCTTCGGCCAGTCGCGCGGCCCGGCGTGAAACCTCCTCGGCCTGCTGGGTGGCGTAGGCCGCGCCGCTCAATTCGCCGCGCGCCTGTTGCAGCGTGAAGTAGGCGTCGGCCACCTGGAACGCGGTATCGTTGGTGACGGCTTGCAGGACCGCCCGCCGCGCCCGCACGTCCTGCCGCGCCGCGAGGGGCGAATAAATTGCGTCGGTCACCCCGAAGACGACGTTCGGCCCGAACCCGACCATCGCCGAACTGCGGCTCGACGACACCGGGTCGCCGGCGAAGTTTTGCTGCAAACCGTCGTGGTGGAAGTAATCGACCCCGGTCGAGATGTTCGGCAGCCACAGCAACTTCGCGCGGTCGTAGGCCTTGGCGGAGAGTTCGACTTGCCGCGCGGCGATTTGCACGTCGATGGGGCTGGCCCCGGCGAGTTGGAGGGCCGTGGCGAGGTTGATCGGCTGGGTGCGTTCGGCCGGCCGCGCGACCGCCGGCTCCGCGGACGGGACCGGCGACGACAGCGCGAGCGGCGGAATCCCGAGCGACTGCGCCGAGACTCCCGCCCCGTGCCCCAACAGGGCGACCGCGATCCACGCCCGCATTCGCCGCCCCCCTCGTCCGGCCCTTGAGATCCGGCGCGGCGTATAACCCGTTCGGCCATCCGCGTCAATCGTGATTGTCTGCCGCGCGCGTCTCGGTTAGGATAGCATTCGTCTCCCCCGCCCTGTCGTACCGGAGTCGAACGTCATGCCCTCCCGCTGGTTCCTGGTCGCTACGTTCGGACTCGTCGCGGCGACGTTCGCCCCCTGTCGGGCCGAGGACAAGAAGCCCGAGGTCATGGGGTCGGTCGAGCGGAAGGACGCGAAGTTCGACGAACTCGTGCCGAAGGACGCCGTCATCGAAGTCCTCGCCGGCGGGTTCAAGTGGTCCGAGGGGCCGGTCTGGGTCAAGGACGGCGGTGGCCACCTGCTCTTCTCCGACATTCCGAACAACCGCGTCTGCAAGTGGTCCGAGAAGGCCGGCCTGCAAGCCGACTTCTTGAAGCCGAGCGGGTACACCGGCAGCACCAAGTTCGACGGCTACGAGCCGGGAGCCAACGGCCTGGCGCTCGACAAGGCCGGTCACCTCGTGTTGTGCCAGCACGGCGACCGGCGGATTGCCCGGCTCGAAAAGGACGGCAAGTTCACGACGCTGGCGGACAAGTACCAGGGCAAGCGGCTCAACAGCCCGAACGACCTCGTCTACCACCCCAGCGGCGACCTGTACTTTACCGACCCGCCCTACGGCCTGCCGAAGCAGATGCAGGACCCGGGCAAGGAACTCGACTTCCAGGGCGTCTACCGGCTCAAGCCGAACGGCGAAGTCACGCTACTGACCAAGGAGTTGACGCGGCCCAACGGCATCGGCCTGTCGCCGGACGGCAAGACGCTCTACGTCGCCAACTCGGATTCCGACGCCCCGATCTGGAAGAGTTTTCCGGTGAAGGCCGACGGCACCCTCGGCGAGGGCAAAGTGTTCTTCGACTGCACCGCCGCGGTCAAGGCGAAGAAGCCGGGCGGGCCGGACGGCTTGAAAGTCGATGCGAAGGGCAACCTGTTCGCCACCGGCCCCGGCGGCGTCTGGGTCTTCGACCCGACCGGCAAGCACCTCGGCACCATCGTGACGGGTGTACCGACCGCCAACTGTGGCTTCGGCGGCGACGGTTCGACGCTGTTCATCACCGCGAACGACAAACTCGTCCGCATCAAGACCACGACCAAGGGCCAGGGCTTCTAGAGTATAGGGCTTTCGGAGCAATCATGGACCGTCGAGAGTGGTTGAAACTGGCGTCCGTCGCCGCGGTGCCTCTGGCCGCTCGACGGGCCGGCGCGCAAGCCGTCCCCGCGGCACCGGCGTTCCCCGGCATGACCGTGCGGATGACCGAGCCGCGCAACCTCGAATTCCCGTTCGCCGAGTTGAAGGGCTTTCAAACGCCGACCGAGCAGTTTTACGTCCGCAGTCACTTCGCCTTACCGAAGGTGGACGTGGCCAACTTCAAGTTGACCGTCGAAGGCGAGGTCGAGAACCCGCTGGCGTTAACGCTCGAGGAGTTAGCCAGGCTCGGCGAAGTAACGATGCCGCTGACGCTCGAATGCGCCGGCAACGGCCGCGTCTCCCTCGTTCCTCAACCGCGCGGTTTGCAGTGGGGTCTCGGGGCCGTCGGCACGGCCGACTGGACCGGTGTGCCGTTGGCTGCGGTCTTGGAGCGGGCGAAGGTCAAGCCTGGGGCGGTCGATGTCGTCCTGGTCGGCGCGGACTCGGGGGCCATCGCCGGCGACGCTCCCTCCCCCGGCGTCATTCCCTACGACCGCGGCATCCCGCTCGCCAAGGCCATGAAGCCCGAATCGATTCTCGCCACGAAGATGAACGGCGAGAGTCTGACGGCGTCGCACGGGGCACCACTCCGCGCGGTCCTCGGCTGCTGGTACGGCATGGCTTCGGTCAAGTGGCTGACGCGGATCGTCGTCACCGCCAAGCCGTACCAAGGTTTTTGGCAGACGATCGACTACGCGGTCTTCGAGCGCCGCGCGGGGTTGGCGACGCTCACGGCGATCACGCAGATGCAGCCGAAGGCGTCGATCGCCCGGCCCGCGTTCGGCGAAGTCGTCCCGGTCAACCGGCCGACGACGATCACTGGGGCGGCGTGGGCCGGCGAGGACGTGCAACGGGTCGAAGTCAGCACGGACGGCGGCACGACCTGGGCCGACGCCCGCTTCACCACTGACGCGAAAGCCTTCTGCTGGCGGCTCTGGGAGCTCGCCTGGACGCCGACCACCCGCGGCCCCGTTAAACTCGTCGCCCGCGCCACGACGGCCGGCGGTGCGACCCAACCGGCGACCCGCGACCCGGACCGCCGAACTTACGTGATTAACCACTTGGTCCCCGTCGAAGTCCTGGTCAAGTGAGGGATGCCATGACCCGATCGCGCGCGGTGTTCTCGGTGTTGGGCCTCGTCGTTCTTGCGGCGCACTGCGCCGCGGCCGACGCGCCGGCGGACCCCAGGGTCGCCGCCGCCATCGCGCGGGGCGCGGCGGCACTCCAGCGCCTGCACGGCCAGCCACTCCAGGGCGTGCCGGGCGGGGGCGAACCGGGGGGCGAGCACGGCGGCGGGGCCGCGGCGTTGGCCGGCCTTGCGATGCTCGAAGGCGGGATCAAGCCGGACGACATCGCCATCCAGAACATCGCCAAGCGCACCCGCGCGACCTGGACGACCGACACGAAGACGTACAACGTTTCGCTAGCGATCTTGTTCCTCGACCGCCTGGGAGACCCGGCCGACATCCCGACGATCCAACTGCTCGGCACGCGCCTGTACGGCGGCATGGGCCGCGACGGTGCGTACACCTACGAGTGCGCCGACCTTGTGCCGATCGATCAGGCCGGGAAATCGTACGCGGAACTGACCGCCGGGAACCCGGCCAAGCCCGAGCCGAAGAAGCCCGAGCCGAAGAAGCCGGACAACGGCTTTCCGACTGCCGTCAACAAGAAGCCGAACGCCCCCGGCGTCAACCCGGGCAAGCTGCACCCGAGTGTCGTCGGGTACAACGCCGCCGTTCGCCTGGCCGTTCAATCGAACGGCCAGCAGGGGGGCGGGGGCGACAACTCGAACACGCAGTTCGGCTTGATCGGCCTTTGGGTCGCCGCCCGGCACGGCGTCCCCGTGGACGACGCGTTCCTGTTGTTGGAAGCCCACTTCCTGACGACGCAAAACGCCGCCGACGCCGGTTGGGGGTACGCCGGGGCCATTTCCCATTCGACCACGGCGATGACCTGCGCCGGGCTTCTCGGCCTGGCCATCGGCACCACCCGCGGCCAGCCGGCCGAAGCCGCGCCGGCCCCGTCCGCGCCCCCCGGCGACAGCGACGACCCGTTCAACCGGACGCCCAAAGCGCCGAAAGCCGGCGGCAGCGGGGTCAAGCCCGTCGGCGTCAACCCGCTCGTCCCCCACATCTCCGCCGCGATGCGCAAGGCCGCTATCGACAACGCCCTCAAGTCCGTCGGCGCGGTCATTCAGTCGGCCCAAGCCGGGCAGATGCCACTCAAGCAGTTCGTCGGCCTCGGTGACGATTACTACACCCTCTGGTCGATCGAGCGCGTCGGCATGGCCTACGGCCTCGACACCATCGGGGGCATCGACTGGCACCAGTGGGGCACCGGCTACCTCCTGCCGCTCCAGACCGAAGACGGCAGTTGGCCGTCCGGGTCGCACGGCGGCACCGAAGTCTCGACGTCCTTCGCCGTGCTGTTCCTGTCGAAGTCGAACTTCGTCAAAGACTTGACGCGGATGATGGGCAAGGTCAAAGACCCCGGCAAGGCCGAGTTGCGGGCCGGCCGCGACTTCAAGCCGCCGCTCGTGGCCCCGCAAGCGAGCAACCCCGGGGCCGGGTCCGAACCGGGCGTCCGCCCGACGGAACCGGTCGTGCCCGCCGGCGTGGCAGCGCTCGCCGACGCCCTGGTCAACGGCACCGACTTCGCCGTGAAACTCCAGGAAGCCCGCGACACTAAGGGAACCGAGTACACGGCCGCCCTCGTCAAGGCGATCCCCCGGCTCAGCGACGAACGCCGGGCGCTCGCCCGGGACGCTCTCGCCGAACGGCTCACCCGCATGACGGCCAAGTCGTTGCGGACGATGCTGGCCGACCCCGAGTCCGAACTCCGTCGGGCCGCGGCCCTGGCGTGCGCGATGAAGGACGACAAGTCTCACGTTCCCGACCTGATCGACCGCGTCAATGACCCGGCGGACCTCGTGGTGCAAGCCGCGCGGGCCGGGTTGAAGAGCCTCACCGGCCAGGACTTCGGCCCGCCGGTAGGGTCGGACGAGGACGCACGCAAGAAGGCCGCGAGCGCCTGGAACAAGTGGTATCTGACGGACGGCAAGAAGTGACCGCGACCCGGACTATTCGAGGCTGAGCGTCATCGTGTTGGGGCCGGCGACGACGTTGAACCGCAACGGCGACGTGGTGACGGTTGTGAACTTCGCCGGTGCCCCTTTGCCCGTAATCATGACCGCATACTGCCCCACCGGCATTTTTTCCGCGAACTGGAACTGCCCGTCGTCCTTGGTCGTCGCCGTGACGACGCGCGGCACCGCCTGGTCGAGGCTGACGACGGTCACGTCCACCGCGGCGAGCGGTTTCCCGTTGAGGGTCAGAATGCCCGCGACTGAGCCGGGTAACGTCGCGACGACGGCAGGAATCACTGGCTTCTTCACGACCGGTTTGACCGGTTCGGGCGTCTTCGCGGGTAACGCACTCGGTTTCATTTCCGCGATCACTTTGGCCGCCTCCGCCTTCAAGTCCGCGCGGACTTGCTCGATGACCTCGTGCAAGCGGAACGCCTGAATCTTCGCGCCGTCGGTCTTGGCCGTCTCGTTCAGACCGTCCTCAATCGCCTTCAGGATCGCGGGGTGGTGCGCCACGAACGGTCGGACGGCCGACAGCGCGCCTTCGTACATGCGGTAAGCCGCGGCGGGGTCGCCCCGGTTGTAGAGGTCGGCCCCTCGGTTGTGGACTTCTTTGAGCGCGTCCGCCGCAGCCTGGTCGAGTTGGGCCGCACTCAACCCCACGGCCGGGGCGGGAACCTGTGCGAGCACCGGGCCGGAGGAGAGCATGAGCGAAACCCCAAGGAGTAGACGTTGCCAGGGTGTCACGAGAGTCCTCGCTGAGAGTTCAAGTTTCACGCGATGATAGCACACCACTCCGTGTCCGCGAAACCAAACTTCGACGGGTTCGCGGACTGACCGTAGGCAGTTCTCGGCACGCCGTCGGTGGAGTTCCGGCCCGAGGGCTTACACTATTGGTATGTCCCATCAGAATCAGACGTTGCTCGCGGGCATGCTCGGCACGGGCATGATTTTCGACGAGACCTACCGGCCGTTCTTCGAGCAGCCGTCGCACTCACGGTTCCTCGCGGGAGGTTACATCGTCGATGTCTGCCTCAAGGCCGTCGGCACGCGGGCGGGCGCGCGGGCGGAGGCTTACGCAGCCGTCGCGCCGCCGCGGACTTCGGGGTTTCGGTCGTTGAGCGGGCCGGATTGCGTCGAACAGTTGCTCGCAACGCCACTGGACGCCGTGTGCATTGCCACCCCGGACGACCGCCACTTCCCCGCCGCGCTCGCGGCTTTGACTGCGGGCAAGCACGTCCTCGTCGAGAAGCCGTCGGTCCTCACGCTCGGCGAGCGCGAACAGCTTTTGGGAGCGGCGCGGCGGGCCGGGGTGCTCGTCAAAGTCGTCTACCACAAGTTGGCCGACCCCGATCACAAAAAGCTCCGCACCCACGTCTCGGACGGCACGCTGCGGCACGTCAATACCGGGTATTGTTCGCTACTCGAACCGCGGTCGGTGAGCCGGGACCAGTTCGCGGAATGGATCGTCGGCCGCAACCCGGCGACCTACGTCGCCGTCCACTACCTCAAGCTCATCGACTTCACCTTCGGGCCGGACTGGCGGCTGTCCCGCATCGCGGCGTCCGGGCAGCGCGGCATCGTCGGTGCCGCCGACGGGCCGACCTTCGACTCGGTCCTGACGCACGTCGTCTACGCTTACCCGGACGGCCGGGAGGCGGCGTTCGACATCCACACCGGTTGGGTCGCCCCGGACAACTTCCCCGGGTACGTCGAACAGGAGGTGCAGTTCCGCTTCGACAACGCCGTCTGGAACGCCCACCAGCGCAAGCGGGGCGTCGAGGTGACCGTCGAAGGGCGGACGCCGCACGACCTCAAGGAGACGCCGAACCACCACTACAACGGCACGTTTCTGGAGCCGTGGGGCGAACGGTCTCAGCGCGGGTACGGCATCGAAGTCATCCGGCGGTTCTTCGAGGAGGTCGCCCACGTCGAGTTCGGAGGGCCGCCGGCGACGCGCCCGGAGCGGCTCGCGGCGATGACCGCCCTGGGCTACAACGACCTGTCGGCCGACCGGAACGTCGTCGCGGCCGTGCAAGCGGTCGAGGCGATCTTGAAGGAGCAAGTGGCCGGACACCCGGGGAGTGTCGTCTTCGTCGATCACCCGCGTGGCGAACTCGTCCTGTACCGCCCCGGCGACCCCGCGCCGGTCGTTCTGCACGCGGGGACCGGTTCCGCCAACCCCGCCGCTCCTCAGTGACGAACCTGGTCCGCGCCGCGCGTTCACTTTTCGCCCCGGGCCTGTTAAAGTGACACGATGCACTCCACCGATCCCGCCATCGCGCACGCCGGCGAACCGCTCTCGAACGACCTGCGGAAGTGCCTCGGGCGGGCCGAACCGCGGTCGCTGCGGACCTTCACGCCGACGCAGGCGGTGCTTCAATCGAGTGCCGGCGTCTTCCACTGGACGCCCGAAGGCCGGCGGCTGTACGACTTCACGTCGGGCGTTCTCGTCGCCAACCTGGGGCACAACCCGACCTCCTGGATGCGCAACTTCGCCGACCGGATGGGCTGGCCGTTCCCGTTGCCGGAGACAATGGCCGGGGGCACGCCTGACGGCTACTTTCGCGGCGGGACGATGACGGCGTACAACGCCGTGACGCCAGTCGAGGTCGAAGCGAGTCGCCGGCTGCTCGACTGCTTGCAAGCCCGGCCCGGGGGCGACCGGTTGGAAGTCGTCATGTGGGCGGCGTCCGGCTCGGAGGCTGTGCAGAAGGCACTTTGGGCGGCGTTGGCCCGGGACCGGGACCGCCCGTTGATCCTGGCGACCCGGCACGGCTTCCACGGCAAGAAGGGGCTGGCCGGGGCGGTCAGTGGGTCCGAACACGACGCCGAGCGCGACCCGCGGGTGAAGTTCATCGGCTTCCCGATGCACGAGTGCCTCGACATTTCGCTTCGCCACACGCCGTTCGACCCGGCCTCGTACGAAGCCGAGTGGGAAGCCCTCTTTCGGGAGCACGGCCGCAAGATCGGCACGCTCATCACCGAGCCGTACCTGGGCGGCGGCGGTTCGTACCACCCGCCCAAGGGATATTTGCAGGCCCTCGAACGGTTCTGCCGGCGGCACGACATCGTCTTCATTCTCGACGAAGTGCAGGCCAACTTCGGCCGCACCGGCAGCATGTTCGCCTATGAAACCTACGGCCTGCACCCGGACATCGTGGTCCTGGGCAAGGGTCTCGGCAACGGCGTGCCGGTCGCCGCCGCGGTCGGGCGGCGCGACCTGTTCGACGCCCTCGGGTACGGCGAAGGCTCCGACACCTGGAGCGCGAACCCGCTGAACTGCGCCGCAGTCCTGGCCACGCTCGACGAGTTCGCCGCCCGGGACGTGCTCGGGGCGGCGCGGGAAAGCTCGGCGGTCCTCGAAGCGGGGCTGATCGGTTTGAAGGCGTTGCCGTTCGTCGCCCACGTCCGGGGCGAACGCGGCGGAATGGTCTGGGGCGTCCAGATGCGCGACTTCGACGGCGTCCCGGCGAGTGAGTGGGCTAACCGATTCGTCCACGCGGCTTACCTCGGCGACCGGACCCCGGGGTGCGACGGCGTCCACCTTCTCGGGCCGTTGGCGAAGACCGTCGTGCGGATTTCCCCGCCGCTGGTCATCACCCCGACCGAGTGCCGGGACGCGCTCGCCCTCCTGCACGGCGCGGCGGCACGACTCGTCGAATCCGAAGTGAGCACGCGATGAACTTCGAGCCTCTCGACGACGCCCTGTTCCGACTCGCGGCGGCGCTCGGCACCGACACGCTGTTTCTCAACCCGTTGATCGCCGTCGTACTGCTCGGGGTCACCTGCGGGTCAATCGGCTCGACCGTCGTCGGCAACCGCATGGCTTTCTTCAGCGACGCGATGGCCCACACCGCGTTCGCCGGCGTCGCCCTGGCGGTCCTCTCGGTGATTTTCTTCGCCGGCATCCGCTCGACCCGCGGGGCCGACCCGTACTTGTGGGTCGTCCTCCCGGTCATGATCGGCACCGGCACCGTCGTCGGCGTGCTGATGACGGCCGCGCGGGAGCGGACCGGGCTGACCAACGATACGGTCATCGGCGTCTTCTTCGCGGCGGCGGTCGGACTGGCGTCGATGGTCCTTCCCGAGGTGCGGAAGGTCGTCAACATCGACCCCGAGCAGTTCCTGTTCGGCTCGATCTTGTTCGCCCGGGCCGAAGACCTCGTGCTGCTCGCCGGGTTGTGCGTAGTCACGGTCGGGTTGGTGGCCTGGCGGTACAACGCCTGGGCGATGGCGGCCATCAACCCGAGCCTGGCGAAGTCGCGCGGCATCGCCGTCCGCTTCGACACGTACCTGTTCGCCGTCCTCCTCGCGCTCGTCGTCAACGTCGCGCTGCGGTCCGTGGGCATCTTGTTGATTAACGCCCTGCTCGTCGTCCCCGCGGCCGCGGCGGCGAACGTCGCCCGGAACACCCGGGAGGTCTTCGCCTTCACGCTCCTGGGGACCGTCGCCGCGTGCGTCCTCGGTCTGTGGCTGAGCCAGCACGTGACGTTGCCGATCGGCCCCGCGCCGGGCCTTGGGCTGACGCCGGCCGGCACGATCGTCGTCCTGTGCGTCCTCGGGTTCGTCGGCACGATGGCGGCCGGCACGCTCCGTCCGCGGCGAACCCCGGTCGCCGCCGGCCCCCGGTGAACACCCCGTCCCCGCGGTGCGTACCATGAATTACGGGCGAACCCCAACCCCCCGAGAGCAGCACAGTGTTCCGCGACGTTCAAGACTTTGTGCTGAACTTCAGCTCGATCCTCTGGGAAGCCATGCCGTTCATCGTCCTCGGGGCGATCATCGCGGGCATTCTCGAAGAACTCCTCCCCCAGACGCTCATCGCCCGGCTCATGCCCAAGTCGGCGTTGCCGGCGGTCATGATCGGCGGGGCGCTCGGCCTGATCTTCCCGATGTGCGAGTGCGGCATCGTCGTCGTCATGCGCCGCCTGCTCCGCAAGGGGCTGTCGCTGTCGTGCTGCGTGTCGTACATGCTCGCCGGGCCGATCGTCAACGTGATCGTGCTGTTCAGCACCTACGTCGCCCTCGACCCGCACTACGGGTGGCCGGCCGTGGCGCTCCGCGCGGGGATCGGCTACTTCATCGCCTGCGTCACCGGGCTGGTCGTCCACGTCGTCCACCTGCGCTTGGGCACCGCCGCGTTGCTCAAGGAAGTCGCCGTGCCGCCCGCGTCGGCCAAGTCGATCTCCCTAACGGTCATCGACGGCCCCGCGGTCGCCGAAGAACCGGAGCCGAAGAAGTCCGTGTTGAAGCGGCTCGATAACATCTCCGCAACCGCCTTGCACGACTTCATGGACATCACGGTGTTCCTGACGCTCGGGGCGATCCTGGCCGCGTTCGCCAAGATGCTCGTCACGCAGGAAGACATCCAATTGCTGAGCCGGGACATGCCGTACCTGGCGATCCCGGCCATGATGGCCTTGGCCGTGGTCCTCTGCTTGTGCAGCGAGGCGGACGCCTTCGTGGCCGCGAGCTTTACCGAGATGAGCCTGTCGTCGAAGATGGCCTTCCTCGTCCTCGGCCCGATGCTCGACCTGAAATTGCTCTTGATGTACACCCGCGTCTTCCGCTGGAAGCTCATCGCCACCATCGTCACCTGTACGATTTCGCTGACTCTGGTGTCGTCGATTATCTTGCACCAGGTCTACGACCCGTTGCCGCTCACCGCCGGGGGTGCGTCGCCGACACCGATGCTGCCGCCGGCCACGCCGATTGTGACTCCTTAATCACCACAGCACGCCCCCGCCCGCTCTCGGAGTTCCCGTCATGGACCACATCGGCGACGACCACGGTGGCCACGATCACGGCGACGGCCACAGCCACGGGCACGGCCTGAGCGACTACTACCTCGAACAACTCCTCACGGTCTTCGTGTGCGGGGCGATGGGCCTGACGGCCGTGCTCATGTACACCTTCGGCCGACTCGACGTGATCCTCATCGCGGCGCTGCGGCCGTGGGTTCTCGCCGGCGGGATCGCCTTGCTCGTCGTCACCGCCGTCCGGGCCGTCTCCCTGTGGCGGTCCGTGAGTGTCAATCGGGACGATCACGACCACGGCACGCCCGACCACGTCCACGGGCCGGACTGCGGACACGACCACGGCCCCGGGGACCACGCCCACATGCCCGGCGGCATCTACCTCAAAACGATTCCGTTGATGATCCCGCTGCTCATGTTCGTCATGGGGATGCCGAACAGTTCCGGCTTCAGCCAGGAGAACATCAACAGCCGGCTTGGCAAGGCCGTGGCTATCGGCGAACTCCGGGACGTGACCGCGAAGTCCGGGGACGCGCTGACCCTCGACTTCGGCGAGTTGAACATGTCCGCTTACGACCCGGGTAAGCGTGAGGCTTACGAAGGCCGTAAGGTCCGGGTGACGGGGCAGCTCAAGAAAGTGTCCGAGAAGGACTACGAGCTGTTCAAGCTCAAAATGACTTGCTGCGCCGCCGACATGATCCCCCTGAAGGCCCGCATCAAAAGCGACATCGTCATCCCGCAGTCGCAGTTTCCCGACCACCAGTGGGTGACCGTCGAGGGGCAGTTGCAGTTCGTCGAAATCCCCGAGAAGAAGATGTTCCTGCCGGTCATTCGCATCGGCGGCAAGGGCGGCCTCGGCTTGCAAAAGGCTCAGCCCGAGTAGGTCACCTTACTCCGGTTTCGTGGGCGCGTAGCGACGCAAAAGCGCGGCCAACATGATCGCCCCGCCGACAAGCGACCAGCCCGTCGGCGTTTCCTTTTCGGGGACGAGCAAGTACGCCCAAAGCGGGTTCAGCACCGGTTCGAGCAGTGTAATCACCCCGGCCTCTTGCGGCCGGACGTACTTCAGCCCCGTCGTGAACAGCCAGTACGGGGCGGCCAACTGGACCACCCCGAACAGGGCGATCCACGCGAGTTGCGGCCCGGTCGGCAGGCCGAGCGTTTCGAGAAAGCCTCGAGTGCCCTGCTGCGACCACAGGTAGACGCCGATGACGCCCGCGCTGCCCACCATGTTCAAGAGGCTGAGCCAGGTGCTCGACTCGTCCCGCAGCGCGCTCAGGAACAGGATCACGCCGGCGTAAGCCATGCCGCTGCCGACCGCCATTGCGAGGACCAGCACTTCGTCGCGGGAAGTCCCGCCGCCGCGCGGCCAGTTGCCGACGACGATCACTAACGCCCCGAGTAGCCCGAGTACGACCGCTTGCAGGCTGCGGCCGTCGCCCCGCTGGCCGAGGAGAAAGACGGCGGCCAGGTAGACCCAGAACGGCGCGGTGTTTTGCAACAGGATGGCGTTCGCGGCGTTGCCCAGGCCGAGCGACGAGAGGTACAGGCCACTCATCGTGCCGAAGCAGACCACCATACCCGCCATCGCCGTGCGGAATCGCACGTCGGCCTGCCGGACGAGCGGCACCAGCGCCAACCCGGCGAACAGCCCGCGGTAAAACGCCACGAGCAGTGGCGACAGCGACGGCTCGTCCAAGCCTAGCCCCAACGGCTCGCCGAGGACGCGCAGGAAGACGCTGCTCGAACTCCACAGCACCGCCGCGGCCACGATCATCGCCCGCGGCGAAATCGCGCGGCCGGACGGGGTCGCGTCGGGGGTCGTCCGGGCGGCAGGGGACTGGGGCGGTGTCGTCACGCGAGGTAGCGGACCCGCAAGTCCTTGAGGCAGGCGCGCAGGCTTTCGGACTGCACGCGGCCGTCGCGGGTGCCGGTCGGGTCGGCGAGATCGAAGCGGACCGCCCGGACTTGTGGCAAGGCCAGCGCTAACGCCACGGACGTTTCGAGGTGCGCCTCGGGCCGGTGACCGTCGCCCGTGCCCGCGTAGCCGCCGAAGGTCACTTCGAGGGGGAGCGACAACAGCTCGAATAACACGACGAGTCGGTAGAGGCTGATTGCGTCCCGCGGCACGGAGGCCCGCGGGTGGTCGCCGGTGAGGACTTCGAGTTCGACCGCCGAGAACTGGAAGCCGGCGCGGACGAGGTTGTCCGCGAACACGAGCGGGCTGTACGTGTGGTCCTCGGCGGTCAGGTAGTCGCCCCAGGGCTGGGCGATCCCCAGAATCCAGGAGCAGTCGGCGTCCACCGTGCGGGCCGCCTCCATGATCCGGGCGGCCAGCCGCAGGCGGTCGTCTTCGCCGAGGCCGAATGCGTCCTGGTGGTTGAACCCCGAGCAGATTTGCCAGCTCCGGACGCGGTCCTGGTAGCGCCGCAGGACTGCTTCAGTAAAGCCGCACAGGGCGTCCGCCAAGTCGGCGTACTCGCCGCCGGCGGCATTGACGACCCACGCGGGGAAGCGGCCGTCGGCCAAGTCGATGACGGGACCGATGGTCACGTCGAGGCCGGCGGCGAACGCCCAAGTGACGAGTTCGTCGAACGCCGCCCAGTCGTACTCCGCCCGCTGCGGCTCGACCCGGGACCAGTCCGGGACGAGTTTCACCGACGTAAAGGTCGCGGCGAAACTGGCCCGCTGGTCGGGCGGTGGCAACTCCGACAGGGTGCAATCGAGGCGGGTTTCGAGCGGCCCGTTCTCGCCGACGCGGGTTTGCAGCAACTGGTCCGCGAAGCTCGCGCTGAGCCGTTCGCCCGCCGCGTTCGCGCGGTTCAGGGCGTCGAGCGCTAGCCGTTGTGCGGCGGGCTTGTCGGGCGCGAGGACCGCTTCGCCGAACCGCCGGGTCAGCGCCCGGAGTTCGAGGCGGTCCGGGGGTTCGACGGACAGGCCGATCGCGTCCCAGTCGGCCACCTGACAGCGGACCTGGTTGACCTTGCCGCGGGCCAGTTCGACGAGCAAGTGGTACGGTTCGGTCCGCTCTCGCAAGGTGGTCGAGAGGCAGATTTCGGACCGGCCCGTCGCCATTGGCCAGGGCACGAGCAGGTAGCCGCTTTCGTTCGCGTCCTTGGTCAGCGTCAGGCGGTCCTTGTCGAGCGTGCGGCGGGTCGGGGCCGGGGCCATGTCGTACCCGCCGGCCAGCGCGGCGGAGTGCAAGCAAGCCGCGACGGCGTCGGACGGGGACGGCGGGACGATAAAAGCGACACTACCCATGACCATCCGAATGCAGAGTGTGAGGGCATCGTGCGACCCGACACGGCCGAAGAATCGGTCGCCTGGGAAGTGGGAATTGTACGGACCGGCGGCGAACCCGGTCAACGCCCTATTGCGAAAGTCCGGCGTCGGACCGCGCGGTAATGGTCAGGCCGTACCGGTCGGCCAGGGCGATCGTCTCGGCTTCGTCCAGGAAGATGGTCCGGGCCGCCTCGATGGCCAGGACTTTGGCCCCGGCGCGGTACATCGTCTCGATGGTCTCGCTGCCGACGGTCGGCACGTCGAAGCGGCGGTCCTGTTGCGGCTTGGCCACCTTGACGACGACGAACCCGCCGCGGGCGCACAACTGGCCGGCCCGCAAGATCGCCTGGTCGGTCCCCTCAATGGCTTCCACCGCGAGGACGGCCAACTCGCGGACCATGACGCTTTGGCCCACGTCGAACCGGCCCATCTCCTTGGCCAGCCCCCAGCCGAAGCGGATGTCGGCTTCTTCTTGCGTCGTCGGAGCCCGCTTGGTCAACACGCCTGGTCGCACGAGTAACTCCGGGCAAAGGTCCAGGGCCGAGACGCAGTGCAGGCCGGCCCCCTCGAACTCCCGGATGACGCTCAACAGCAGCGTGTCGTCGCGGTGGTCGGACCGGCTGCGGAAGTACCAGACGCGCAACGCCCGCCAGTCGGGGATCAGGCGGACCAGCCGCCACGGCCGGAAGTAGTGGTGCTTGTGGACCTTACCGGCCATCGTCCACCGCGTCACCCCGCCGCCCTTGAAGGTGCGGATGATGAAGCCCAGCGACATCCGCCGCATCACGCGGTACTCGGTACACAGCGCGACGAGGGCCGGGTCGGCCATCCCGGCCAACCCGACGCAGACGACGGGGATGCCGGCTTCGCGCGCCCGCCGGGCCACGGCCAACGGGAACCGCCCGGCCCCGGCGACCAGTCCGATCGGCTCGCGGGGGGTCATGACGGGGCGTCCCGCAGGCCCAGGGATTCCTTGATCTGCTCGACGTCTTTGCGGAGGTGCGGCAACTTGATCAGGTGCATGTAAATCTTCATCATGTCCCGGTCCGGCAGGGCCGGCGTGCCCAACACCCGCCCGCCCGCGGGGATGTCCTTGTGGACGCCCGACTTCGCCAGAATGGTCACCCGGTCGCCGATGATCGTGTGGTCGGCGATGCCGACCTGCCCGGCCATAATCACGTGATCGCCGGTCGTACACGACCCGCCGATGCCGACCTGACTGGCGAGCAAGTTGTGCTTGCCGATGCGGCAGTTGTGCGCGACCTGGACCTGGTTGTCGAACTTGCTCCCCTCGCCGATCACCGTGGGCGAGAAGGTGCCGCGGTCGATCGTGGTGCTGGCCCCGATTTCGACATCGGCCCCGACGATCACGTGACTCAACTGCGGCACCTTGATGTGCCGTCCGCCGGTGGTGCGGTAGCCGAAGCCGTCGGCCCCGATGACGCTGTTGGCGTGGACGACGACGCGGTCGCCGAGGACCGTGTCGTCGTACAAGACGACGTGCGGGTAGAGCACGACATCGGCCCCGAGGCGGCAGTTCTGGCCGACGACGACGCCGGCGTGCAACACGCACCCACGACCGACCACAGTGCCTTCCCCGACCACGGCGAACGGCCCGACGGTCACGTCCGCGTCCAGGACCGCGTCGGGGTGAACGGACGCGGCGGGGTCGATGCCACGCGGGCGGGCCGCCTGCGGGCCACGCAGACGAAGCACGACGAGGGCGAAGGCGAGCAGGGGGTCGGCGACCTCGATCACGGTTCTGCCGTGGGCGGCCAGACCCGGGGGGACGAGAGCGGCGGCCGCCGGGCAGGACTTCCAGGCGCTGAGGTTGCGCTCGCCGTCCACGAAGGTCAAGTCACCCGGCCCGGCCTCACCGAGCGGCCGCGCGGAGCGGAACACGGTCGCCCCGTCGCCGACGACTTCCCCGCCCGTCCACTGGGCCACCTCAAGAACAGTCACAGCCACGCGGAAAACCTCGCCGCCCGAATGCCGGTCACGCCCACTGAACCGACAGGGTAGCCCGCGCGCCGCCCCATCGACAAGTCCAATCAGCCGGGCGGGTTCGGGAACCTGCCGCCGGCCTGTTCCGCCAGGGCCTCCGCGAGCGCGGCCTGCGTCGCCGTCAACTCGGCGTCGGCCGTGCCCCAGACGAGGCACACCAGGTCGGGGCCGGACCGCCGCACGGTCACCATTCCCGCGGTAAATCCCAGGCGGAGTTCGCGCCAGTCGGCCGGCGGAACCTCGTCCGGGAAGGCCGGCAGGTCGTCGATCATCTTCACTACCGGCACCCGGCCCCGCGCCGTCAATTTCTCGACGAGGCGGGGCCAGTCGAGGGCCGGCGGGGCCGCGAATTCGATCCGTCGTTCGATCCCCACAACAACTCCTCGACGAGGGGCGGGTCACTTGTCGGTGCCGGCCTTGACCTTGATGATCTCTTCGAGCCGCTTCTTCTGCTCGGCGGTCAGAATCTTCGACCGCTCTTCGGACATCTTCGCCTTCTGCTCTTTGATCTGAGCTTCCAGCTTGTCGATCTCGACGTTGTACTTGCCCTGCAGTTTGTAGACGTTCTGCTTTTGGGCGTCCGTCAGGCCGAGTTGGCCCCAGTACGTCGGCAGTTGGCCCTTCGATTTGGCCGCCGGCTCCTTCACCTCGGCCTTCTTGTCGTCCTTTTTATCGCCTTTTTCCTGACCGGTCACCCCGGTCATCGACAGCACCAGACTCAGCCCCACCAGGCAAGACGTCGCGCGGAACCAGTTCATAGCGGCACCCTGTTCACGAGAATAAATTGCTCGTCCAAGGGAACACCCCTCGAAACGACTTCGCTAGCTGAACGGATGTCAGGATTCGACGCAAGGACAATCCAGCAAACGCACCAATTTTTTCGCCCACTCGCGCCGGACAGTCCAGCCTGACCGATGGCGGTCGCCGTAGTACCATCACCGCATGACACTCGCGGTTCACATTTCCGACGGCGTCTTGCTGCCGATCTGGCAACTCCTCGGGGCGCTCGTGGCCGTCGGGTTGCTCGCTTACGGGGCACGCCGCATCGGCGAGGACGAAGTGCCGCGGCTCGGCGTGATGACGGCGGCGTTTTTCGTCGCCTCCCAGATTCACCTGCCCGTCGCCGGCATCGGCTCGGCGCACCTGCTGCTGAACGGGCTGATGGCGGTGGTTCTGGGCCGCCGGGCGATGGTGGCCATCGGCATCGGGTTGACGATGCAGGTGCTCCTCTTCGGCCACGGCGGCTGGAACACCCTGGGCGTCAACTTCGTCGTCTACACCCTGCCGACGCTCGGCGTGCGACCGCTCTTGCGCGCAGCCGTCGGCTCCGCAATCCTTCGCCGGCCGGGGGTGCGCTTCGTCGTGTCGTTCGCCGCCGCGGGTCTGCTACTCGTCACGCTCACGGTGGCCTGCCAGTGGGCGTGGTGCCGGTTCGCCTGGCGCGAAAGTTTCCCGGAGAGTTGGGAGGAATCGTGGCTGCTCCGGCCTGAGGTACTCGCGGGGGTTCTGGCGGGGTCGGCGGCGCTGGCGTGGCTGGAACGCCGGCTCGAACGCGACCCCGTCTACCCCGTCGGCCTGTGGCTGGGCGGCGGGGTGGCGTACCTGACGGTCGCGCTCAACGTCTTCGTGCTAGCGTTCGGCGGGCGCGGGGGGATTCGGGACGTGGCCGGGGTCGTGTTCCTGGCCAACCTGCCGGTCATCGTCGTCGAAGCCGTGGCGATGGGCTTCGTCTTGGCGTACCTGCACCGGGCCAAGCCCGAGTGGCTGACGGCGCGTTAATGGCGCTTCGGGAAGATCTCGTCGAACGGCACTTCCCACTGGGCGATGCCGACGCCGACGATGACCGTCTGCTTGACGGCGTTCACCCGCTGGACCTTGCCCGGCGCGTCGAAGCGGCTGACGTGGACCTGGTCGCCCGGTTGCAACTTGGTCCGCATCTCCTGGAGCGCGGCGAGGTCGGCCGCCTCCTGCGTAATCGCGGACTTCATCCGCTCGTACTCGGCGCGCGACTTGTCGGCCTCGTGCTGGGCCGCGAGGGCGGCGTCGCGGGCCTTCTCGGCCTCCTCGCGAAGTTCTTGCAGCCGCGTTAACTCGGAGGTCTTGCCCTTGCGGCGCTTCAAATACCGGCGGGCACGCTTGAGGAGTTCCTTCGGCAGTTTGAGGCGCTTGGCGATCTGAATCGCGTTGCTCATGCCGAACTGGCCGATGTGCAGGCGGTACGTCGGCCGCAGGGTTTCGATGTCGAACTCGACCGCGCCGTTCTCCGCGCTCTCGTTGTTGAAGGCGTAGGTCTTGAGGTCGCCCAGGTGCGTCGTGACGATGCCGCGGCAGCCGGTCAGGACGAGTTCGTCGAGGATCGCGCGGCCGAGTGCGGCCCCCTCGGTCGGGTCGGTGCCCGCGCCGAGTTCGTCGAGCAGCACGAGGCTCTTGTCGGTGGCCTGCGAGAAGATCGTGGCGATGCGCGAGATGTGCGAACTGAACGTGCTCAGCGACTGTTCCAGGCTTTGCTCGTCGCCGATGTCGGCGAAGATTTGGTCGAAGACCGGCACCAGGCTGCCCTCCCCGGCCGGGATGTGCATGCCGCACAGGGCCATCAAGCTGAGCAACCCCGTCGTCTTGAGGGTGACCGTTTTGCCCCCGGTGTTCGGCCCGGTGATGATGAGCAGGTTGAACCCGAGGCCGAGGCGCAAGTCGATCGACACGACCTGTCGGCGGCTCTCCGGCGGGTCGGCCCGGAACAGGTTCAAAAGGAGCGGGTGCCGGGCGTCGCGGAGCCAGAGCCGGCCGTCGGTGTTGATGTCCGGGGCGGTCATGTCGAACTCGCGGCCGAAGCGCGCCTTGGCCGTCAACAGGTCGAGCTTGGCGATCACGTCGAGGGCGTTGATCAACGGCCGCGCGACCCGGCCGACCTCCGCACTGAGGCGGCGCAAAACCCGCTTGACCTCGCGGTCCTCCTCGGCCTTCAGCGTGACCCGCTCGACGCTCAGGTTGGCGACGCTGGCCGGCTCGATGAACACCGTCTCGCCGGTGGAACTGACGCGGTGGACGACGCCGGTGATCTTGTGCCGGTGGTTCGCGGACACCGGCAACACGTAATGGTCGCCGTTGACGGTGGCGTTCGGGTAGCTCAAGATTTTCCGCAACTCGGGGTCGCGCAGCAGCCGCTTGACCTCGGCCTTGACCTTCTCTTCGAGGTCGTAAAGTTTCTGCCGGACGGCGGCGAGTTCGCGGCTGGCCATGTCGAGGACGTGGCCGCGGCCGTCGAGGCACCCGCCGATCGTCTTGGCCGTGACGCCGAGGTCTTCGATGCCGCCGAGCAGGTCGATGAGGCCGGCGTGCCGCTGGTCGAGCCGCATCCGGTAGCGGTACATGGCCCCGGTGCAGGTCAGCGTCTCGGAGACCTGGAGGAGTTGTTCGGCGCTGAGCATGGTGCCGATGGCGGCGCGGCGGACCACGAGCCGCACGTCGTGGAAGCCGCCGAACGGCGGGGACTGGTTGGCCGTGAGGGCCATGACCATCTCGCCGACGAGTTCTTGCTCCTTGCGGACGGCGGCGAGCGGCGTGAGCGGCTCGACTTGCCGGGCGAGTTCGCGGCCGAGAGTCGTCGAGGCGTAGCCGGCGAGGAGTTCGCGGACCTTGTCGAACTCGAGCAGCCCGAGCGTGTGGGCGTCCATCATCGGCGGGGACTCGATCCTGGTGGCAATCATGCGGGTGAGACAACGCCGCCGCGCCGCGGGTTCACGCGGACGGGGGCGGAGTTACTCTACATACCGCCGGCGACTTTTCCGAGGCCGCCCGCCGCCGGCTTGACGCCTTCCGGCTTCCAGCTCTCGACGAACAGGCCCGAGTCCTTGGGGGCCTCGAACTTCGTCGGTCGCGGTTTGTCGGCCGGGCCGTAGCAGGTCTTGAACTTGTCCGCGGTCAACTCGTAAATACCGTGGACCTTCTTGCCCTTCTCGCGGCCGTCCACCACAGTCAGCGTGAACGAGTTGGTCCCGGCGTCGAGGGCGATTTCGCCGGTGAACAGGCGCAGGTGCAGGTTTTTCACGGGGTCGCTGACCGTGAACATGCGGTACTCGCCGTCCTTGACGACGAGCGTCAGTGCCTCGCGCTCCTTGGGGTTGGCCATCCGTTCGACGCCGTCGAACTGGATCGACTCGCACTTCCAGAAGCCCTTGAGCTTCTTGACCTCGTCCGACACCGCCGGCGCAGCGACTGGGGTGGCGACCTGGGCGAATACGTGGCCGGCGAACAGGCTGGTGGCGAACGTGGTGACGAGCATGAATCGCATCGCGGCGTCTCCGGAGGGTGGCGGATTTTGCCCGGTTATGTCCGCGACTCGGCGGGGCGTCAAGCGGAGTTCGAGCGATAGAATACCGCCATGAGCGAGCGCTTGGACGTGCTGATTCTCGGCGGCGGCATCATCGGGCTGAGTTGCGCCGTCGCCCTGGCGGACGCGGGTTTGCGCGTCGAGATCGTCGAGCGCGGCGAGTTCGGCCGGGAGGCGTCGTGGGCCGGGGCCGGGATCGTGCCGCCGGGAAACTTCGACCGCGCGCCGACGCCCCTCGACAAGCTCCGCGCCTACGGGGCGGCGCACTTCCCGGACTTCTCGAAGCGACTGTTCGACGAGACCGGGATCGACAACGAGTTCACCGTCTGCGGCGGCATCGAGTTCCTCACGCCCGACGAAGAGGCCGAGTACCTTGCCCTGTGGCGTGCGGAGGGATTGGCCGTCGAGCGGCTCAAGGACGGGTGCGGAGGCGTCGTCACACCCCCGGGCCTGTCGGCGTGGCACCTCCCCGGCTTCGCCCAGGTCCGCAACCCTCGACACCTGAGAGCGCTAATCGCGGCCTGTCAGAAGCGGGGCGTCCGCACGACACCGGGCACCGCTGTGGAGGGCTGGCAGTTTCGTGACGGACTTGTCACGGGCGCGACGCTCGCGGACGGCGGTTTACGGACGGCCCGTCAGTACCTCGTCGCGGCCGGTGCGTGGGCGAACGAGCTGCTCGCGCCACTCGGACAGTCGCAGTGGGTCCACCCGGTCCGCGGGCAAATCGTTCTGTTCCACGGGCGGCCGGGGTTGGTGCCGCACATACTGCTCCGCAGCAAGCGGTACGTCGTGCCGCGGCGCGACGGCCGAGTTCTCGTCGGCTCGACGGAGGAACCGGAAGCGGGCTTTGCGAAAGGCAATACGCCCGCCGGGGTCGCCGGGCTGTCGGCGTTCGCCCGCGACCTCGTGCCGGGCTTGCGCGAGTGCGAAGTCGAGGCGGCCTGGAGTGGCTTGCGGCCCGGGTCGGCGGACGGCGTGCCGACCATTGCGAGGGTGCCGGGACACTCCAACGTCATCGCCGCGGTGGGCCACTTCCGCGCCGGGATTCAACTCTCGGTCGGCACGGCGGCGCTGGTCCGCGCGCTGGTGACCGGCGCGGATTCGCCCCTCGACCCGTCGGGGTTCGCATTCGACCGGTCGCCCGGTTCGACGGCCCGACCGACGTTCCGATCTTGATTCGCCGAACTTCCCGTTGGTCGGAACGTGGGTCACTTCCCGATAATGGGCCTCATGGAAGTACACGACCAACGGTCGAAGCTGCGGCAACTCGCGGACGACTTCGCTTGGCTGGAAGGCCATTGCCTGAAGCAGCCCGAGTTGGCCGACCACGCCGCGCACCTGCGCATGGCGGCGGCCCTGACGCGCAACGTCGTCGGCCCCTCCGCGGAGGCCCAGCCGCCGAAGCCGTTGTTCCTGGCGGTCGTCGGCGGGGCGGGCGCGGGCAAAAGTACGGTCGTCAACTTCCTGGCCGGGAGCGTCGTCGCCGAAGCCAACCCGCAGGCCGGGTACACGCGGCACCCCACGGCCTTCCTGCCCGCCGCGCTCGGCTCGACCTGGCCGACGACGCTCGGCTTCCTCGGCCCGCTCAACCGGCTCGTCGAGGTCAAGCCGGCCGACCTCGACGAGGACGTGTACCAGGTCCGCCGCATCCCGCCGCAACCCGGCGCGGACCCGCTCGGCGACTTCGTCATTTGGGACTGCCCGGACATGACGACGTGGGCCTCGACCGGGTACGTCGGCCGGCTCATGGAGGTCGTCGGCCTGGCGGACGTGGTCGTCTACGTCGCGTCCGACGAGCGGTACAACGACGCGGTGCCGACGGAGTTTCTACACCACGTGGTCCGCGCCGGTAAGGCGGTCGTCGTCGTCCTGACGAAGATGCGCGACGGGGACGCCGAGGCGCTCGCCGAACACTTCCGGCAAGAAGTCCTCGGCCGACTGCCGCGCGACGAGGGCGGCGAAATTCCGCCGATCCCGTGCGTCGCCGTGCCGAACCTGCCGCCGGAAGTCCGCAAAGACCCGGCGGGCCTGGGCGCGAAGTACCGCGTCGCCTTGTTGAACCAATTGCTCGCCCTGTGCCCGACGCCGGATGCGACCCGCGCCCGTACCACCCGCAACGCGATGGTCTACCTGCAAACGGCCGGCGACGGGCTGCTCGACGTGGCCCGCCGCGACCTGACGGAACTCGACCTGTGGCGCGGCCTGGTCGAAGCCGGCCGCGCGGACTTCGAGAAGCGGTACGCCCGCGAGTTCCTGTCCGGCGAGACCTTCCGCCGCTTCGACCGGACCCGCGAGCAGGTCGTCGAAATGCTCGAACTGCCGGGGCCGGGCAAGGTGATCAGTGCGACCCTCGCCCTGCTCCGCCTGCCGTACCGCTACGCCCGCAACGAAGTCGCGCGGTTGCTCGCGCGGCCGGAGATGCCGACCCAGCCGGAGCGGGTCGTCCTGGCCACGGCCCTGGCCGCGATGCTCGACTCGCTGCAAGCCGACGCCCTCCGCCGGGCCGCCAGCCACCCCGTGTGGAAGCAGGTGACGCACGGGTTCGACGCGGGGCTGAAAACCCAAACGTTCGACGCCTTCGAGGCCCTGTACCGCGACTACGAGGCGGCCGAGACCGACGAACTCGACGCCGCGGCGAAGGCCGTCCCCGACCGCCTCGCCGCCCACCCGGTGCCGCTTTTGTTCCTGCGGTTGCTCGTGCTCGCCATCGACCTCGCGGCCGTCGGCGCGACCGTTTACTTTACCTGGGTGCCGAGCCTGTACCAACTGCTGCTGATCCCGCTCGTCGTGTCGGTGAGCCGGCAAGTCGTCGAGTTGGTCGTGCGGCAAGTCGTCGAGTTGGGCCGGTCGCGGCTGCGCAACCACCGGCTCGCCTTGGTGCGGGAGAAACTGAGTCTGCCGTTGGCGCAACGCCTCATCGACTG
This sequence comes from Fimbriiglobus sp., assembly GCA_043745465.1. Classification (GTDB taxonomy): domain Bacteria; phylum Planctomycetota; class Planctomycetia; order Gemmatales; family Gemmataceae; genus Fimbriiglobus. Next base: position 50,466 of record JAYTSV010000142.1, read on the forward strand.
GCCGACCTCGGGCGGCACGGCGATGCAGAAGTTGCAACAGGTCCTCTTGCGCGTGCCGGCGACGATCCGCGAACTCGCCGCCCGCCTGGCCCCCGCGACAATCCCGCCCCCCCCTGCCCCGCCCGTCGCCGCGGAGGTCGTGGCGTCATGAGTGCCCCCGGTGCTGCCCCGTCGCCATTTTTGCGCACCCTCGCGCCGCTGCTGCGGTCGCTCGAACGCCGGCTGCGCGAGTGGCTCGACGCCCGGCGGCGCTACCCCGTCTCGCTCGTCGCCCGCGCGGAGGTCGAGGGGCTGGCCGAAGACTTGAAGCGGAAGGCCGACGGCCTCGACATCGAACGGCCCGTCCTCGTCGTCATGCTCATGGGCGGCACCGGGGTCGGCAAATCGACGCTGATGAACGCCCTCGCCGGTGCCCCGGTCGCGCAGGCGTCGTACACCCGGCCGACGACCCGCGACCCCGTCGTCTACTTCCACCAGTCGGTCAACCCCGACCGCCTCGACCCCGCGTTGCGCCTGTGCCGCCTGAGCCGGCACGACCGGGACAGCCTGCGCGACAAGGTGATCGTCGATACCCCCGACCTCGACAGCAACGACACCGCCAACCGCGACCGCCTGCGCGAACTCTTGCCCGTGGCCGACGTGGTCCTGTACGTCGGCTCTCAGGAGAAGTACCACGACCAACTCGGCTGGGAGATTTTCAAGGAGCAGCGCCGCCGCAGGGCCTTCGCCTTCGTGCTCAACAAGTGGGACCGGTGCCTGGACGCCGGGGCCGCCGGCCTGCGACCGGACGACGACCTGCTCCGCGACTTGAAGTCCGAAGGCTTCGAGAACCCCCGGCTGTTCCGCACGGCGGCGCAACGCTGGGTCGATTCGCCGGACGCCGTGCCGGAAAATCTGCCGCCGGGCGAGCAGTTCCCGGCGTTGCGCGACTGGCTCGAACTCGGCCTGACGCGGCTCGAAATCGACGCCGTCAAGGCCCGCGGCGTGGGCCAGCTTCTGGAGCAAGTCGAGCAGTCGCTCGTAGCGGTCCGCCCGCCCGACATCACCGCCCCGGCCCGCAAGGTCGAGGCCGGCTGGGAGCGCGAGTTGGCCGCCGAGGCCGAGGCCCAAAGCGAAGTCCTCGTCGGCACCCTGGAGCCGTTTCAAAACGAGGTCGAGCAGCACTTCAGCCAGCGCGGCCACCAGCGCTTCCGCGGACTGATGGCCGGCTACTTGCGCGTCACCACCAAGCTCCGGTACGTCGGCAGTTCGCTGCGCGACCGCGTCCCGTTCGTCGGCAAGTTGCGCGGGGCCAAAGCCGAAAGTGCGACCGACTGGAATCTGGCCGGCTTCGTCCGGTCCTGCTCGCGCACGGCCAGCGAGCGGGTTCTGTCCCAGCGCATGGCCGCGCTGACGAGCCGCCTCCTCATCGAAACGAGTACGTCCGGCTTCCCGCTCGCCGTCATTAACGACCGGACGACGGGCACGCTGAAGCTCGACTGGGAGGACCGCGTCACCCGGTCCGTCGTCGAGGCCCTGACCGAAGTCGAGGCCGAAGTCGTCAAGCCGACCGGCCTGCGGCGAGTCGTGCGCGGCGTCGTGGGCGTGCTGGGCAACTTCGTCCCCGAGGCGGTTTTGATCTCGTCGATCGCGGTATTACTCTGGCGCTTTTTCGTCGAGGGGCTGACGCCGGAGTTCTTCCACGTCCTCCTGCCGGTGTACGTCACGCTCGGCACGCTGGTCGCCCTGCACGTCCTCATCCTGTTCGCGCTGCCGGTGCGGTGGGCGGCGATCCGGGGCGAGTTCGCCCGCCGCCTGCAGCGCAAGTTGACCGACGAGTTCGAGCGCACCTACCTGCCGATCCCGCGCGACGCGGCGGCGGCCGTGGCCGCGGAGCAGATGCAGGTCGAGGAGTTGCGCGGCGGCACCCGCGAAGTCGCCGAGTGGCTGAGCGCGCGCGAACAGGCGGCACACATCGGCGAGCTTTACGGCCGCTAATTTCGACGAGGGGTAACGCGATGGCCGAGGGGAAATGGATCGAGGGGCTGACGCCCGACACGCCGGCGGTGGACGCCGCGCGGGCGGTCCTGGCGGCCCGCCTGGGCAGCGTGCGGCACTACCTGCCGCTCGCCGCCGAGCAGCCCGGCGCGGTCGAAAACGTCCACCAACTCCGGGTCGCCACCCGCCGCGCCGGCGCGGCCTTGCGGCTCTTCCGCCCGCTCGTTCCCGCGAAGGCGTACAAGCAACTCCGCGGCACGCTCCGCACGATTCGGTCGGCCGCCGGCCCCGCCCGGGACTGGGACGTGTTCGCCAAAAGTCTCGAAACCTCTCCGAGCCTCCAGAAGCCCGGCATGGACGAGGCCCGCGAGTTCTTGACGACGTACTCCCTCGGCTGGCGCGCCGCCGTTCAACGAGAACTCGACGCCGTCGCGGTCGCGCGAATCGAACGCCTCGAAGCCGGCAGCGACCACCTCCTGGGCGCGCTCAAGCTCGGCGACGACGAGCCGTTCGCCACCGTCGCCGAGGAAGCACTCACCGACTTGATGACGCGGTTCGCCGCGCAACTGGATTCCGATCCGACGACGGCCGACGAATTGCACGCCCTGCGGATCGCCGGCAAACAGTTGCGGTACGCGATGGAACTGTTCGCCGACTGCTACGCGGCACCGTTCCGCGAGACCCTGTATCCAGCGGTCGAGGCGCTGCAAGAACACTTGGGCGACGTGCAAGACGGCGAAGTCGCCACGGCCCGCCTGGCCGCCGTCCTCGCGGACGTGCATCGCTTCCACCCCGCATCGGCCAAGCTCGTCCGCCCGGCCGTCGCCAAGATGAAGACCGAAGTCGCCGCCCGCGGCACGGCGGGGAAAAAAGGATACCGCGCCTGGGTCAAACTCTGGAAGCGACTCCTCGTCAAGCACCCGCTCGCCGAATTGGCCCTGCCCGCCTCGCCGTGACGCCGCACACTCAGCGGACGAACGGTGAAGCCGGCTCGCCCACCGGCTCGCCCAACCCGACCCGCCGCCCGCCGTCCCGGGCGTCCCGAGGCTCAGGGAGGAAAATCCCCGGCGGCAGCGGCGCGCCGTCCCGTTCGCGCGGCTTACGCGGCAAATCCCGGTTCGCCTCGTACCGGCTCGGCACGAAGCAGTCGAGCAGATTCGTCACCGGGGCCGTACTGCACCCCGTGAACATCAGCACCGCGAGTAACGCCCCAGTCCGCATAACCGCCCCCCGTTGCCGCCTCGAATACCCCTGCCAGCCGGCCCCGTCAATTCGGATCGTCGCCCGAGTCCGGGAATCGCGCGCCGCCGACTGTTGACACGCCGCAGGAGTCGCGTAAGATTCTGGTACAAGCACCCATAGCTCAACTGGATAGAGCGTCGGTCTACGGAACCGAAGGTTGTAGGTTCAAATCCTACTGGGTGTACTTGGTTTTTAGTGATTCTGCCCGCGTGCGGCAGAGAACTCTAGCAGAGAAGACGCCTCCCACCCGCACAATACACGGGAGGTCTCTGTCATGGCCCACAGCCCCAAGCCGTTCTTCAGCTCCACCCGCGACGACTGATACGTCCAGATCGCCTCCCGGCAGGTCAAACTCTGCCCCGGCCCCAAAATGATCGCCACCGAAATGGCGGCGTGGGTGGCTTTCCACGCCCTTATGTCGGAAGCGCCCGCCCCGAAGGCCGCCGCGGAATCGCTCCGAAGCCCCGACCTCACGCTGGCCGTACTCTTCGAGAAGTATTTGGAGTGGTGCCAGAAGCACCGCGCCGCCCGGACCTACGCCGGCTACGCCTGGCACCTCCAGGCCTTCTGCGACCACCTGAAGACCGCCCGCACCCTGCCCGCCCTCGACCTGAAGCCGTACCACGTCGTCGAGTGGCTCGACGCCCACCCCGCCTGGGGGCCGACCTACCGCCGGAACGCCACCGGGGCCGTACAGCGGGCGTTCAACTGGGCGGAGGAACTCGGGTACGTCGCCGCCAACCCGGTCCGCAAGATCAAGAAGCCGGCGGCGGGCCAGCGCGAGCAGGTCATCACCCCCGACGAGTTCGCCGCGATCCTGAACAGCTACCAGCCCGGCGACCCGTTCCGCGACCTGCTGGAGTTCAGTTGGGAGACCGGGTGCCGCCCCCAAGAGGTCAAGCGCGTCGAGGCGCGGCACGTCGATGTCGCCAGTCACCGGGTAGTCTTCCCGCCGCAAGGAGGCGAAGGGGAAGAAAAAGTTCCGCGTGATCCTGACCACGCCCCGCGCCGAGGAAATCCTGACCCGGCTGCTGGGCCGGGCGAAGGGCGGGTCGGTGTTCCGCAACGCCGACGGCATCGCGTGGACCACGTCCGCGGTCAACTGCCGGTTCTGCCGGCTGAAGGGCAAGCTGGGGACGAAGTACGCTCTGGACTCGATCCGCCACGGGTTCGCCACCCGCAAGCTCGAAGCGGGGCTGGATAGCATCACCGTGGCCGCGCTCATGGGGCACTCGGACTCGGCCATGCTCAACCGCGTGTACTCCCACGTTTCCGACCACCACGGCTACTTGCGGGACCAGTTGAACAAGGCGGAGTGAGCCGGTCAGTGGGGCCGCGGCTACGAGCCCTGAACAGAAATCCGGTTCTGGGGCGTCGGAATCCGCCGGGTTCTGTCAGAGCTGGGCTTCGGCACGACCGCGAACCGAATCCGCCGTCACAGGTCGGACGAGAACGCCGGCCGACTCGCCACCGGTTCCAGCACGCTCGACCTGGTCGGCCCCGTGGTTCCGGCCGGGAGAGTCACCTGCGTGGCGATCAGGACGACCAGCGTCACCGAGCAGTACGTCGACGAGTTGTCGCCCACGACCACAACCTGCTCCGGAGTCGTGAACGTCCGTCAGACGTGCCCGGCGAAGTCGGCCTTCGTCCGTTCGGTAGGCGACGCGGCGACTTCGGCTAGAAGTGAGACGAACGAACACAACGACTCCAAGGCCGCTTTCCCCGCGTCACCGGTCGGGTCGGCCGGACCCGACGGCTACGGGATCGTGAGGTGCTTGAACTGCACCGGCTTGGCGGCCGGGGTCGGGGTCGGGGTCGGGCCGACCCGGTTCAGGGCCGGCACGGTCTGGGCCCGGCGGTACTCGTCCAGGGCGTCCGGCGGGACGCGGATCGTCCCCCGGCCCAAGCCGTACCGCTCGTGCCGCAAGCGGCCGGCGGAACACAGCCCGTAGACCAGGGACGCCGACACCCCCAGCCGTTCGGCCGTCTGCTTCACGGTGAACACGGACAGCCCCTCCTCCGGCGTGACTCCCGGGCGCGAACGGCCCGCCGAACCGGCCCGCGATCTGCGTCGAGAAATCGCCGCTCCCGCCGGGCGGAGCGACGGTCGATCCGCGGCGACGCCCTGTAACTGTCCCGGCGTCCCCTCCCGAGACCGTCGTCCCTTCACCCGATGTCGAGGGTGCGGACGGGGCGGGTTGCCTCGCCGTCCGGCTCGGAAGGACTCGGCACGTTTTCCCCGGCAACGCCGACCCGCTTCCGGGCGCTGAGGCCGCGCCCGATGTACTCGGCGATGTGCTCGGTCAACACCATCCGGACCAGGTTCGAGACGTCGATGCCCAGCCCCTCGGCAGCCGCCCGCACGTCCGCGTCCAATTGCGCGTTCAACCGCACGACGAGTTGCATCGCCTTCGGTCCGACCGCGCCACCCTTGGTTCGAGGCATGGAAATTCTCCGTCTTGTCATTAGACCTGCTGCACAATAGGGGTCTGAAGCTGTAGAACGTGGGGATGACACCTTCCGCCCGTCTCCTGAAGTAGCCCGAGACGTTCCGCCGACTGACCGGGTTGACCCCGGCCCCGTTCGACCGGCTGTTGACCGACGTGACGGCCGCCCGAGAGGCGGCCCAGGCCCGGCGCGGCCGACGCAAAGGGCGGAAGCGGCGAATCGGGGCGGGTCCCCCGTTCGCCCTGGCGCTGGCCGACCAACTCCTGATGCTGCTGATCGACTACCGGACCTACGTCCCGCACGCCTTCCTCGGCTTCCTGTTCGGCGTCGACGACAGCACCGCGTGCCGCACCAACCGCCGGATCGAGCCGCTCCTGGCGGGCGTCTTCCGCATCCCCGAGCGGAAGGTCGAGCTGTCCCGGGACGAGGTCCGGGAGCTGTTCTTCGACGCCACCGAGCGGCCGACGAACCGCCCCGAGCGGGGCCAGCGGGCGTACGACTCGGGGAAGAAGAAGCGGCACACGATCGAGCACCAGGTCGTGGTGGTCCGGAAGAAGAAGAAGCCGGGTCCGGGCCGGAAGCCGCGGCGGCTGCGGGTCGCGTGCGTGTCGAAGTCGTTCGCCGGCTCGACGCACGACGAGCGGGTGTCCGACCGGGCGGGGGTGAAGGTTCCGGCGGGCGTGCCGGCGTGCGGGGACACGGCGTACCTGGGCACGGGGATGGAGACGCCGACGCGCAAGCCCAAGGGCAAGGAGTTGACGGCTCGGCAGAAGCGCGGGAACCGGCGGATCAGTCGGCGTCGGA